>DAQP01000017.1:0-7252 GCA_002504435.1 Euryarchaeota archaeon UBA438
TCACTCCTCTTCACCAGAGGACTGCTCGACAGTTGCGGCCTCTTCCTCGAGGCCGAAGATAACGCCAAGAGGCCTTTTTCCGGCCTCTACAATCTTCAGGTTAATTTGCCTTGTATCTTGGCTTATGACATTTCCACGAAGGTTCCTCCTTCTCCTAAGCCCATCGTACTTGTAGCGGTAGGTCTTGCCCTTCTTATTCACGTATTTCTTTCCCTTGTAGCCCACTCCGGCAGTGATCAGTACCGATTTGACGCCTCCCCCATCGAGATCTGGGCGCATTGCCCTACCTGTAAGATCGGACCCTCCTGTGATTTCTAACTTGTATCCGGTCAGGGCCTGGTCACCCTCTCCTACGAACATGCCGTCCACACCGTCACCTATCTTCTTTCCAAGGAAGTGGTTGTAGTTGGATCCAGTGATGTCAACTGAGAAGGCACGCCCTCCGGCCTTTGGATTGGTGTCATTTACGACTGCCTTGAAGGACTGCTCACCCGCCATAGTTACGCCTCGGACGGCATCCCGACATGAGGCCCCTATAAGAGCGGTTCGGCATAGGTCCGGATACCTCTCTACCGCCCAGAGAACTCCTTCTCAATACGACTGCCTATTGCAGCTGGTGCCATGTTTGTCATGGTGATGTACTGAGTCCTGCCCCTGCCCACTGCCGAGTTGGATGACCTTGTCTCCACCAAACCCTCCTTTTCCAGTGCCTTCAGGTGCTTCCAGAATGTAGTGTAACTCCTAGCCTTAACTTCGAACTCCTCGCATATTATTTCATACAGTTTCCTAGCATCTCCGCTGGATATTTCCTCCTCCTTCCGGAGTCTCCTGCAGATTCCCAGTAGTACCAGCTTCTGATGGTCGCTGAGCTGATCGACCTGGCTCGGCTCAACAGATGCAACTCGGACCGTGCTTGGCAGAACGTCGTCTGGAAGGACCTCGCCCCTACCGTCCTTCTCCGCCCTTCTAACTGCGGCTTCCAAGAGCTCTATGGCCAGCCTTGCGTCCCCTGTCTCTGCGGAGAATCTCCCAATTTTCTCCAGAGTATCATCGCTCACAGAGCCAGTTCTGCAAGAAGCCTCGTACCTCTGCCTCGCTATTCCTATGAGTGAACTTTCGGTGTACGGTTCGAGGAGGAGCACGTTACTCTCGCCCAATCTGGAAATTATTGCCGGCTCCAGTTGCCCAAGTAGGTGGCTATCCTGGCTTACTAGGACTAGTGACAGTGATCCCTGGCCATCTTGTCCCTCGTCTATCCTTAGGAGCTTGTATATCAAGTCGTGGCTATCCCTCCTGATCAGTACGTCGACTTCGTCAAGCACAAGGAGTAGATGGACCCCTCTCGACCTGATGTTCCTCCTGACAGATTGGATAATCTCCCCCGAACTGAATCCCCGCTCCGGGTGCCTAGAGTCCAGTGAAACGGCAATCTGCTGAAGAACTTGAGATGTCGAAGGGTGATTCCTGCAATTAACATGCGATAAAATGATTTTTCTTTTGCCGTCCATGGCCCTTGATAGATCGTCCCCGAACCTCTTTGTCAGAACGGTTTTCCCGCTTCCGACGTGACCCATAATAACAGCACGCCCACTAACTCCCTCGTTGCCTATTCCAAGGAACATCGAGGCGAGCTCGGACAATTCAGAGTCCCTCCCCACCAGCGTTGGAGGCGTCCAGTCGAATGACAGGGGCGTCCGGTCCAGCAAGACCTTGCCCGCGCCGATGCTGTCTAGATAGTCCGCCATCAAACTAGTCGTACTAACGTCGTTCTTAGACATATTCTGAACAATGGTGTGGATTACAGTAGTTGTTAGGGGCAAAGAACTGGACCATCAAGGAATTTCGTCGAATTGGTAACCGGACTCCCAATCTTTCTCACCAAGTGCCACCTCTAGCTCATATGGCGTCACAAGTGGCTTTTCGTATCTCACGGAATCATCTATTGCGATACGTGGGCATGCCGTGTTAACAAAGGCGTCAACGGGATAGAAATCAATCAAATCGGGACTAACGTGGTCTAGTGCCAGAAGGTACCCCTTTTTCCCATGCTTCTCCAGTATTCTCTTCATCCTTATTGCCAGGTTCCTTCTCATTTGACCGGGCTTCTCTCCGATTAGTATGCCGAATGTTGCGGCTTTGCCAATTTCCATTATCAGTCCGAACCTCTGGCGAAGAATTCTCTCAATCCTCGAGAATGACATCTCACTCGCCTCTCCTGTGTAGGGATCAAGAAGGGCTAGTGGCTTACCTGTGTGAAGGACCATCCCTATTGGATGGAAATCTCCAGAACCAAGGAACAGGTAGTGACCTATGGTCGGGTCGTCACCCGAATAGTTGCACCCTAGGACTTGCCCAGGGAAGGTCAAACGATCCCCTCCCGTCGGGATAGTTACGTCGAATCCTGCATTTTGCAGCATTTCTTTGTATTTTGGAAGCAGGTGAAGGTGCTGTATCGACCCCACAAGTCCCAATTTGTTGTCAGTCAGAGGGGAAATTCTCCCCACTGCGTCGAGGAACCTCTCCTGAGCTTCCTCTTCCGTAAATTGGGATTCAGACGGAGAATTCAGCTTACTCGTGGAAAGCTCTCTGTGCCCTCCGAGAATCTCCAGTACAGGTTCAATTTCAGGCTCTCCCTCGTAAGTCACTGGGATGAACTGAGTCGGCATTCCGGAGTCTATATTCATCTGACTGTGCCCCATATGGGCGACTAATTCGACACCCATGGCCATCATTTTGTCATGGACTAAGTCACAAGCCCCGTAGCATGGGTCGGCTGCAAGGACCACCTTCGCCCCAGAGTCGTCCTCAATTTTGTCCATCATTTCTAGGGCCTGCATTTTCAGTCCCTCGGGGACTTGTAGTGCTACTAGCCTGTGATCATTTGATCGGATCCTGCTAACCAGATCATCCAGCTGAAAGTCGTGCCTATCAAGATCCATGGAATCACTCGACAATCTCTACCTTTCCATCAATGATGTCAATCCTGGCTAGCGTCCTTATTGGCCAATTAGGCCTCTCCTCGGCAAGCCGCTCTCGACCGTCCCCCTTCTCGATGGCGATGATGATATCTTGCAGTACTGCGCCCATGTCTTCGATTGCCTCCAGAATAGGCTCCAGTGTACCTCCAGTGGAGATAACGTCATCGACAATTAGGATTCTCTCTCCAGCCTTTATGTCGTTGATGTAAGTGGTTGACTCTGAGTAACCAGTTGAAACATCGACACGAACCTCCCCTTCCATCCCATAGGATCTCTTTCTGATGACGACGGTCGGCTTCCCCGATACCTCTCCCACGGCTGCTAGAAGAGGTAGTCCCATCGCCTCCACGCTGACAACCAGATCGATCTTTGACCAGTCAACCATGGACACGATTAGATCCCGTGTGGCTCTGAGAACCCGTGCCTCCATACGGGGGATTCCATCTGAAATGGGGTGTATGAAGTAGGGATATTCCCCTTTCCAGATTATCGGTGCACCTCTGAGGGAATCATGCAGTATCGATAGCGGGTCGCCGGGCTCCATGCCCCTCAACCTCAGACTTTGCCCTTCAATTGCTCGGCTCCCTTGACTACCTTCACGGAGCAAGGAGTCGGGAACTTGCAACTAGCCTTTCTAAGCGATTCTCGAGCAGCATCGTAGTGTTCTGGGTTCGTGTGTATGGAAACCACCCTCTGTCCACGTAGGACTCGGGCAGCAGTGCCCACGTTCTTTCCATAGGCCTGCCTCATTCCTTGAGAAACACGATCAGCTCCCGCACCAGTGGCTTGCTTGTTCTCCCTTAGGATTTGATGAGGATATACGTGGATCCTTAGGGCGTATCCGTCAACTCCAGCCGACTCCCTAATGGTCGCATTAGAAACCTGCCTAGCAGCTTCAAGCGCAGTGTCCCTGATCTGGCAGGCGTTATCCGAAGTAAGCTCAAGGACAACTGGGAACTCTCCGGCTTCAGCAACTTTCCTGTTACCCATGAAGTACCTCAGAATCCTGTTGTTGGGAACTCCTCCCGAGTACTCCCTCCTGGTGAAAGACTGACCCTTCACCTGACGGTACATCTTTGCGGGCTTGCGTGCCATCTTACCTGCCTCTCTCGCGGGCGACCGACCCCCTCTATTTAATCGTGAGTACGGCCAAATAATCGTTCAGCTGCTCAGCCTCTCACTTTCCCTCTGAACCTCACGTACCCCGATGACAATCAGGCAGAATCCCACAAGCATGGAAACTCCGACACTCTCTCCAAGCATAAGCCATCCACTCAGGACTCCAAAGACTGGGACTAGGAAAACGTAAGACGCTGCGGCAGTTGCACCAATCTTATCGATTCCTCTCGCGAACCAAGCATAAGTCAGGACCGTTGAAATCAGCCCTAGATATGCTACTGATACCCATTCGGCCGCACTTGGCTCCGGAACTCCTGAGCTCCAGACTTCAAACAGCATCCAAGGAGTCAGAAGGGCCCAACCTACTATGGAATACCAAACCACGATTTCCAAGGAAGTCCCCAAAGTTCCTTCTGATAGGGCCATCTTGGTCAGGTTACTGGTAGCAGCCCAAGTAAGCGCGGCAAGACCAATCATCACGTCTCCGATCAATCGATGTTCGAAAGGTATGTCCGTGTTGGGACTCCATCCCACGACAGTGGCGACTCCAGCAAGCCCCACTACCAGCCCTAGAACCATTCTCGAGCTAAGTCTCTGTCCGAGCATAGGTACGGCTAGCAGAACGGTGAAAACGGGGTTTACTGGGATTATGAGGGACGCATCCCCTGCTGCAGTCCACTTCATGCCGTTCATGAATAGAAGTTGGTACCCCATAGTTCCCAGAATGGCCATCCAGAATGTGTACCTCCAGGCTTTTCTGCCTTGTGGCAATATGCGAGGACCGCCTCTTTTTCTGTATATCCAGCACCATGCCGCAAATGCGAGAACAGCGAAGACATACCTCAGCCATGCAGAGGTCGCAGGGCCCATACTGGCCCTGTTAGCCTCATCGAGCCCGTAACTCAGAAATCTGCCTATGGCCCAGGTTGACCCCCATACTGCAGCAACCAGTAGAAGTAGCAGATGGGTGCTGAGGTTTTCCCTGTATGACACCTAATCACCTAGCCCTAGTATCCTAGAAACGAAACCGGGGTCACTAACGGAGCATATCTCTGGCTCGCAAACAGTCCCCCCGTACCTGCTCGCCAATGCCATTGCTGTCATGGCCAGCCTGTGATCAGAGTGGGTTTCTATTGGCTCCGTCGGTTTGCGAGGCGTCTGCCCTCCGGGAATATTCAATCCATCTTCTACTTCTTGCATAACCAGTCCGAAGGAACTCAGGACCTCGACAGTCTTGGAGATCCGGTCAGATTCTTTCCCCCTTGCGTGAGAAGCTCCTCTGATGCGCCCTCCGCTACCGATAGCCATCATTGCTGCTACGGGGGAAATAATATCGCTAGCCCGTCCTAGGTGGATGTCATTTTCACCGGATTCTATTGCCCTGATGGTGTCATTAATGCCAATTCCCGAATCCTCGTATCCAGTCTCGAAAATTACTCCGTGGAGTCGTGACAAGAGCATGGCCACTGGCTGCAGGCTCTCCTCAACTGGAATCTCTACTCTTTGGGGAATCTTCACTTCCCAAGGTGGGATTACCGCATTCCCATCCTCAATCACCATCCTCGAACCGCATGAAACACAAATTTCCCTAGTGAGCATCCAATATCCACTGCTTACAGATTCTCCCAGAAGGGTTACTCGCAACTCCTCGGCGAAGTTGGGGGATGCAACCATCATTGCACTCAATCCCTGACTGGTCCTGCTCCAGTCGTGTTCGACATCGTAACCAACAACCCCTCCCTTCACATTTCTGGGCAGCCTTTCCGAATCTATGTTGCAACCCATTTGCTTCAGTGTGGAGCAGAGTTCAGAAGAATGCCTAGATCTCAGAGAAGAATCCCCATCCAAGGTCGTTGTTCCGTCTCTGAAAGCGGAGATAGCAGTCAGAAAGTTTGCAGATGTCCCCGAATTACCACATTCCAGAGAAACCGGGCCCTTGCTGAGCTCAGACGCCCCTTGGACCACCCAACCTTCTTTGTGAACACTTACCTTTGACCCCATGGCCTCTATACACCTGGACATTGAAGATGCATCTCCGCCCGCCTCCCCCCTGAATGAAAGAAGCGCCTCTTGTCCGCTCTGTGAGATAATTGCGAGCCACCTGATTAGATGACTCTTGGAAGGTGGTAATCCCCACTCCACGGGAGAGTCCAACGAGACCGCATCGATAGCGAGCATGCATCTCGGAATCGATTTTCTATGTTCAATCCTCGTATCGAGAACGCCTGATCCAGTCTCCGAAGTCACACTCCTCGTCCCAGTCCATTGCTCGCTGATCGATGATGCTATCCTCCATTGTCTCCTCGAGAGTTCCCCTAATCACTACCAGGTTGTTTTTCTGTAGAAGTTTGGGGCTCAGTCCCGGCATCAGAATTGCCACTGCCTTGGGCACCCTGCCCGGGTAAACCTCATTGACGTGTCCAACGATATTTGTCGTACAAGTGTTGGTAATAGTGTTGTACCACTCTGGCTCAACTGATAGTTTGTTTGTTCTCCTAATGTAAGACTCAAACATCCTCCTTTCATTCCCCGGGCCCAGGACAACACCCTCAAAAAGATGAGTCTTGGATTTCCTCCTGCACCTTGCCCTAACCCCAATAACATCTCTTTCAGTCCCCCATACGTAGATCAACTCATATGTTCTGAAGAGGCCCTTGATGGGGTGATAAGATGCGCCCTGCTTCCTCCTAACCTCTATCGAACAAGCTAATCTGGTCCCGTCTGAAAACTCGTAGCTTAGAATAGTGTGCGCCATTTCCCTCCTATCCGGATCGAAATACTCCAATACGAACCAAATCTTGTCAACTTCGTTAAGATTGACCTTGACGTCAATCCATCTCTCATCGAAGTCCCGAGTGGTCCTCCAGTTGAAGTCTCTCACATTCCTGATTGTAACGACGTCTCCTTGGAATTCAGCCGTAGCCAATCTTTGATTATCATTCACCCAAGATCTCTCATTGGAGGGGGAGAGAGCAAAATGCCTCCTGACAATAAGTATCAGAACAAGCGTGATGAGGCCAGTGAAGAGGCCCGCATATACGTCTATCACAATACCCGTAGAGGGGTGAACAGCATGAACACTACCCCGTATTTCGTGGCGCGGCAGGGGAGATTCGAACTCCCGAGGTGAAACACCACTGGATTAGCAATCCAGC
>DAQP01000017.1:7575-7750 GCA_002504435.1 Euryarchaeota archaeon UBA438
GGCCAGGCTATGCGACTGCCGCAGCGTTCCCGCGAACCTAGTCGTTCGCTTAAGGCGAGCGGTGCATTCACTCCTCTTCGGATTCATCGTCGGATGCGGATGAATCGACCAGGGAGGCGGGCAGTCTCGCGACGAAAATTATCTCGTCATCATAACCCGTACGATCGGCATTCCT
>DAQP01000017.1:8125-21038 GCA_002504435.1 Euryarchaeota archaeon UBA438
CTAATCATCATCCCAGTGCCAGTAAGCATGAACAGCTGGTCATCTAGGTCAGGAATCTGTCTGACTGCAACAATCTCGTCATCACCGTCCAAGGACATAGTCTTCACGCCCTTGGTCCCCCTGTTGGTTCTCCTGTAACCATCTCTCTCATGCACTTCCACGCCTTCCTCGTCACGCATCGCTTCTCCAGTCTCAGGGTCTATCACAGGAACCATTCCTCCCGATCCGAGCCTACTTCTCTTGGCCATGCCCAGTTTTGAGATGGTTAGTACGCTAGTATCGAAATCATCTGTCACAATCATCCCAATTACCCTGTCTCCATCCTCTAGCTTCATGCCGGAGACCCCTTGGCTTACCCTGCCCTGAACTCTTACCAGGTGTGTGTGCTGTTCCTCCCCTGTGGCCGGGTCAGTCCTACTTCGCACTTCAGCTGGCTTGAACCTGCATGCGTTCCCTCTCGCTGAAACAAGTACTACGTGGTCGCCCTCGGTAGCAGGCCTGACAGAAACAAGGGCATCCGCCTCGCCCTCGGCGAATTTTAGCGCATACTTGCCGTTTCTGTTGATCTTGACGTATTCAGATAGGTGACTCCTCTTTATCCTCCCATTGAGCGTGGAGAAGATTAGGAAGTGACCTTCAGGATTTTCAATCAGTTCCCTATTCATTGGGAGAATTGAGATTACCTTCTCGTCCTCCCTTATCCCGCCTAGAAGATTTCGAACGTGTGTCCCCTTCCCGTACCTGCTAGCCGAGGGAGTCTCCCACGCCCGCAGGCCATACACCCTGCCCATGTCAGTGAATATCAGCAACCTGTCCTTTGAGAAGCAGGTAACTATCTTGGAGGGAGCGTCCTCTTCCTTGGTCGAGACCCCCTTGAGTCCCTTCCCGCCTCTGTTCTGGAGCCTGAATGACTCGACCGGTAGGTGCCTCATGTAATTGTCCTGAGTCAGTGAGATAACGATAGACTGCTCTGCAACCAAATCTTCCCTGTCCATTGAAAGCGGTGTCGGATTGATCTCCGTCCTACGTTCATCCCCATGCCTCTCAACCACTTCTTCAAGCTCCTCCACGATGATATTCAGACGCTTTACCCTGCTGTCCAAGATTCCTCTGAAATTCTTTATTGCATCCTTCAACTTCTCAAGCTCATCTGCAACCTCCTTTACGTTAAGCTTAGTCAGTTGGTAGAGCCTCCTCTCCGCAATGGCCTTGGATTGCCTTTCCGAGAAATCAAATTTCTTGATTTTGGTGTACTTCTCCTCTCCTCTTAGGTATCTCTCAAACTGGTCCCGGGACTCTGAGTTTCGTCCGACCACTATGATTTCATCCATCCTCTTCTGGGCCTTCATCAGGCCCTCGAGTATGTGCGCCCTAGCTTCCGCCTTGTCCAACTCAAACTGCGTCCTCCTTTCGATGACTGATTCCCTGTGCCTCACGTGAGTGTGTAGTATCGTGCGAAGATCCAGCTGTACGGGCTCGCCCTTCAATATCCCCATCATATTTGCAGAGTACGACTCCTGCAATCTGCTAGACTGGTACAACTGGTTCAGTACGGCCTGTGGGTCCGCATTCTGCTTAATCTCAATGACCACTCTTATCCCCTCCTTGCTGGACTCATCCCTGATGTCCCTGATGCCCTTCACAGACTCCTTCTGAACTAGTTCGGCGATTCCCTGGAGCATTGGAGCCTTCTTCACCTGGTATGGGATTGAGTGCACTATGAGCCTCTTCCCAGTCGAGTCATCTATTACCTCCACGTCCGATCTAATGTGGAATCGTCCGTGACCTGTCCTGTACATGTCCACAATTCCATCGATACCGTATAGGGTGGCTCCTGTCGGGAAGTCCGGCCCCTTGATGTGTTCCATATACTCAAGAGCGTCTATTTTCGGAGGGTTGTCAAGTCCTATTTTCCTGTTTTGTTCAATCACTCTTCCGATGTGGAATTTTATCGCTGAAGCAACCTCTCCTAGGTTGTGAGGGGGGATCTTCGTCGCCATCCCAACTGCAATTCCATCACTACCATTTAGCAATAGGTTAGGCAGCCTTGAAGGCAAAACTGTCGGCTCTACTTCGCTCTCATCGAAGTTTGGCTCCATATCTATCGTGTTCTTGTTTATGTCTTCCAGCATATGCAGCGATAGACGGTCAAGCCTGCTTTCCGTGTATCTCATTGCGGCCGGTGGGTCGCCATCAATCGATCCAAAGTTGCCCTGTCCGTCAACTAGGGGGTACCTGAGTGAGAACTCCTGCGCCATCCTCACCATAGTGTCGTAGAGGGCTTGGTCACCATGAGGGTGAAATTTACCCATAACTTCCCCGACTGACCTAGCAGACTTGCTGTACCCTTTGTCATGAGTGTGGCCCGCTTGGTGCATGCCCCACAGAATTCTCCTGTGCACGGGCTTTAGGCCGTCCCTGACATCTGGCAGGGCTCGTCCAATGATCACGCTCATCGCGTAATTGATGTAACTCTCTTTCATCTCGTCAGAGATGTCCCTCCTCAGCAAATCTTCACTCATTGATCACACATCCAGCGCCGTAACCTTCGAAGCATTTGTCTCAATAAATGAGCGCCTATCGGGAACGTCTTCGCCCATCAGTACTGTGAAGAGCTCATCGGCCTCTTCAGCATCCTTGGCCTCGACCTTCATCATGACTCTTGCTTCGGGGTCCATCGTCGTCTCCCATAGTTGATCCGGGTTCATTTCCCCAAGGCCCTTGTACCTCTGTACATCGATCTTTGACGATGGGGACTCCTTCAGCATCCTCTTAACGACCGAGTCTCTTTCTTTCTCGCTATGCACCCACTCGACCTGCTTCCCCCTTGATATTGAGAAAAGCGGAGGGGCGGCGATGTACACATTTCCATTGGTTATTGCCCGTTTCATGAATCTCCACATGAATGTGAGTATCAGCGTCCTGATGTGGGCCCCATCGACATCAGCATCTGTCATGATTATTATTTTCCCATACCTGAGCTTCTCCGGATCAAAGGCCCCCTCGGCCTCTTCCTCGTTGCCGACCCCTGCCCCTAGGGCCCTGATCATTCGTTGAATCTGCTCATTTGAGAACACCTTGGTGAGGTTTCTCTGCTGCCTCTCGACGTTCAGAATCTTGCCTCTTAGTGGCAATATTGCCTGTGTTCTCCTGTCCCGTGCATTCTTCGCGGAACCGCCCGCACTTTCTCCCTCGACGATGTATATCTCGCATTCTGCGGGATCCCTCGATTGACAGTCTGCAAGCTGCCCTGGCAGTCCACCGCCTTCCAGTACGCCTTTTCTTCTCGTCAGATCGCGCGCCTTCCTGGCCGCCTCTCTTGCTCTGCTGGCCAATAGGGCCTTTTCGACTATCTGCTTCGCCACTGAAGGGTTCTCCTCGAAGAACTCTCCCAGTTTGTCATTGACAATCTGCTCAACAATCCCAGCCACCTCGCTAGTGACCAATTTTGCCTTTGTTTGTGCGTTGAATGACGGGTCCGGGTGTTTGATTGAGATTACTGCAGAAACACCCTCCCTGACGTCATCGCCAGATAGGCCTTTCACGTTCTTCAGCAGATTCTTTGACTGGGCATAACCATTCACTGTTCGTGTCAGGGAGCTCTTCAGTCCAGAGAGGTGTGTCCCTCCATCTGTATTGTGTATGATGTTAGTGAAACAGTGGATCGACTCCGAGTATGCATCAGTCCATTGCAAAGCAACCTCTACGTGAACTTCTCCCTTGTCACCTTCTTTGCTACCCAGTACATGTAGGACATCTTCGTGAACGACTTCTTTGTTTTTGTTCATGGATTCTACATACTCCCTGAGTCCCCCATCGTACTTATGCTCAATTTCCACATCCGCCTCTCCCCTCAGGTCCCTGGCAATTATCTGTAGTCCCGCATTCAGGAATGCGGTTCTTCTGAGCCTCGTGTTTATCTGCTCAAAGTCGAATTCCGTGATGTCGCTGAATACTTCATCCAAATCCGGCTTAAAGGAAATAATCGTTCCAGTGATTTCTGAACTACCTATTGACTTAAGTCTGCCTTGGGGGACTCCCTTTTTGTAGGTCTGTTGCCATTCCTTGCCATCCCTGTGGATTGTCATAGTAAGGGAGTCCGAAACTGCGTTAACAGCACTCACCCCAACTCCATGAAGTCCACCAGCTACTTTGTAGGCTTCATTGTCGAACTTACCTCCCGCGTGAAGCTTTGTCATGATCACCTCGGCAGCGCTAACGCCCTCCTCGTGTTTGCTAACAGGAATCCCTCTTCCGTGATCCGTCACAGTAACTGATCCATCTGGGTTTAGGTCAACTTCGACTGTGGGGTTGTGGCCGGCAAGATGTTCGTCAACTGCATTGTCTACAACCTCCCAAATACAGTGGTGCAGAGCAGAGCCGTCATGAGGGTCCCCGAGGTACATCCCCGGTCTCTTTCTTACTGCCTCTAGCCCTTCCAGGACTTGGATACTGCTAGCGTCGTAGTCATCAGCCACATTCTCACTCTCGGTTCCTTGAGGGTTCCCATAGGGAACCCTCAACTGGTATGTCATTACCTGGTGGCGGGTGGTTATTCAACCCTACTAATGGATTTGGAAAAAAACCCCAATTTTAGCCGTTGGAAGCAGATTCCGTAATATCGAGGAAATCAAACCACTCGACACGGTTAAACAGAATCCTAGGGTCGAGCGGTTGGATGGAACTGCCGCTCGTGTGCGTAGTCTTGAGTGGATGTACAGTGGACGAGATGCTCAAAGACGCTGCAATGGCCACAGCTTCTGGGGCCGACATAGTGGAGGTTCGCTTGGACAGGCTATGGGTGAACGAGGTATTTCCAGAGGCCCCAGAGGGGGATGTCGAGGATTCAAAGCCCCGTCGGAACCAGAGGCCAGAGCCAGAATATGTTCCCCAGCCGCTCGAGTCAGTTGATCTGTCGTCCGTCTTGGATTCTTTCAAGCAGGGCTTGGAACTCCCAGTGATTCTAACTTGCAGATCGGAGGGGCAAGGAGGCTATTTCCCAGGTACGGAGGAAGAGCGGCTTGATGTATTGAGTGAGGGAATAAAGAGTGGGCCAAGCTGGGTTGACTTGGAATTCGAGATAGGGGACAAGGCCAGAAAGAAACTAGTGAAGCTAGCATCTGGGAAGACAAAGGTGATTTGCTCTCAGCATTCCTCGGAAAAGCCCCCTCCTGCCTCAGAGATTGTGGCTGAAGTTGAGGAGATGTCTAACATGGGAGATATGGTGAAGATTTGCTACGCCACCGGCGGGACGGAGGGTTCGCTGAGGCTGTTTGAAGCTGCTTGGGAGCTTAGGGAATCGGGAATTAACAGCTCTATTATGGGCATGGGCTCCGGAGGCGACTGGCCAAGGATACACGCCCCACTGCTCCGTCAGCACATGGTTTACTCCACGATGCAGGTAGGTTGGCACCTTGCATACAAGGGGAAGATAAACAGGTCCGACCTATCCACGGCATGGAAGCTTCTTGGCTATGTTGACTAGATATGCCCAGCATCGGCTTCATTATCGAGATACGGCATTTCCTTGTCTTCCTCAGACACTTCTTCCTTGCCATGTTGCATGTATTTGGAGTGCAAAACGAAAGGGACGATCAGACAAGCTAGGGGCAAAGATCCAACCAGAAGTGTGGCTGTGAACTTGGGTATGTTCATCCTCTCCTCAACGTCAATCAGTACTTCCACGTCAATGGCGCCACCTGCGGCATCACTGTCGGAGTGCCTCCTGTTGTCCCATCCATCAATCACTAGGAAGTACTCCTGATCGCTCCCTCCTAGTGCATTAGATAGTGAACTCCAAACAGATCCATCTGAGTCGATAGCAACTGAGAACTCCTCCTCCGATACTCTCTCGTAAGCATGGACATCGCGATATGGCAGCCAATCCACAGTGTCCCTCCACTCGACAGGCAAGAAATCGACTTCCATCCACTCCCCATCCTCCCTCATTTCATAATCAATGGTATATCGATCCCAGTCTCCTCCACGCATCAGGTATACGTCCCCAATCGGCTCAAGTGGGGCATCGTCAGAGTTTGGAGTCATCTTGATGCAGAATGTGTACCTGTATCCTGGCACAAGCTCAATTTTCAGGGCTGATGCACTGTCATTATCAATCGTAGATTCCCAGAATACATCCATTTCGAGGGAAAGTAAATCTCTCCCTCCGCCGAAATCCCAGAAATTCTCCACGCTGTGCTCTTCAATATAGTCGTCAACATTGGGCTGGTTAACCGCTGAAACCTCGCACGAACTCGCAGCAGCGACGGAAGGAGCCGTTAGGATTGCGGCCATCAGCAGAATGCTCGGAGAGACCATGCATAGATTGACAAGGTAGGCTGAGGACTTGGGGAATCTCCCACTCAATCTACCTCCTCCTGGTCCTGATTGGCCGTACATACCCTGATTCCCTGTCCCTTCGCTCATCCACAGTCAGATATTTGGGTTGCGGCGGCGGCTTGTGCTGATCCATGCCCGGCAAACCCCCGTCGCTTTCGACCTCCTCGACTTCGTAGGTCTCCAGCATCTCCTCCGCATCAATCTCTTCTTCGTCCTTCTGCCGCATGATGACCCATCCAAGAATTAGCACCATCGCGACCAAAGTGAGTAGGCCAGCGCTTTCCTTGTTGGGAACCAAATCTGACCAAGTCAGGTCGGACAGAGATCTCGGTTTGAACTCCTCCTCCTCGGCGAGAACGATTACTACGAACTCCTTCTCTGAGCACACGTCCACTCCATCACAAACCTGCATCAGTATGCGCACCTCTCCCATACTGTCCCAAGACTGTGAATTCCACCCCCAGTCATTCCGCGGGTCCCCGTCCCCGTCGAAGTCCAAAGCTACATTCAAATCCCATCTGACAACCAAGTCCCCTGTTAGGTCTCGGTCCATATCGTTGGTCGGGTCCCCATCCTCGTCACTGTCCACCATAGAGTCGGTGTCCATCCATGCCGAGATCCCATCGTCCAGATCCGCATCGGACACGGAGAAATTCAGAAGAACTGCATCTCCGACATTAACGTAGTCAGAGCCTATGGGGTCCATCTCTCCAATTATTGGTGCTCTTGAGACGTGGACAAGGACCGTGGTCGAATTCGTCTCCCCTCCCTCAAATCCATCGACAACGGTAAGAGTTACCACATAGGTACCTGGAATCTCATAGCTGTGCCAAACTACTGGCCCTTCCACGACTGGAGTGGCATCTCCGAAGTCCCAGATCCAATGAGTTATTCCATTCCATTCGGGATCATCGGGATTTGTTGACGTTCTCCCCACGAAAAGCGGATCAGAATCGTAACTGGATGATCCATCGAACCTGATTAGCGTGCCAGGCGCAACGAAGGCCCCGCCGTCGCTAGTCTGGGGGATCTGCCAGATTACTGCGTCGGAATCATTTGGCTCCCTGTCGAGCAAACTCCCATTTGCACTCGGACATGAGTAAGCGAGCTCCGGGACTGGCACAGGATTCTGGATTCTAATTGTGTAGGATTTGGTTGCTGATGACAGCCCCCTCTCGTCCACTACTGTCAGGCTTACGGTGTAAAGCCCAGGCCTGAGGAACGTGTGACTCACAGAACTAGAGTTTGCTATTGGTCCATCCAAATCTGAGATGTTCCATGAAGTTGAGAGTAGGGAAGTATCTCCATCTGGGTCGAATGAAAGGCTGGAGAACGTGTAAGTAGTGTCCACTGTTCCGTCTGAGGGCCTCGAGAAAACGGCCACAGGACGTTGATTGAGTACGTTAACCACTATGGTGGTAAGGGAGGAATTACCGTCGTCGTCAGTTACTTCCAGGGTCACGGTCTTCGGACCGGGCTCTCTCCAGCCAACCAAGGGATTGCTAAGGCTAGACTCTGTTGAAGAGAAGTCTGAGGTTAGGGTCATGCCTCCTCCATCCAGATTTACGCCGCCTTCAAATTGCCAGTTGTACTCAACGATCATCCCGTCGCTATCGGTGAATATTTCAGGCATTTCTATTGGGGTCAGGGTGAAGGTCTCCAATGAATCGTCGAAAACCAGTTTGGGAAGTCTGTTCAGTATCCTGATGAAAATCGTGTGCTCAACTTCGTGCAACCCATCGCTAACTGTCAGTGTTAATGTGTAGACAATTCCATCTGCGCTCCCATCCACCCACGAGTGACTAGACTCAGCCAAACCGACCCCTGAAACGCTCTCGCCATCACCCCAATCCCAACTGAATTCCAATTCTTCTATGGGGAGGTTGTCAGTGGTTCCTCTAGCGGAGAACTCGACCTGCTGATTCGTCAATAGTACCAATTCGTCAGTCACCACCACCCCATCCACCGAAATTTCGGGTATCGGGTCGGAAGTGTCCTGAACTAGAACATCCCAAGATTGGCTTTCTGAGAAATATCCGCCTTGGTCCATAACCGTCAAGACAATGGTGTACTCTCCTGGATTGAGGTAGGGGTGGACTGGATTTTTCAATCCGGAAGAAACGTTATCCCCCAAATCCCAGAAGTAACCAATCGGAGTCTCGTTGTGGGAGAATGTCCCATTGAGTTGTCCGAAACCCCACTCGTCATAACCCGAACCAAACATATTCACAGGCAACCAAGTCTGAGTTACGTTTGTTGAGATTGAACCAGAAGCTACTGGTTCCATGTTGGCCAGCTCGACTGGGAGTGAAAAGGCCTGGTCCACCAGAGCATCGGTAATGTCCCTGATGCTCACCCCGAACGTCCAGTCCCCTGTGTGAGGGGGCGTAAACCACACAGTCTTCTCAGTTGGAATGCTGTTTCCTGCGGTTGCAGAGAAGACCAGGGTGTCGATCAGGGTGTTGTTCACATATGCGTCTACAGAGACCTCCAAGACCTCGAAGAATGCATTGGAAACTATGTCCAAATCAAGCTCAACGCTATCATCAACGCCATTTCCGTCCCTATCAAACGAATCTATGGTGTTGATTGAAATTTCAGCAGGATCTGTAATCAACTCAGCTTGTACAATCACCGATGCCGAGGGATAACTCCCAGTCGTAATCCCGCACGTCATGTAGTTGTAGTCGCAGTCGTCAACAGCGGACTCGAACCAAGTAGTCAGCCAAACCTCGTCAGTCGTGTTGCCAAATCCATGAACGAGCCCCGTTGCAGCTCCAGAGGAAGGATCCACTCTCAGCCTGCTCATGGACCAACTACCAGTCGCCGAATCACGAGAAAGAACTGCTCCCTCGAATCCGAACTGGGTTGGCTGAACCATCAAGTTAAGCGGAGCTCCAGAGCCTTGATTGAATTTGTAGGCCCTCATCCCCCAGCCTTCAACGGCCTGGCTAGGGCTCGACCATGAGTTGACCCATTGGTCGTTGAATCCACTCATCTGCACCCTGCAAATAGATGCAGCAATACATCCAGCGGTCAAGTCCAGATTGGAGAACCCAAAAGCCCCCTGGGCGCTATCAATCGAAACGGCCATGGTGAAGTTAGCGAAGATATCGCTCATCGTGGTACCGATGGAAGTGAAGCCCGGCTCGGGATTGTTGGCCAGATTCTCTATGCCCGCTCCTCCGGTGGCCGTATCGGCAACTAGGCTCCTTATTGCCGAACCCCCTCCAAGCTTGTCGGCCAGGTACATCATGAACATGAATCCCGCTCCATAGTCTGCAATTCTCTGATTCCACCACCTCACGCTCATGTTGGAATTCTGCGACCATTCGTTAGCGTGCCCAGTAAGTGTGCTGGTCACTCCAAAGCACAAGTAAGCAGCCATATCAGCGGCACCTTCGTCGATCCAGATGAACTCATACGGATCTCTTGCATTGTGCAGCAAATGTTGAAACTCATGGGCTAGGATCGTATTTCTCCAGCTCAAGTCATCCACGTCAACGAAAACAGCTTCTCTGGTGGACGCCAGTCCGGGTACGAAATAGCCCCCCACTGATGCAGCGCCGTCTATGGCGAGAATCACAATCTCCACTTGGCAGTTATTGTCGACATCCGGGGCTGAACCGAAGTAGTTAGTATTCGTTGGGAAAATGGTTGACTCCCATGTGGAGGTAATGTCGTTAAGAGTTGTAGAGGGTACAATTTCCCCATCCTCGACGAATACGACAGAGTTCGACGATACCTTCTGCACCGTGGCGGAAATCGTCCCACTGGCTGTAGAAATCGTATCAGTATCTCCCTGACTCCATGCAGCCTCGCAACTTCTTACCGAGTGCCTCGAATTCTGATATGCCTGGGAGAATGGTAGGACAACTCCTGGATATCCCTCCTCAACCCACTGTCTTTTCAGGAAACCTGTGGCCGAGAAAATGGGTTCATCGCTCCCGGCAAACATGTACTGCTTGCCCTCAATAGGGGGGACGAAATCCGATAGGTCGCCGGTGATTTCGATGCTTACTGGGACCTCCTCCGAAGGAACTGCGGCTGCTAACGGAGAAAGGCCGGCCAGGAGCATCACTGAAACAATCATTACTGCGGAGGAGATAGAGTTGCAGTGTTTCCGGCCCATATCTCTCAACACTCCGTGTTGTATCCAGTATCTTTCGGTCCTAAGACGTATTTTAACATCGATGGAGCATCGTTCGTACATGAGTCACGCGGGCCGCCCCCGTATTCAATCTCGCGCCCTCGCCCTAATCCTCATTTTCTCACTGCTATGTACTCCTGTCGACGCTGTTTCAGAGGAGCAAGAAATTGGTGGAGAAGTGGTTGTCATAAGGTCGATTCCACATGACTCGGGGGCCTTCACTCAGGGGCTTGTAATGGATGATGGGAGGCTATTTGAGAGTACGGGATTATTTGGCGAGTCGACTTTGAGGGAAATTGATGCTACATCGGGTGAGGTAATCAGATCCACAAATCTAGAATCTTCACTTTTTGGGGAAGGGATAGCCGTCGTAGGCGACAAGATATTCATGCTAACATGGCTAAATCAAACTGCCTTAGTTTTTGATATGGAGACCTTCAACCTCACATCGGTCATGAATTACGAAGGAGAGGGCTGGGGGCTGTGTTTTGATGGGTCGTCATTAGTGATGTCAAATGGCACCTCGTCCATTTCCTTCAGAAATCCGGAAAATTTCGAGATTATTCGTTCAATCGAGGTGACCGACTCCGGCGGAAATGAAGTAATAATGATCAATGAACTAGAGTGTGTCAGAACAGACTCAGGCGACAAGATATTCGCAAATGTCTGGCAGGAAGATAGAATCCTGATGATCGACCCCTCAAATGGGAGTGTCATTGAGGAATTCGATGTATCATTCCTTTCTTCGCAGAATTTAGGAGACAACAACGAAGTCTTGAATGGAATTGCTCACAACGGTTCATCAGAATACTGGATTACTGGTAAGAATTGGACTTCAATGTACTTGGTAGAGCTCACCACATCACTCCAGTCAGCCGACGGGGAATGCCACCTCGACTGCTCCCCAGATGAGTCATTCGAAACAGAGTGGCTCAGTCCAGCAATCGTGCTGGCCTTGGTGCTTACAGGTATTGCGATATTCATGAAGAATGGCGCCACAGGGAATAAAGACACTAGAGAATCCAGCAATCGGCATGATGAACAGCCTACTGCCACGCCGCAAATGCAGCGAAGCGGGGGTGAAGATAGGTGAGCGAAGAGTTCGAGGAAGAGATCGATCGAAGGACCGGCCTGGAATTGTGGCTTTCCGACCTCTCGACAGATTCAGCCACTCGAAACCTGGGCGCCTTCCTGATAGCCATGGGAAGCATTCTCGGAGTCATAGTCGGAATGATGCTAATTTCTGGTAACGTTAGTGACATTCTTTCGGGCGAGCTAGATGACTCGGGAGCCCAAGCAGACGTATATGGAATAGTCGCCACTGAGTTAGTCGATAACACAACTGGCGGCGATCATGTCGAAGGCGTCACAGTGAAGGTTTTCGATGACCTAGGAATAGAGATCGGAAGTGACGTTACCGACTCTGGGGGCAGGTTCACAATTTCGGATTTGCCACGTAGATCTTCCACTCTTGAAGTAGCTCACCCAGGTAACGTAACAGTTCGTATATTGCTGATTCCGGGAGACCACGCACAAATCCCAATCACTCTGTCGCAGGGAGAAGGCACCCATTCCTCCGACATCAGGGGCGACAGTCATCTAGGCGAGTCGGTATTCATCGGAACTGCTGTGGCACTAATGACCTTGTTTTCCGGAATTGCCGGTTTGGCAGGCGCGGCAGAGGCGAGAAAAGGGTTGAGCTACCGGAGAACGTGGTGGCTATCCTTCGTCGGGCTATGGAGCAGGGGGATGATGTTCGTGGGACCTCTCCTCATACTTTCGGGAATGGGCCTCGCGAGCCTCTCTAAGACTCAATTCTACGACGTCTATTCGAAGGAAGAGTGAGGAAATGTACCTAGTCACAATAGAGGGCGGAGATGGGAGCGGCAAGGGCCTAGCGACCAGGGTGGTCGCTGAGGTAATGCGTAGGGAGTTCCCCTTCGTGACAGTCGACAAAACCGGGGAGCCAAGGAGGGAGCACCCCCTTGGTAGGCTCGCAATCGAAGCAGTAAGGAAGAAGCAAATGTCGCCCGAGGAAGAGGCGGGGCTGTTTGCCGCCGATCGGGTCGATCATTCTCACGGATGGATTCTCCCCCGACTTGAACAGGGCAAGGCAGTGGTCAGTGAGAGAAACATCCACTCATCCCTCGTTTACCAGGGAATTGTCGGTGGAGCGGGGATCGAAAGAGTTGCCCACATGAACTCAGCCGCATTGGTTCCAGACCTGTGCATATGGGTAGATTGCGACCCCGAGGTAGCATTGAATCGAATCAAGAGTGGGACCCTAAGGGCCCATTCAAACAAGGAAGAATACTTCGAGACAACCGAGTTACAGAGGAAGATCAGAGAGGGTTACAGGGCACTGCTTTCCGGCGAAAAAGAGATGCCAGTCCCGTTCGACATGGGTGCGATAATCGGGCCCAT
>DAQP01000004.1:0-170 GCA_002504435.1 Euryarchaeota archaeon UBA438
GTGGAGTTGCTATCCGAGGAACACCTCAGATCTCTTCACGCCTTCTCAAAGGAAATCCTGAGCATAGAGAACGCTGGGTACGTGTACACCTACGCTCATTTCGATGAAGGGATGAGCGAGCAGGAGATGGTGGATTTCTGGGACGAGTCGAAAGATGGCGAGATGCCCCC
>DAQP01000004.1:496-2795 GCA_002504435.1 Euryarchaeota archaeon UBA438
TTGCAATCCTAAGGGAGTACCACTTGGAGAATACGGTGGGCGATGGGGTAGTCATGATCGTGGTCGGGATAGACGGGGAGCAAACCAGCGAAGAGTCCAGGGAGGTAGTGAACGCCATACGGGCCCTTGAGGACAAGGAGGAGCAGCTTGGTGGTGTTTCAACCGTGTATGTAGCGGGGATGGCGGCATACAACCAAGACGTCCTAGATGCGGTGATAGAAAGCATGCCTTTGGCCATGGCTTTCATTCTGATTTCCAGCTACATCCTGATATTCCTGCAGGTGAGGTCGGTCATACTGCCCCTGAAGGCCCTCGTGATGAACGTGCTATCGGTGGCTGCGTCTTTCGGCGTATTGGTTTGGATCTTCCAGCAGGGGAACGGCGCCGAGCTGCTGAATTTCACGCCCCAGCCGATAGACCCGACTACGCCAGTGATGATCTTCGCTATACTGTTCGGCCTTAGCATGGACTACGAAGTGCTGATGCTCTCCAGAATCCACGAAGAGTGGGAAAGAGTTGGGGACAACACCAAGGCGGTTGCAGTGGGCCTGCAAAAAAGCGGGCGCATCATCACCTCCGCTGCCCTGGTGATGGTGACGGTCTTCTCGGCCTTCGGTTTGTCCTCCGTCTCGCTGATGAAGCAGTTTGGATTGATGCTGGCTCTTGGTGTAGCAGTCGATGCGACCATTGTGAGGGCGTTGGTTGTACCTTCGACCATGCGCTTGATGGGTTCTTTGAACTGGTGGGCGCCCGATTGGCTCTCGGGGCGTTCTGAAGAGGGCACCGAGTAGAGCGCTAAGTCAAAGCGCGGCGCGCTTTCGGCGGCCCATGGCTGACGGCACTGTCGTGGTTACCGGGGCTAGCGGATACATCGGTAGCCATGTGGTCGCGAACCTCCTGAGCCGTGGCAGGAAAGTCAGGGCCACGGTCAGAGATCCTGGGGATCCAATGAGGGTGGACCACCTGAAGGCGCTACCGATTTCGGAGGGCGGGAGCCTGGAAATCGTGGAAATGGACCTCTTCGATGCTGATTCGGTGAATGCAGCGATTGCTGGTTGTACGGACCTGATACACACGGCCGCTGCGGTTAGAATCAGTGCCAAGGACCCCCAGAGGCAGATCGTCGACCCAAGTGTGATAGGGACCCGAAACGTGATTTCCGCGATAGACGAGGCTGGGACTGTGGAGAGGTTCGTTCACACGTCCTCGACCGCGGCCATCCGCCCGATGGAGTGGGAGGACGGTCAGACGTTGACTACGGACACCTGGGCGGACGACGCCACATTGGAGGGCAATCCGTACGGTTTGGCCAAAGTGATGTCAGAGAGGGCGGTCAGAGAGTGGCACTCTGCCCTGGATGAGGGAGCGAGACCCAGGATGGTAACGATACATCCGAGTGTGGTTTTTGGACCCTCCATGAGCAAGGTGCACCATCGGGGCTCCCTCTCTTTCCTAGATGCGTTGGTGAAGCGGAAAATCCCCATCCTAATCCCCATCCAGATCAACATTGTTGATGTCAGAGACGTTGCTGAGGCCCATGTCAGGGCGCTTACTATGGGCAAGGACGGGGGGAGGTACCTGACAGTGAGTGGAGACATGCAGTTCTCTGGCATCTCGAAGGCAATAAGGGAGGAGTACCCCGAAATCAAAACTCCCCGGCTCACTGTTCCCTATCTTATTGCATTGTATGGAGGGTCGCTTTTCGACAAGCGGATCACTCGTTCCTGGGCGAGGCAGCACCTCAGGAGGAAGATCTACTGGGACGCCACTCCGGCAGAAGAGGAGTTGGGCATGACGTGGAAGACCCCCCGGGAGTCCGTGGTTGATTCGGTGCCCGGGCTGATTGGCGGCGAGTAGCCTCTGGTCATTACACCCCGGAGTGCTCTCGCATCCTTGAGTACCAGCCGGATACTATCGGGTGTCTCTCGACTATGTCGAACCCATTCAACCCCTGCATAGATCGGAGGATTCCGAAGTTGGCGTAGTCCGCCCCATTAGGCTCTACATCTCCAAAGAAGTCCCCATCTATCCCCTTTGACATCTCATCCAGTTGGAACTGGAGGTTCTCACGAGGCGGGAGGTCGAACATCTTCGCTCTGCTCTTGCCTACCATACGCATGATGAAGGCTCCTAGCCACTTGTTGGTTAAGCGGCTGCCAAACGAGAAGTTGTCGACCCTGGTCACGTAATCGAGGGCTCGGAGAGAGGTCCTGTACGAGGTGTAGATTACTGCGACGATTGACTTGCCCAATACTTTGTTGGAAAAATCCATCCACCGGTCCTGCTCGGGGTCCTCGCC
>DAQP01000004.1:3183-13397 GCA_002504435.1 Euryarchaeota archaeon UBA438
ACAAACACTGGCACTTGGCCCCAGTCAGACCACTTCAGCTGCGTCTTGAAAGTAGGGTCCACCTCGACCTTGGAGTACGCAATACCCCTCGATCCCAGGAGTGCCTTGACCTTGAAACAGAAGGGGCAGGTCTCGAAGCAGTACATGGTCGGGAGGTCGTTAACCACCCTTTCGGGTACAAGGGTCTCCTGCACGCCCGAAGGCGGCATCTCAACTGGGGTCTCTTTCACAGCAATGCGTAATAACTAGCACTTGTGAATGCATCGAAGGGGCATTATCACTAGATGGCACACAATAGGCTAGCCTTGGCCAACCATTGGATGGAGTTTTGAAGGGGCTCTTGGAGGGTTCGCCATGAGGGGCGTCGCGGGGCTGCTTGTGGTGGTAATCCTGAGTTCCAGCATGTCTGGGTGCTTATTCTGGGGCGATGAGTCGCTCGAGGAGGTGGTGGAAACCGGGCCCTTCGCGTTCGATGAGCCTGTTCCGTCTACAACTTGGTACCACTACCCAGGGACTGTAGCGGAGCCGTGGGCGGTAGATGCGACAAACCCCTTGATGGTTTCATCGGCCAACATCACGGCAAATCTCACTGGGGCCAACACGCCCTTCTTTGCAAGCGCTACCTACTATGGGACTGGGTGGGACACGTTCGAGCCGACGATAGGGATCACTTCCTCGGGCGCGATATTCTTCACGAACTACAACGGATTGGGCGACGGTACTCATATCATCAGATCGAGGGATCTAGGGCAGACTTGGGAGGATGTGGGGCCCTTTGGGATGTCCGATGACCAAGGGCAGACGCCCAACTCGAACGACCCCTATCTGTATGTGGACAAATTCAACGACCGGCTCGTCAAGTTCGACATGCACGCCTTGACTGCGATGTTCGTAGAGTATTCTGATGACGATGGAGAGACTTGGAGCATCCCCTTCCCAGTAGAGGGATACTATGCCCCTCAGGACCACCAGAGCATCGCCTCCATGCCCCATCAGAACGCGATAGTTGGGGACGTTGTCTATGTCTACTGCATCAATACTGGATCACCCGCACTAGGCGCCCAATGCTCCAGATCATTGGATGGAGGGCACACTTGGGACCCCCAGAGGATTGGGTATCCGACTGAGAGCTTTGGAAACCAGTGCTCAGGCCTACACGGGCATGTCGCTGGGGGCTCCGACGGTTCGATATACAGAGGAAACCCCTCTTGCGAGGGGCCTGCCGTCTACGCATCGCATGATGGTGGGTACACATGGAGTGAGCACACCATTACAACGGAGGTGGGGATGCAACAGGGCTGGCACTCTCACGAAGTGGCCACCGCAGTGGACGAGGGGGGCAACGTCCACGCAACGTGGATTTCGACTGACATGATGCCTTGGTACGCGTATTCCCGGGACCAGGGCATGACATGGAGTCAGCCCATGATGGTCGCCGCCCCTGGGGTGAACGAGTCTGGTTTCCCTACTATCTTCGCAGGGGACGAGGGGCGCGTGGTCATTGGCTACATCGGGGAGGTAAATGACGTAGAGAACGAGAACGCGACCGGGGGCGTGGGATGGGGCGGATATATGGCGATAATGACCAACGCCTTCGAGGAGCGGCCCCTCATCACTAGCGTGGTGGTTAACTCGCCGGACGACCCGTTGGACGTCACATCCGATTGCGGTAACGTCAGATGCGGTGGATTCGGGGACTTCATCGATGTGGAGCTGGACGATGCGGGTCGGCCGTGGATTGCGTTGGCGCACAATGCTGCGGGTTTCGAGGAGGCGATCATCGGAACGCTAACCGAGGGTCCGGCGCTTTACGGGGACATCGTCGCCCTCGACTCTCTGCCTCCCGGGGGAAACTCAACGCTCAAGATGGGGTGATGGTACCGGAGGGCATGCGTTCAGTCGCGGTCGCATTGGTCCTACTGGTGGTTTCAGCACCACTGAGCGGCTGTTTCGGGGAGGAGGATAAGGCCCCGGAGATGGCTGATGGTTTCGATTTCTCAGATTTGTGCCCCGACGGCATCGCAAACAACACTTGGTACCACTACTCCAACGCCACGGACGCCACAAAGGTCTCCAGCGAGCTTAACGGGAGTTCGGTTCTAGTCGGTAACAACGCCCCCGCCTGTGCCAAAGGCACATACTACGGTATCGGTCTGACTACTTTCGAGCCCACGATCGGTGTCACATCCAGCGATAACCTCTACATGACCAGCTGGGGGAATGGGGATTCCGGTTCTACGGCCATAGTACGCTGCTCGGGGTTGATTGGGATGGTGAACCTCAGTGAATACGTCTGCGAGGATGTGTACAATGTGTTCGCCCCAGTCGCCAATAGCAACGACCCGTATGTCTACGTCGACCCGTGGACCGACCGGATAATGAAATTCGACATGCATGCTCTACTTGGCATGACAGTTGAGTGGTCGGACAACGAGGGGGGGAGCTGGACGGGGCCCTCAGTTGCCACTGGGTGGTCGGTTCAGGACCACCAGACCATTGCTTCGGCTCCGTACCCCGCTCTCTTGCACCCGACGACGTGGGTCTTCTGCGTGAACGGGAACTACCCCTACCCCGTTTGCTCAACTAGCAATGACGGTGGGCTCACTTGGGGGCCAGAGGTTCCTGGGGCACCCACCAGCTGCAACAGCGGTGGGCTCACAGGGCACATTATGGGATCGGACAATGGTAACTTCTACCGTGGAAACAGAGGGTGCAACGGTGGTGATGGCTACTCAATTTACCGAAGCACGAATGGAGGACTGACATGGACCGAGCACCCCCTCCCGACAGAGACCACAGGTACTGCTGAGACTTGGAACTTCGAGGAGGCCCAAGTCTATCCCGACTCGGACAACAACGTCCACGCGATGTGGATGGGATCTGACAACATGCCATACTACTCATACTCAATGGACGAAGGGGGCACCTGGAGCCCGCCGATGATGGTCGCACCGCCAATCGGGCTGAATGGCACTGGTTTCCCGGTAATTGCTGCGGGTGGCCCGGGACAGGTGGCACTGGGCTACCTAGGTGACTCGGGCGGCGACACTTGGAACGGATACCTCACAGTGATATCCGATGCTTTCAGCCCCATGCCCCTGATGACCACAGTGCAGGTCAATGCGTGGGGGGACCCTCTCGACACGACTGCGGACTGCGGTTTCAACCGGTGCGGGGGATTCGGGGACTTCAATGACATAGTCATCGATCAGCATGGGAGGGCTTGGTTCGGTCTAGCACACAATGTTGGTGGCGAGATAGGGATTTTCGGTACCATGGCGGTTGGGCCCTCCTTGCGGGGGAACGGAACCCTAACTGAGCTTCCGATGGGCGGACCTAGTACGCTCTAGGCCAGGGGCCATTCCATGTTGTACGCATCCCATGCATACGAGGCCGAAAAGCACAGCATTACAACGCCACAGGCTGCCAGTAGCACCCTATAGGAAACAGGAGAGATGCTGCCTCCCGCACGGTGGACCGCGTATGCGATTGCTGCCTTCGTGAGCATTATGGTAACGAGGAATGTTACCGCGTATGCGATGGGTGCGAGGATTGTCTCATCGATGGCGGAAGCCATCAACGGCCCCCCTATCAGGAACCAGAAAACGTAGACGTTTGGATTGAGCAGGTTGGTTACCACACCTCGAATGAAGGAGCCTGTGGGTGGTGGAGCATCCGCATTGACATCGGGGGGCTCTAGGTAGAAGCACTGTATCCCCATCCAAGCAAGGAAAGCCGCACCTGCCACCGTAACTAGGAACAGTAGTGTCTGGTCCTCCGCGAGCCATGCGGCTGCGAACAGGCTGAATATCACTAACGGACCGTCAGTGAAAATCGGCGCGGCGGCTGTCCAAAGGCCTGCACGAAGCCCTCCTGACAGTGTTTCCCGGATTACCATTGTCAGCAATGGGCCTGGCTTCACCCCCTCGACGACCCCGAGGATCGCCCCGGCGAATGCCAATGAGGCTATGAGGTCGAAATCCATGTTCTCACTTCGAAGCGGCGATTTTTGCGAGGAGTTTCAATATCTCAAAGTACAACCAGCAAAGTGTGACAAGGAGGCCGAATGCCGCCCTCCATTCCATCTCCTTGGGAGCCCCCATTTCGACACCCCTCTCTATGAAGTCAAAATCCGCGACTAAGCATAGGGCGCCAATGCCTATCACGAAAAGTGAGAATGCGATCCCTATTGGGCCCGAACCATGGATGTATGGCACTTCGAACCACCCGGTTATTGCCCCTACAATTGAAAACATGTAGACGAAAATGATGGCGAAAAGGGCCGATGAGACTGCTATTTCCATATTCCTGTTCCACTCGATAAGCCCTGCTCTGTAAATCGCCAGCATACCTCCGAGAATCATGAATGTCAGCAGTGCGGCGATAATTCCAATTCCGGGAAGATCGAGTCCCACTTCGAAAATCCAAGTAAATCCACCCAGGACGAGTCCTTCACTGATGGCATATGCCACCACAAAGACGGGGTTTGCCATCATCTCATGCTTGAACCACATGATTAAGATGGCAAAAACTTGGTAGAGGATTCCGATTAGGATCAGGGGGAGCGAGTAAGGAGCGGTAATGGCTGCTGCCAAAGCTACGGTTGCTGTGATAATCAGCACAATCCCTGTCTTCTCAGTCACGCCTTCCATCGTCATCATATTGGATTCGGGGGAGTCCCACCAGTTCTGGTTAGGATAGTGTTCCTTGACAAAGGTCGAGTCGTTCAATGCTGGATTCCCAGAGCGGTACATGGCCTTGCTCAGAAGGCGCTCCTTCTCAAGGGTTGGCACTTATTTCGACAGTAAGGCGGTCAGATGGGCTCCAGTGTAGCTGGCTGGGACTTTGAGTATCTCTTCGGGTGTCCCTTGGGCGACAATGTGCCCGCCCAGCTCGCCTCCCTCTGGGCCGAGGTCGATGACCCAGTCAGCGCACTTGATGACATCTAGGTGATGCTCGATGATGATCACTGTGTGCCCGTTTCTCCTCAGGCGCAAGAGTACTTGGATGAGTTGGTCGACGTCTGACATGGCGAGGCCCGTCGTTGGCTCGTCGAGCACGTATAGCGTGTGCTTCCTTGGTGGGCGGTGCAGCTCTGTGGCGAGCTTCACCCTCTGGGCCTCGCCGCCGGAGAGGGTGGTGGCTGGCTGGCCCAGCCTGATGTATCCCAGGCCGACGTCGTTCATGGTGGAGACGATTCGGTGTATGCCTCTCTGGTTCTCAAAAAAGGAGCATGCCTCTTCGACGCTCATCTGAAGGACGTCGTGAATTGTTTTCCCCCTCCACTCTACCTCTAGTGTCTCTCTTGTGTACCTCTTGCCCTTGCAAACATCGCAGGTCACCCACACATCGGGTAGGAAGTTCATCTCTAGCTTTGTGGAGCCTGCGCCCTGGCACGCTTCGCATCGGCCCCCTCTGACGTTGAAGGAGAACTGCCCCGGCTCGTAGCCCCTCTCCTTAGCCAGTGGGGTCGAGGCGAACAGGTTCCTGATGGGGCCGAATGCCTTGGTGTAGGTGGCGGGATTTGAGCGGGGGGTCCTCCCTATTGGGGATTGGTCTATCACGATCACCTTGTCCACGTTATCTATCCCCTCCACTGAATCGTGGCTCCCCGGCGTCTCGTCCGTCCCCTGCAGCTCCCTGATGAGGATCGGTGCGATGGTCCCGGTGACGAGGGAGGACTTTCCGGAGCCGGAGACGCCTGTAACCGCAACCATGCAACCCAGTGGAATGCTCACGTCGATGTCCTGGAGGTTGTTCTGCCTCGCACCCCGGACGACGAGCCATTTGTCCTCCTCGGGAGAGGCCCTGTCTTCTGGGAGGGGGATTGCCGATACTCCGGAGAGGTAGGCTCCCGTGACGCTCTCCTTGGCCTTGAGCAGCTCGTCGAGGGAACCGCTGACCACTATCTCCCCGCCTTCCTTGCCGGCGCCGGGGCCTATGTCCACCAGCCAATCGGCCTGTCTAAGCGTGGCCTCGTCGTGTTCCACGACGATGAGGGTGTTCCCCAAGTCGGTCAGCTCCCTGAGTGTCTCGAGGAGTCTTCCATTGTCCCTCGGATGGAGTCCTATGCTGGGCTCGTCGAGCACGTACATCACGCCAGTCAGCCTCGTCCCTATCTGCGTGGCCAGCCTGATTCTCTGAGACTCCCCTCCTGAGAGGGTGTTGGCCCTCCTGTCCAGTGTCAGATAGTCGAGGCCCACCAGAGCTAGGAACCTCAGGCGCGACTCTATCTCTTTGATTATCTCTCGACCGATGAACATCGAGCGTTCGTCCAGCTTGGTTGCCGGGGCCGCGTCCTCATCTGGCTCCTCCCTCTCTATTCTCTCCCATGTGTCGTCAAGGTGGCCTAGTCTCCACCTCTGGACCGTAGCGAGCGCCTCTAGGACGCTGCAGCTAGAAATTCCTGGTAGCGTTACGTCGCCGACCGTTACGCCACTGACTGCCCTGTTCAGTTTCCTCCCCTCACATTCAGAGCATGGCTCGTCCGTCATGAAGGAGGATAGCCTAGAGCGCGTTCTGTCCGAGGAAGTGTCTGTGTACGTCCTCTGCAGGCGGGAAAACACGCCCTCCCAAGGCTTCATCATCCTGTAGCTGGAGCCTTTCTGCGAGGTGAAAACGAAGTTGATCTGCGTGCTGCCTGACCCGTGCATCAGGATGTCTACATCATCTTCCGACATCTCTCCGAACGGTACGTCCGTAGGTATTCCGTAGTGGTTGCAGGTCTGCGTCATCTGGCTTCTGTACCACCCGGACATCATGGATCTGCGGAATGGGCGTATGCACCCCTCCTCCACGGTCGCGGTCCTATCAACTACCAGGTCGTATGAGAAGGATCGTTGGACCCCTAGCCCCTGGCAGGAGGGGCACGCCCCTAGTGGGTTGTTGAAGGAGAACACCCTTGGACTCATTTCGGGGAGGAATGCGCCGTGCTCGGGGCAAGCGAATTCCTCGGAATACGGTATCGTCTCCCCCTCCTTGGTCCTGAATCTCTGTTCGTCGTTGTTGTCCTTTCCTGGTTTGGGCGCGCTTAGGCTCTCGACGGCAATCGTCCCAGCGCCGATCCTCAAGCCGGACTCGACCGCTTCTGTGAGCCTCTGCCTGTTGCTCGGATGGAGCAGCAGCCTGTCCATCCTGACGTCTATGTCGTGCCTCAGGTTCTTCTCCAGAAGGGGCGGGCCCTCGAACGACTCCTCCCTTCCATTGACCTTGCCAATGAGGTATCCCTGTTCGACTAGTGCCTTGAACAGGTCAGCGTGCGTGCCCTTCCTGTTCCTGACTGTCGGCGACCAGATGGCAATGGCGTGGCCTTCGAACCTCCACATCACGTCGTCCACTATCTCCTGAACTGTCCTTCTAGCGACCTCCCTCCCGCAATCTGGGCAGTGGGGGAGGCCCACACGGGCCCAGAGGAGCCTGAGGTAATCCATTATCTCAGTCACAGTGGCTACGGTTGAACGGGGATTATGGCTTCCCTGCTTCTGATCTATGCTGATTGCGGGGGACAGGCCCTCTATGCTATCACAGTCTGGCTTCTTCATCTGCCCCAAGAACTGTCTGGCATAGGAGCTCAGGCTCTCTACGTACCTCCTCTGGCCCTCGGCGTACAATGTGTCGAAGGCTAGACTGGACTTTCCGGAGCCGGAGACGCCGGATATCACCACGAACTTGCCTCTTGGTATGCTCACGTCGATGTTCTTGAGGTTGTGAGTTCTCGCACCCTTGACTTGAATCCATTCGTCAGCAGTGAAGCCGTTCTTACTGCTCTCGCTCATGTTTGGCCCCCGCGCTGCATCTCACCGTGGAAGAGGACGTCCTTGAATTCATGCTCTAGTGAACCCAGAGGGCTTCGATGATTTGGCCAGACTTTCCGTTTGTGTCAGGAGGAAGCAGGGTCAGTCCATTGTGGGCGACCATGCTATGCATGTTCCCGCTTCCCTGGTGAGTGTGGGTCGTTGCGAGTAGTTCGCCGTTCTCCGACCTTATTCTGATTCTCCTAAGACATACTTTCCCGGGCGCGCCGGCTACATCTTCCTGTAGCCTGACGGTTACCTTCCGGCTTAGTCTAGGCCCCGCTTCCTCGTGGTAGCCAAGGGAGTCGGCGATCCATGGCTCGACTAGGAGGTGGAACACAACGAGGCTGCTAACGGGGTTGCCTGGTAGGGCGAACAGGGGCTTACCTTCCCATGTGCCGAACATAGGAGGCCCCCCTGGCCTCATGGCGACCTTCCAAAACAGGGGGTCTCCCTCTTCCTCCATGATCCTCCTGACTAGGTCGAAGTCCCCCATACTCACACCCCCAGACGTGATTATTGCGTCGCATTCACGGAGGGATGAAAGTGCCGCTTTCAGATCCTCAAGGGTGTCTGCGACGGCGTGGTGCCTTACGGGGGTGCAGCCCATCCTCTCTACCAAGGAGGAAAGTGCATAGGAATTGGACTCGTATATCTCAGAAGGAGATAGTTCGGAGCCAGGCGCCACGAGTTCGTCTCCTGTCGAGACGATTGCGATTCGTGGCTTCTTTACCACTGCAACTTGGTGGTGTCCCATTGTCGCCGCCAACCCAATCTCCGCTGGACCGAGGAGGGTGCCTGCCGGGAGTGCCTCCTGGCCCACTGAAAGGTTCTCTGCTCTTCTCCTGATGAAGCCGGGCCGGGCCTTTCCGTTGATTCGCACGTTGGACCCGGACACGTTGGTGTCTTCGACGACCACTATGGAGTCCGCACCAGCTGGGATTCGTGCCCCTGTCATGATCCTGCAGGCCTCGCCGGGTCCTACCATGGGTGGTTCTGGGCCGCCTGCCCTGCTTTCTCCAACGATGCTTAGAGTGACCCCCTCGGTAATGTCCTCTAGTCTGACGGCGAATCCGTCCATGGCCGAATTATCGAATCGCGGGTCGTCTACTAGAGAAGAAAGTGCCGTGGCTAGGACACGGTCTCCGGATTGGTCCAATGCCACATTCTCCACCACACGCGGGATTGGGTAAGAGGAGGCGATTTCGATTGCTCTCTCCGGTGTGACGCGTCTCTCCATGGGCCTTCATGTGCGGTGGGGTTCAAGTGTTCTTCCACTGTGGTATTGGCGTGTACGACATCGGTTTCCTCGTGATACTGTTTGGTCTCATGCTAATGGCCGTGCTTTACTCCAGCATAGGGCACGGGGGCGCATCTGGATATCTCGTGGTGCTTTCGCTCACTTCGTTCGGAATGATGGAGAGCGTCTGGCTGAAGCAGAACGTCTGGTGCCTGAATCTGGTCGTGTCCTCGATCGCATTCTACCACTATCGAAACTCCGGATACCACAATTGGAATCTCACCGTTCCCTTCGTCGTTAGCAGCGTGCCCATGGTGTTGATCGGGAGTTATCTGAGAGTGGATGGTTCGTTGTACGACATCCTCCTCTCTTTCGTCCTACTGTTCGCTGCGTGGAGGTTGTATGAAAGCAAAGAGCATGACGAGGAGAGAGATTACGAGGCCCCTGGTTTTCGTCGTGATTTGTGCATGATCGGAGGGGGGATTGGTCTAGCCAGTGGTGTTGTGGGTCTGGGTGGCGGGATATTCCTCTCACCCGTCATAATTCTGAAGAAGTGGGGCTCGCCCAAGGCTACCGCGGCCACGACAGCTGTCTTCGTTTGGGTGAACTCTGCAACGGGGCTGTTCGGTTCGAGCATGTCAGAGGGGCTAGGGGTTGAGTTGTCCTCCCTCGCACCATTCGCTCTCGCTGTCCTGATAGGTGGCTTCGTGGGGAGTAGGTATGGTGCGTCCATTGCCTCGCAGGGGAACGTGAGGATATTCCTGGTAGCCGTTCTCCTGATAGCCTCCATGAGAAGGGTCCTAGGGGTCCTTGGTCTGTGGGCCTGATCACATGCCTATGGTATCTTCATGGCCACATTCGGGATATGCGCAGATTACTGTATACCTGTCCCTCTTGGGTCTTGGTATTCGCATCATTGAGCCGCACATGGAGCATTGGTGGTCTACAATCTCTGGCTCCTTGTTAACCGGCTCCTCGATGAATTCATCCATCTCATCATGCGTGACCGTCCAGCCGACCTGGTCGGTGTAGGAATCGTCCTCTTCGGAGATGGTTGACTGCTTCAGCCTTAGTTTGATCTTGATCCTTCTTCCCTTCTTCTTGGGCTGCCCCTCCTTTGGCTTCCTCTTGCCCTTCCTACCCTTCTTTGGTGGAGCTGGTCGCTTCTTCCTCTTCCCAGG
>DAQP01000035.1:0-1084 GCA_002504435.1 Euryarchaeota archaeon UBA438
CTTCATTCGCGCCCAAGCCCTGTCAATGTCGACATCGAAATAGTCGATAGAAATTTGTTGATGGGACTGATTAGAAATTCAGATGGCCAGACCACACTGGAGGGACTCGGACTGGAGCCAACAAGTTCGAAGGAAAATTGGCTCGGGGGAAAGGCCCCTTGGAGGGTGATAAAAGAATCCCAGAAGGAACATGAATCAGTAATTGAATCAGTGGAGGAGGGAGAGAGAGTGGATGTACCACACCATGTCCTCTCCCATTCATTCTCGTCGGTTCTTGGAACACTGTCCCTGATGGGTTCTGCTGATATCAGGGAGTTGCGCAGCTCCCTAGGGCCAGTTAGGACGGTCTCTGAGAGGCATACCCAGACCATAGTGAAATACCTGCACGAGAGATTGGGATGGATACATCAACACCGCTCATTAATTGGAAGAGAGGCCCCTCGCTCGCAACTAAGGGATGAATACAGATCAATAGGTCTACTGTCAATAGCAATCTGGCCCCTCAGGGATGCAATAGTCAAGTGGAATAGAGAGAACCCAGGGACGCATCTAAGATTCTCAATGGGCCAGATAGTCAAATCAGGGCATCACCCTGCAGCCATAGAATCGGTTATCCAGAGGCTCAGGATATTGGGCAGTGGAAACGACTCCTCGGACATTCCAGAAGGCCCAGATGAACTTGTTAAGTGGTGGTTAGAGTCGTAGATAGCTACTTCTGAATGAGTTTTGCACCATGCGGAAGGATAACCGAAGAAGCCCCTTCAAACCCGCTCGCTCTAGCACAAAGTGACGCACAAACGAACCACCCGGTAACTAATCCCGCCGCCATTCCTGTCGTCAGCCTCAATGGATTGATAGACTCATAATCGGTGAGTAGCTGAGTGAATCCATCTATCGCCATTGGAACAATCCCCAAAGCAAGCAATATGATCATGTTCCTCATCCTTTCATCGTTGGCGTAGGTATTTTCCAATAGTTCATCGGGAAACACCGAGAGAAATGTGTCTCTGATAGTCCAACGATTAAGTCCCCTAGAACCAAATAGTGCAGCGCCGATAACGAATCCCAGAAATATCCCTATGTC
>DAQP01000035.1:1482-6014 GCA_002504435.1 Euryarchaeota archaeon UBA438
CATATGTAAATGCAAAAACCGGATTCAGGTTCTTCCATGCAAACGGCCCCCCATGGAGGAGCTGATCGTGCCCCATATCACCACTTTCGCCCCCATTCGTATTACCCCAGCTACTTTCCGTGGCATAGTCCAATGCATTCGCTCTGCCCGAGAGTTGAGGTACGGACCCCTCCGGCATGGCCATGGGGACTAGGAAGCATAGCAGTAGGTAAGCCCCTCCAATCCCCCCAAGAATCTTGGAGACTCGGATTTCTCTGAACCTATCTCCTCTCCCGTTCCTTTCTAGGTCCATGAAGGACGGACAAGCAATCCGGAGTTCAAACTTCCTGTTCGACCCACGCCCTCTTGAGTGGGGGCCCCTTGGGAGTAGCATGGCAGAGGTTAGAATTCGTGATGTCTTTGCCATCTCCCTTGTAGCGGGATTAATGGTTGCAACAATGATAACCTTCATCGCAATTTTTGCCAGTGGATTAGACAATCCAGATGTCATCTCGTCTCTCAGATCGGGTTTTGTCGTGGGAGCTGCTGCTGCTGCCCTCATTGCAATTTTTGGCTTCTACAGGGTCAATGAAATGGCAAGCTCAGCCAAAGACAGAGATGAAGAGAGGCTGGAGGAGTTGCATAGGCTCAGAGCAATCCTCTCGCCAATAGAGGAAAGGGCACCTCCTGAGATGGGCGGATGGGTTGTCGGCGAGAAGGTCAGAAGGGACCGTGGAGTTTTGATAGTGGACTTGAAGGGACTGGACGCCCCTTCTGCCGCTGCAGTAGTCGAGAGACTCGTTGAAAGGAGAAGTGATCTAAAGAGAGTGAAGATTTACACAGGCAAGTCCGAACAAGAATCCAGCATTGTTTCTGATCCAGGGGTCAGGCCTGCCGTACTTCAGAGGCTAAGGATAGATGCCGAGAGGGTCAACTGGCAGGTAATACAGAAGTCCAGTTCTGTGACCCTGAGGCCAATGGGCGTCGCCCCTACTCCGAAGATTTGGGCTACAAGATTTGCAATTTTTGTTATCCCCATGACCACTGTCATGACTCTGGCATTCAGGGATTTAGCCGGTACCGGGCTCGAGTCACAAGGAATGATGTTCGGAGCCGCCTCTGGAATTTTGGTGACTTCACTTGTCTCATCATACAGGGACAGATCCGCTTAGGTGCCGAGGGAAACTAAATCATCGGAGAGCATTTCCACGAGCCAATCATGCATCTCCTGACTACCCATTTCAGTGAGGGTTGAGTTCAGGAATGCAGCAATTAGCATGCTCTTCGCCTGCTCGGATGAGAGCCCCCTGGTGCCGAGATAGAATAGTTGATCCTCGTCTACTGGCCCGCTGGCAGTCCCGTGCCCACATCCCACAACCTCATTCTCAGAAACTTCTAGCTCAGGAATTGAATCAGCCTGTGCGCTTTCCGAAATGAGTAGATTCTGGAACAGTTGCGCAGCATCGGCACCTCTGGACCCTTCAGCGACCCTAAGCATCCCAGTCCCCACAGTTTTGCTGTTTCCCCCGCAGGCCGAGTGCCAGTCAAGACGGCTATATGTTTCCGGAGCGTCATGATGTATCTCTATGTGGTGGTCTAGGGACATTTCATTAGCCGACAGAATCGATCCGAGGACATTCAGATTGCCCCCCGGTTCACCCATCCTGTATCTCAGGTCAGACTTGGTCATTTCCGATCCGGAAGAAATCGTTCCAGCCGTCACCTGGGAGTCCCTGTCAATATGTATGGCGTCAACCCTGAGGAGGGTCCCGCCGTCCATTAGATTGACGACTACGTCGCTTGTGTTCGACCCCTCTCCTGAAGTCCCTGTCCTTAGCAGGCCCATCCATTCGCAGTCGCCCTTTACCAGTGTTACCAACTCCAAATTTGCATGCCTTCCAATCTTCAAGCAAACGTGAACAGCTGATATTGATGACCCCGCATCAATCTCCAACACCACCGTCTTGCCGGCATTAAATCCCGGATCCACCTCTACTGTCCAGGAGGACTCCTCAGTAATCGCTCGCATGAAGCTAGAAGTCGTAGCGTCCGTCTCGGGAAGCCCTTCGACCTTCCCCGATCCATGGATTAGCCTGACTCCATCAGGAATCTCCCCTTCTATGCAAGACAGACTCAATTTGGGCGCGCTAACCTCGTCAGGAATGTCCCTGATATTGCCTGTTGGGTGAACCCTCTTCCAAGGCGTGTACCTCCAGAGGTGGACGGCCCTGTTCGGCTCCTCCAGTGACAAATACTCCGAACTAGAATCCATGGACACACTCAGCCTATGCTTCCTTCCATCTCAAGGGCCATAAGTTTGTTTAATTCTACAGCGTATTCCATGGGCAGTTCTTTCGTGAAGGGCTCAAAGAAACCATTCACTATCATCCCCAAGGCCTCGGCTTCCGTGTGGCCCCTGCTCATCAGGTAGAACAGTTGCTCGTCTCCGACCTTCGAAACGCTGGCCTCATGTTCGCAGTGAGCACTTGCATTCCCGACCTCCATAGTGGGATATGTGTCGGATCTGCTACCCTCATCCAGGATTAGGGCGTCGCAAACGATGTTCATCCTGCAGTTCTCCGCCTTTGGCATGACTTTCGCCATTCCTCTGTATGAGCCCCTGCCTCCATCCTTGCTAATGCTCTTCGAGAGGATGTTACTGGTCGTATTGGACGCTAAATGGTGGACTTTGGCACCCGCATCTTGATGTTGTCCAGCACCAGCATATGCCACAGAGATAACTTCGGCATGCGAACCTTCCCCCTTCAGAATAACGGCCGGATACTTCATGGTCAGCTTGCTGCCAATATTGCCATCCACCCATTCGATTTTAGAGTTCTCATGAGCAACCCCTCTCTTAGTTACAAGGTTGTATACATTGTTGCTCCAATTCTGAACAGTAGTGTATCTGATGTGCGCTCCAGGCAGAGCAATCAACTCAACTACCGCTGAGTGAAGTGAGTCAGTGGAGTATGTCGGAGCAGTACATCCCTCCACATAGTGGATGCTGCTTCCCTCATCAGCAATTATCAGAGTCCTTTCGAATTGCCCCATGTTTTTCGCGTTAATTCTGAAATACGCCTGAACAGGCATCTCAACACTCACTCCCTTGGGTACATAGATGAAAGAACCCCCTGACCATACTGCTGTGTTCAACGCAGAGAACTTGTTGTCACTGAAAGGGATCACTGTCCCAAAGTACCTTTTCACAATATCCTCATGCTCCCTGAGCCCTGAGTCCATATCGAGGAAAATAACTCCTTGACTTTCCAAGTCTTCTCTGATGCTGTGATACACAGTCTCGGACTCATATTGCGCCGTGACTCCAGAAAGCCATTTCTGCTCCGCCTCAGGGATCCCGAGACGTTCGAAGGTGTTCCTGATGTCCTCGGGTACGTCTTCCCATGACTCTCCTGTCTCGTCCGAGGACCTGAGGAAGTAGCATACGTTATCGAAGTCTATACCATCTAGAATTTCCGAATTGCCCCATGTTGGCATCGGCCTCTCCACAAAGTGCCTGTAAGCCTTCAACCTCATTTCCGTCATCCATTCTGGCTCATTCTTTAGCTCTGAGATGTCCCTGACCACCTTCTCCGAGAGCCCAAAGTCGAATCTAATCGTTGAATTCTCAGGGTCGTGCCAGCCTGCCTTGTAGTCGCCTACAGCTTCTCTTGCCTCGTTTGACTGACTCATTCGAACACCTCTCCCTTCGCAACCTGCTCCTCTAGCCAGTCGTACCCGTTTTCTTCTAGAAGGCTTGCTAGGCCAGGGCCGCCACTAGCCACAATTTTTCCACCAATCATCACGTGAATTCTATCTGGCTGAACATGTTCTAGTATCCTTGAGTAGTGTGTGATTATTAAAGCCCCATTTTCAGTGCCCCTGACAACCTCATTAATTCCCTCTGCCACTGTCCGGATCCCATCAATGTCAAGGCCGCTATCCGTTTCATCCAAAACCGCGAGACGAGGTTTTAGAAGCATTAATTGTAGAATCTCAAACCTCTTCTTCTCACCGCCGCTGAAGCCATCATTGACATATCTGGACAGAAACGATGAGGGGATGTTCAGTTTTTTCATTGCATGCTTCAAGTCCCCTCTGAATTCCTTCCCCTTTGCAGAATCCTCCCCCCTGACGCTACTAACTGACTTCCTGAGGAAATTTCCAACCTGCAAACCAGGTACTGCTTGGGGATACTGGAAGGACAGGAAAACTCCCGACCTGGACCTTTCCCAAGGTTCCAGTTCGAGGATACTATCGCCATTTAGGAGGACGTCTCCTTCCTCGACATCGTACGATGGATGCCCCATGATGACATTCGCGGCCGTAGTTTTGCCGCTGCCATTACGCCCCATTATGGCATGGATCTCCCCTGAGGGGATGGTTATGTCAATGCCCTTCAGTATGGAAATCTCGTCAATTCCAACGTGGAGGTTTCTTATCTCCAGTATCGGGGTTTCTTCACTCATCAACTTCCCCTCGAAGCGTCCTGATGATACACCCTTTTGAATTCTGCTTATGGCAAATCGCCAAACTCAAGGACACAGTAAAGA
>DAQP01000049.1 GCA_002504435.1 Euryarchaeota archaeon UBA438
CGGCAGATCCGGTGGCGGCGGCAGGTAGACCATCGTCATAATGAAAGTGCCTGCCTCCTTTGCAGTGGCGTGGACGGGCACTGGACAGGAGTCCCGACAATCGAAGGCTCCGCTTCCAATGAAATGTGGGTGGAATCCTCGCCGAGGGTGTCCCTGAGGGTTATTGAGTGGGTTCCAGATTCCCCGGCTAACGAAGCGCCGGTGGTCTTCGTCCCTGGTTGGGGCTCCGTTTTCGAAGGATGGAGGCCCCTGATCGAGGAGTGGGCGAGACACCGCCGGATCGTCTACATCGAAACGCGTGAGAAGGGGAGTTCTAGGATCGAGGGGAATATCTCGAAGAGTGACTTCACTGTAGACTGTCTGAATACAGATATCGCTGCAGTTCTGGAGTCGTTGGGGATCGAGAGCAAGGATGTTGACTGGTTCTCATCTTCACTGGGCTCGACACTGCTGATAGACGCCTTCCAGAAGGGGAGGCTGTCAGGGAGGACATCCATCCTCCTAGCTCCAAACACCGACTTCGTGTTCCCGATCTGGGCGAGGGCGCTGATGAAAATGCCACTGCCACGATGGACTCACCCCCGGCTGATGAGGGTGGCAATCTGGGCAGTTGACAGGAAGGTCAAGGAAGAGGGGCAGAGGATCCGCTACAGGAGAGCCCTACTCTCCCAGGACCTTGGGAAAATGCTTCTGTCTGCCAGATACCTGATGGGGTACTCACTGCCCGAGGACCTCTCCTCAATCGATTTTCCTTGTGCGGTAATGACCGCATCGTCGGACAAGTTGCACGGAATGGAGAAGGTGCTTAGCATCGTGGAGAGGATACCAGGGGGCCAGATGATAGAGGTCCCGTCTAACCAATATGCCCATGAGGCGGACGTTCTGAAGGAGATTATGCAATTTCAGTCGTCTGTTTGATTCGCAGGGCCCACAATTAGCGATTCCCTGATGAAGGGCACTGTTGACGGCGGGACGAGAGCATGCGTGAGCAGTCGTCGTCGTTTGAGGTCGCGCGGGTCGTGCGTGAGCTTTCGAAAATGGTGGGTGCGAGAGTCAGGAAGGCGTACCAGCCCCACTATGAGCAGGTGGTCCTGAGGCTGAACAGAAAGGGGGATTCCAACAGGGATCTGGTGATAGTCAGGGGGAAGAGGGTCTACACCTCAACAAGAGACAGGCCCATGCCCCCAAATCCATCGCAGTTCGCCATGGTTCTCCGGAAGCATCTTGGAAATTCTAGGCTAGTAGGCGTTGAGCAACACGGTTTCGACCGCGTGATGATACTGGATTTCGAACATGGCGGAGGGAAGGTGAGACTGGTGATTGAGCTCTTCAGGGACGGCAACATAGTACTCATAGACGGAGAGGGCGTCATCATTCAGCCCCTGACTCATGCCAATTATGCCAGTAGATCCCTGAAGAAAGGCGTGGAATATGTCCCTCCCCCAGACGCCCTGGACCCCCGTGGCATGGAGATTGTGGAACTAGGGGCGATCCTGGATGAAAGCGACAGCGACGTCATTAGGACAATAGCATCCAGAGCGAACCTCGGGAGGGTTTTCGGTTCGGCCGCGTGCTCCTTGGCGGAAATCGATGAGGATATTCCAGCCAATTCCCTAAATGAAGAGCAAAGAGAGGCGTTGATGGGCGCCATTACGAGCATGCTATCCGAGCTTGAAGATGGGACGGGTGCAATCCTCTGGTTGGCAGATAACGATGCGGTTTCGAAGTGGAAATCGGAGTCTGAGCTCGAGGCCTTCTCTAGCGCAGAAATCCTGTCGCCCATTTCTCTTTCCCACCTCGATGGCTCGTTCTCCGTCAGGGTGGAGTCGGTCTCGGCTGCTCTAGACGGAGTTTTCGGAACTCATGACTCTGCGGCTTTCATCCGTCGTGAGGAGGAGCGTCTGATTGAGTCTGGTTCTGATGAGCAGCAAGTCCTAGGAAAGCTAGAAAGGAGGGCGGAACAGCAGAGGCAGGCTATCGGAAGATTCCACCAGAAGGCTGCGGTCTCGCAAGAGCTCGGTAAGGCGATCCAGGAAAACTGGGAGCACGTGAACTCAATTCTGGAGCAATTCAACTCAGCCATAGAAGACTCGAACTGGCAGTCTGTGGCAGAGAAGTCTCTGGACATACCATGGATAGGCGGGGTTGATCCTAAGAAGAGGACAATCGTGGCATATCTTCCAGATGAAGAAGGGGAGCCTGGCACCAGCATTACCCTGGAAGTCGGAAGGACAGTCCATCAGAACGCTCAGAGATATTTCGATAATGGCAGGACCCAGAAGGAGAAGGCGAAGGGGGCTCAGGATGCTCTCGACAGAACGGAGGCGTCGCAGGAGCGCGAGGGACGCAAGGCAGCCAAGGAGGCGGCCGCAGGCAGGTTACGTGCCGTCAGGCGAAGCCGCAGATTCTGGTTCGAGAAGCACAGATGGGCGATTCTCTCCGGTGGCCATTTCCTGATTGGTGGAAGGGATGCAAAGGGGAACGACTCAGTCGTGAAGAAGCACCTGGGGGCCAAGGACCTCTACTTTCATGCAGACTTGCATGGCGCTCCCTCCTGCACACTGAAGCTGAAAGATGGCTTGCTACCCAACCAAAACCCCGCCGAAAGCATTCCTGACGGAGTGGCTTCTCTCCAGATCTCACAGAGTCTCGCGGATGGCGTAGATGATGCCAGAGAGCTTCCCGAAACCATCCATGGCGAAGCCGCCAGGATTTCCGTATGCTGGTCCAGAGCATGGGGCAGTGGCGGCGCGGCGGCGACGGCGTTCCACGTCAGGCCCAGTCAAGTTTCCAAGACAACAGAGAGCGGTGAATCCCTGGGCAGGGGTTCCTTCGTAGTCAGGGGACAGAGGAACTGGCACAGAGATCTGAAGCTTGAGATTGCAATTGGAATGGGTGTTGTTAATGGCGTACCTATGCCAGTTGTCGGAACTACTGAGACTATTTCCGGGATGTTCGGAAGATGGGCCAAGATCACTCCCGGGAGCAGAAAGAAAGAGGATGTTGCGAATTCGATTTCAAAGGCGACAGGGCTTACTCAGGACGATGTTCTTTCCTGCCTCCCCCCTGGAAACTGTTCCATTGAGGACCATGGCCTCATTGGTTCCTGAGAGCACCCCAGTCTGGCGCGGTGATGCCATAAATGGCAGCATCTACAAAATGATCATACAGCCACTCTCTGTCTTTCACGACCCCCTCCAGGACCATTCCCAGCCTCTCAGGTACCGCTCTGCTTCTCGAGTTCTCCACGGCCACAAGAATAGTTGCCTTGTGCAGGCCAAGATCGTCAAAGCAGTGGTCGATGAGTCTGACACAGCACTTGGTCACGATTCCGCCCCCCATAGCGTCCTCTGACAACCAGTACCCCAAAGTGAACCTCTTGTTTGACCAGTCTATCGAATTAAGTCCAACAGTTCCGACGACAGAGCCACCTAGTAGAATCATGTACATACATCCATTTTCCGTGTAGGCACCATTCCCAATTGCTGCAGACTCGTCTTCGACACTCGTAACGTCATCTAGCCATGGGAGCCACTCCCTGAGGTACTGCCTGTTGTCATCTATCTTGAGGAATAGTTCCTCGGCGTCCCCTTGTTCTGGGACCCTTAGTTCCAGCCCGTCCCCGACCAGCAAGGACGAGGCAGGGCGGTAATGACTGGGCATGACATTCTGAACTTGTTTTGTCTATTGAGTTGTTCGCAGGTTGCGACAATGCTTCAAGCGAGGACTCGCGGGGAGACTCATGAGTGGCGGCGATTACGGGAACTGGACCTACTCAGAGTATCTCAACCTAAACGAGCTGCTCGCCCTACAAGGAGAGGACAGGGGCGTGAGTGCTGATGAAATGCACTTCATTATCGTTCACCAAACCTTCGAGCTCTGGTTCAAGCAGGTCATCAAAGAGCTCTCTGAGGTAAGGGACATACTGGGGCAGGTTCCTGTCCCAGAGGATGAGATTCCGAGAGCGGTGGAGCATCTTGGAAGAACCACAGAAATTTTCAGGCTAATGGCCAATCAATGGACCGTTCTTGAGACCCTTACGCCACAGGGTTTCCTAGCATTCAGGGATGGGCTTGGTAGCGCTTCTGGATTCGAGTCCTACCAGATGAGGGAATTTGAGATCCTCCTCGGATTGGAAGACGCGGACAGAATTGGCGGCATGGATCCACTTGAAACTTTCAGGAGGATGGCAAAGAGGGGCGAGGAGCACAGGGAAGTGCTCGCAAAGCTTGAGGATGCTTCTTCGAGGCCGAGTCTTGCTGAATCCCTGATGCTCTGGGTGGAAAGAACACCCATCATGGGATCGGTTTTCGGGTCCGACAACGACCAAGAGTCCGTAATGCAGTATGTCGACTCCCATCTCGAAGCACACAAGGGGATCTGTGACGCTGCATCGGGTTCATCAGAGATGATGGCAGCGAGGATGAAGGCCTCTCATGAGTCGGCTATTTCTTTCCTGAAGCCCGACGGGGTCCCCAGCAGGATGAGGGCTGGGCTTCTTTTCATCGAGTCATACAGGGAGCTTCCTCTTCTTGCATGGCCACGGAAGCTAATCGACGCAATTGTGGAGCTAGAGGAGTCCATGGTAAAGTGGCGCCACTCTCATGCTAGAATGGTTGAGAGGATTATGGGGCGCCGGATAGGGACCGGGGGGACCAGTGGAGTTGACTACCTAGATGCTACTTCTGAGTACCGCATTTTCAAGGATCTGTGGGCAGTGAGGACCATACTCGTAAAACCGCAGATGAGACCAGAACTGGTAAACTCGGAATTCTACGGCTACCACTCAACAAATGAGTGAGTTTTCCCTCTGGCCCATCGGACCTTTGAAGTCATCAGGTCCTTTCGAACGTCGTATGCCGGAAGCGGTGATTTGCGGATATGCACGCACTCCCTTCGGAAAGTTCAGAGGAGGGCTGTCGAAATACTCCGCTACAGAACTTGGAACTATGGCGGTTTCAGAGCTTCTAAAGAGGTCCAAGATAGACCCTTCCGGTGGCGAAGTTGACCAGGTGTACATGGGGCAGGTACTCCAAGCTGGCGCCGGACAGGCCCCCGCTAGACAAGTCGCACTGGGTGCTGGCATGCCGCACTACACTCCTTGCACTACAATCAACAAGGTATGTGGATCCAGCCTGAAGGCCGTCATGATTGCAGCATCTGAGATTAGGGCGGGCATGTCCTCCTTGGCGGTTGCAGGCGGCATGGAGTCAATGACGAATGCTCCTCGATTTGTAAGAGAAGCCAGAAGGGGCGTTGACGTTCCCTACAAGTCACTGGTTTCCATATTGTCCCATGATGGTCTTGAAGATGCATACACTGGGGAGAAGATGGGGAACACGGGGGAAACTTGTGCTCAGGAGTTTGGAATTTCTAGGGAGCGTTCAGACGAATATTCAGTGAGATCTCACCGACTTAGCAACATCGGTTGGGAAGAGGGGTGGATCTCTTCGGAGTGTTTCCCCGTTGGGGACGTGGATAGAGACGAAGGCATCAGGGCAGAGACAGATATGGAAGCCCTTTCATCGCTTTCTCCTGTTTTCAATGATTCAGGGCAGGTCACTGCAGGCAATGCGAGCCAAGTCTCCGATGGGGCCTCCGCGGTTCTGGTAGCCTCTGAGGAAAAGGCCGCAGAGATTGGGCTACCAATTCTGGCCAGGATTGTAGACTACACCACGTCAGGGGTATCTCCAGAGAGGGTCATGGCAGCGCCGATACCTGCGGTGGAAGACCTACTTGCCAGAAATGGCATAGACTCATCCAACGTCGACATATTCGAGCACAATGAGGCCTTCGCATCCGCGTCTTGTGCCATTATGGATCATTTTGGAGTTCCTGATGAGTGCTTCAACGTGCATGGTGGTGCGATATCGGTCGGGCATCCACTCGGAGCAACTGGAACCAGATGCTTGATGACCTTGGTCAATGCCCTTGGACGGACCGAGGGGAAGCTCGGAGTTGTGACTATCTGCCTTGGTGGTGGAAATGCAGTTGCAATGCTGATTGAGCGTCCGTGAGTGGTTTTCACGCCCCTAAAGGGGCGAAGATGAGTAAGAGGGCTTATGTGGGGGTCTCCGGTCGGCCGCCCGATGGTTAAGCCTGCAAGACACCACACACGCTTCGAAAAGGCGCGAATTATTGGCGCCAGAGCACTTCAGATTAGTATGGGGGCGCCTCTGTACGTGACCGAGGATGAGCTAAGGGAGAAATTCAGTGATGAGTTGATCCAACTCTACGGAGTTGAAGAGGCTAAGGAAAGAGTGGTTCTTGATCCGATGAAGATCGCCACTCTGGAGTATGAGGAAGACAAGATTCCAATCGATGTCGACCCCCACGAAGAGGAAGAGTGAGCTCCGGAAGGGGTGATTATCTTGCTCTGGCTGCGCCGTGAGACTTTCAAGAAAGTCTCAGGTGCGGTAAATCCGAGAAAGACGACTGTTGCTCTGATTGTCATCACTGTAATTGTGATAGGCATCGGCGGGACGATCAGAATCTACGATGCGGGGGAGTCCTGTCCGGACTGGCCAACGTGCTTTGGGACGTTTGGATTCGACATCTCGGAGGAGGAGCAGGGAGAGTGGTGGGAAGAGAACCCAGAAGAAGCCGATTCAAGGGGTTCGGGTCACAGATACACCTCTTTCCAAATCTTCACTGAATGGATACACAGGCTCCTTGCTGGAGCGATATTGGGACCTCTGGTGATACTGAATTGGATCGCCATAAGATCTCGAGACGAGGTCTCTCCTAGGTCAAAAAAGGCAGCCCTGGTTTCACTTATTCTGATAATTTGGCAAGGTGCAGTGGGCTGGCTAACAGTCGAGCTTGACAATGAGCACTGGAGTGTCGCACTCCACCTAGGATCGGCCCTCGCATTCATGCTCTGCCTGGTTTGGCTTTGGATGGAGCTATGCAAGGACGATGATGAGTTGCCGAGTTGGGCGGAGTTCGACCCCCTGATGACGAAGAAATGGGGGCCGATTCTTGGATGGGTGTCAATAGGCGCACTCGTTACGCTGTTCTCCGGGGCCTTCGTCTCCACGACCCCCGGTGCGAATTACGGATGTGGAATAGGGGGGATGGGGGAATCTTGGCCCCTGTGCAATGGGGAGCTGTTCCCCTCAATAGAGGACTGGGAGATTCAGTCCCAAGTTGTCCATAGGTGGTTGGTGGGGGCAGTAGGGCTGCTGCTAATCTCCACTTCTTACATGATATGGAAAGACTGCGAGCACGGACAAAGTGGCGTGATGCTCAAGAATTGGGTGTTCATTTCCACACTGATGTACGTCGTAAATGTCGCAATAGGCGCTCTCTACATCCTGTCTTGGGACTCAGATGGGTTCTTTGAGTTGCTTTCATTGGCCCATCTTATGATGGCAGCCGCTACATTCTCAACCCTAGCTACGGCTTGGTTGGGGCTCTCAGTAATCGCAATGAGGGATGGTAGTCACTGAGGAACAACAGCGGAGGGGGCGATAGGGTGATTGGTTCGTACTTTTCTCTGACCAAGCCTCGTGTAGTAATTCTTCTCCAAATCACTGCACTATGCTCCACATTGTCCCATGATCTGCTCAGCGAATCGGGGCTCGGCACTAGCACTCTGGAGACGATGTTTGTGGTATTGGTAGGAGGATACCTGACCGCTGGAGGGGCCAATGCGATCAATATGTGGTATGATCGGGATATTGATCCAATGATGAGGAGGACCTCAAAGAGGCCGATTCCAGCAGGAGAGATTACCCCGAATTCAGCATTGATTTTTGGAATAATTCTGTCAGTCTTTGGAACTCTATGGCTGGTGGCTATGGCGAACGAAGTTGCTGCATTCTGGGCTGCCTTCAGCATAATATTCTACGTCTTCATCTACAGCATCTGGCTGAAGAGAACCACTCCTCAAAACATCGTTATCGGAGGGATTGCTGGGTCTACGCCACCCCTTGTTGGATGGGCTGCAGCCGAGAGCGATCTGCAAATTTCAATGGAGTCTGCGGCTTTGTTTGTGGATTCCATTACCGACATAGGCAGCCTAATGCCGTGGTTCATGTTTGGAGTGATCTTCCTGTGGACCCCACCACACTTCTGGGCTCTTGCGCTTTATCGCTCGGGAGAGTACGAAGAGGTTGGAGTTCCAATGATGCCCAATGTCAAGGGGGCCGAAAGAACCCTAGTTGAGATGAAAATCTACGCAGTTCTGCTGATTGTAATGTCGGCATGTTCTCCGATAGTCTACGGTGACCTGGACTGGGGCGATATGCTCTACCACGTCCTGGGCTGGAATGCCATAATCCTGAGCGCCTGGTACGCAAGCACGATTTGGAGAATAGATATCGACGAGGCCCCTGACGAGGATGGAAGGAAGGCAACAGCATCTCGCTCATTCTTCGATTCTTTGGTTTACCTCTCATTGGTATTCGTAATGTTGGTGGCCTCTAGTGTTGGACTTGAGGGGGCAATTGTTGGGGCACTGATTACAATAGGCTTTATTGCTCGAATTGAGTGGACGAAAAAGAAGACATTGGGGCAATCATAGCTTGCGTTGATGCCCGATGCCTTCAAGCACTGAATGGGTTGTTGGCAACCGTAGGAGACTGGGGCGAGGTCATGGATGAGAAGGAGTTGATCTACGATTGGAACGTTATCGACTACGGAGTCGAAAGAGATCCTTCGAATCACCCTCATGAGCTTTGGTTTGACGACGAGACCCTTCGTGATGGGCTCCAGAGCCCTAGCGCTAGCAATCCAACCATCGAGCAGAAGATCGAGTTGATTGACTATATGGAGAAGCTTGGGGTTCAGAAAGTTGACTTAGGCCTCCCAGGAGCGGGCCCATTTCACGTTGGACACATAGATGCTATGCTGAGCCACATGGGGGATATGGGCTACTCACTAAGGCCCGGATGCGCGGTTAGAACGGTAGTTTCTGACATAGAGCCGCTTGTCGATCTGCAAGCTAAGCACGAACGGCAGATTCAGGCCAGTGCTTTCCTGGGAACCAGTCCCATCAGGCAGTATACGGAAGGATGGACGATGGAAAGGATAATGTCGACAGCAGAGTCTGCAGTTACCTTCGCAGTGGATAATGACATTCCCGTAATGTTCGTCACAGAAGACACCACCAGAAGCAAACCTGATGAGATCAAGGAAGTGTATTCCAGGGCCATAGAGCTGGGTGCAGACAGGATTTGCGTTTGTGACACGTGTGGACACGTTACCCCGAATGGGGTGAGGAAGCTTCTGAGTTTCATCCAGGATGAAGTGATTCCTGACTCCGGGGTTAAGAGACGTGATATTGAAGTCAACTGGCATGGACATCAGGACCGTGGACTTGGGGTGGCAAACAACCTAGCAGCCTACGAGGCAGGAGCAGATGTGATACACGGGACCGCCCTTGGCGTTGGGGAGAGGGCAGGGAACGCGCCACTCGATCAGACTCTGGTAAATCTGAGCCTCATGGGCGTGATTGAGAACGACCTGACATCACTGAATGAATACATGAGGAAGGCGAACGAATACATCGGTGTCGCCTTGCCTAGAAACTACCCTGTTTTCGGGGAAGATGCGTTCGAGACTGGGACCGGCGTGCATGCCAGTGCGGTCGTCAAGGCTATGGAAAAGGGCGACCACTGGCTAGCGGACAGGGTATACTCAGGCGTCCCAGCAGGAGATTTTGGTCTCGAGCAGGTAATCAGGATTGGGCACATGAGCGGTAGGTCGAACATCACTTGGTGGTTGAAACAGAATGGGTACGAAGTCTCGGACGGCTTAGTCGAACATATGTTCGAGGTTGCAAAGACGCAACGTAGCCTCATGACTGATGAAGAGGTACATGCAGCAATAGGTGCATTTGTTGGCTCGTAGAAACATGACTCATGCGCCTATCGGCGACTACGAATGGCTATATGTCGTACTTACGCGAGAACGGCCATGCGAAACGCGTTGGCGATGGTGCTGATACTCCTATTTTCCTCGATTGCCGGGGTTTCTTCGGCAGATTCTGGGGAGGAGAATTACGATTTCGTTTCTAATGATTCGATTGTATCCACATACTCGATCGCAGTTCAGATGTCCTTGAAGAGGGCAGAGAATCTAGATTCCTACACCCAATCTCAGATTGAATCCGTCATGGAGTGGCTGGTAATCACGAATATGGATATCGATTCACACCAGTCATCTATGGCCAAACCTGACTCATCGGCCAAGGCACCAATTCTTCATGGGGCGTATATTTGGGAATTCGTAGAATCTCAAAGGGCTGTGGAAGGCCTGAGAGAATCCCTTGCCTTGGGGGAGATAGAGTCTTTCTCGCCCCTTGTGATGAAGAAGCAGCAGCCCCGCTTCATACCCGATGATCCGGATTTCCCGGCACAGTGGCACTTGAGAAACACGGGCCAGACGGGTGGTGTCTCCGGAGAGGATGCAAACGTCACTGGAGCGTGGGACAACTACAATGGCTCGGGAGTAGTAATTAGCGTAGTTGATGATGGCTTGGACAAGGACCACCCTGACATCGCGCCTCACTATTCCGCTCTTCTTTCGTATGACTGGTGCAATGACGATGATGACCCTTCGCCCTCCCAGTGGGATGGTCATGGCACCGCCGCGGGTGGCGTTGCAGCAGCGGCTGGGGATAATGACCTGTATGTCACGGGTGCTGCTTTCGGAGCCACAATAGCCGGATCCACGCTAATCGCTTGCTGGGCTGGCGACCAGACCGAGTCCGAGGCACTCAGTTACGAGAATGACGACATAGACATCTACACCAACTCATGGGGCCCAAGCGATGATGGCCAGACTCTGGAGGGGCCAGGGCCACTTACTACCGCAGCTTTGGAAGAAGACGCATATGGCGGAAGGGAGGATCTGGGCAACATCATAACTTGGGCTGCGGGAAATGGCCTTGGTTCCAATGACAATGCAAATTATGACGGATATGCGAACAGCAGATACACAATCGCTGTCACTGCAATCAGTCACGACGGGGACCAATCATACTACGCGGAGCCGGGGGCGAACATCCTAGTCGCTGCTCATTCCAATGGTGACGGCGAGGGGATAACCACCACTGACATCACAGGGAGCGGTGGATACAACAATTCTGGCAACGTTACACACGATTTTGGAGGGACATCTAGCGCCACCCCCCTTGCCGCTGGAGTAATTGCTTTGATGCTGGAGGCCAATGAGAACCTGACATGGAGGGACGTTCAGCACATCCTGGTTAACAGTGCGCGCAAGAACGACGCGAGTGACACATCATGGGAATTGAATGGGGCTGGTCACGATGTTTCCCACAAGTACGGATTCGGGGCCGTGGACGCGGGAGCAGCTGTCAATCTAGCCGAGACTTGGTCACTAGTAGGGGAGGAAGTAAACTTGAGTTACAACCCCTCGATCACGACAACCACCATTCCCGACTCAAACACCACCTGGACTGAATTTGATCTAGATGTACAAACTGACATACAGATCGAAAGCGTGGACATTGTTGTCAATATTTCACACAACTCCAGGGGGGACTTGGACATCGTCTTGGTTTCCCCCTCGGGCAAGGAGTCCTGGCTCGCTGAGAATCGAAATGATAATGGCAACAACTACTACAATTGGATTTTCAACACTGTTCACCACTGGGATGAGTCCTCACTGGGAGAGTGGACTCTAAAGATCAGGGACACAGACTCAGGGGCCACTGGAACTCTCGACTCCTGGGGCATGATTGTCCATGGGATGGACGTCGACTTGGACCATGACGACGATGGGCTGGAGGATCTGAATGAGACAGAGGTTTGGGGTACAGACCCATACGACGCGGACACGGACGACGATGGACTCAATGATTTCGAGGAGGTAATCACCTATGGGACAGATCCGCTGTCGGTGGACAGCGACCTCGATGGCCTCAACGACTACACCGAGGTTATGACCACAGGAACCGATCCTCTGGACAGTGATTCTGACGATGATGGGCTTTCCGACGGGGCCGAGGTCAATTTTTGGTCAAGCGACCCGCTGGTTTACGACCCTGATGCCGATAGTGACCTGTTCTACCACTTCAACGACTGTAACGATGCAGACCCCCTCGTAAATCCTGGAAGGCCGGAGTTGCTCAATGGGATTGACGATGATTGTGATGAGTTTATCGACGAGGGATTCAACTTCACCGATGCTGATGGCGACGGGCTAGTGGATTGGTCGGAATTCCACATACACAGTACAAACCACCTCGATGCAGATACTGATGATGATGGCCTCGGGGACGGGGTGGAAGTAAACACCCACGGATCCGACCCTAACTGGGCAGATCCGGATGATGACTCTGATGGATGGCACTGGTTCCTAGACTGTGATGACGAGGATGCCTTCAGATCCCCTGGCTTACCTGAGGTTCTCGATGGGATTGACAACGACTGCGACGAGGTAATGGACGACGGCTTCGAAGCCATTGATACTGATGGGGACCAGCTTAGCGACTTCGAAGAATACCATAACCTCTCCACGAACCCATACAATGGCGACACTGATGGGGATGGACTTCCTGATGGATACGAACTTAAGGACTCGATGTCTGATCCGCTGGTTTTCGACCCAGACAATGACAACGATGGAGTCTACTGGTTCGACGACTGCGACGATGATGATTCCGAGGTTTCCCCCTTCCTACTGGAGTTGCTGGACGGGAAGGACAACGACTGCGACGTGGCCATCGATGAGGACTTCTACAATATCGATTCTGATGGAGACGGGCTACTGGACTATGACGAATTCCACAATTTCACAACCGACCCTTCCGACCCCGATACTGATGAGGATGGGCTGAGTGATGGGGATGAGGTCCTAGTTACCTTATCGGACCCATTGAAATTCAACTTCGACTACGATGAGGACGGTTTCAGGGACTTCGAGGACTGTGAGGACTTGGTCGACACGATTAATCCGGATGGGACTGAGACATGGAACGGCTGGGATGACGACTGCAGCGGCGTAATTGATGACGGTTTGGACCGGAAGAGTCTGGTGACGACATCTCCTGAGATTTCTGAAGTTTACAGATGGGAGTCGGTAAACGATACTCTAGTTCTCTCGATTGGCGCAGTGCCTAGCCAAATAGAGACGACCATGTCATGGAAGTTCGGTGACTACACGATGAATACGGCAGTTGGGGCTGAACTTTGGAATGTCAGCGAGGATGGCAGGAGCGTTACGATTCTTCCAATTGACTGCGAGTCTGCCGAAACCTCGTTTGAAATCTACCTCTGCGATCTAGGAGAAGGTCCACAACAAGTGACTGCCTTGATGTCAGATAGTGAGGCAATCACGGAGTTCACATGGAACTTGGACATGGTGATATGGGAGCCTCCAAAGAGTCTGGGGGAGAGGCTGATGGGATTCGTTCTGAGTCCTGTTGGAGCAATCGTATCGCTTATTTCGGTTATTTCTCTGATTGGCGGGGCTCTGCTAATCGGATCTAGGATCTCTTACAGGAGGCAGCTGAAAGAAGCATATGAGTTCTACAACATCAGCCAGGACAGAGGGAGCTTGGGGGTTGAGCATCAAGGCTACGCACTACCAAGCGCTCCTGATGTTTCCAGCTTGATTTCCGGAAATAACGGGGGTCAGCCCTCTTATTCACCCACCGATGTTGACGAAGAAACGGGTTTGCCTCGTGCCCCAGATTTTGACTAGTCAGGGGTCGGCCTCGGCCGCTTCCTCTTCCACAGCTGCAGAGTCATTCAGCCCCCACTCAGCGTCGACTGATCCGCCTGACCACTCTCCCTCGACTGTGATGTCCTCTACGTCATCATCCTCTCTCCAAGGAGGGTCGCCATCCGATCCACTGATCACAAGGCAATCGTCCTCGTCAAGTCGCTTCCTGATTGTTTTAACACCCTTCGAAACAGGCAATATATGCCCAACAGGAGTTCCTGCAGTAACGAATGGATGCGTGGCTGAACAAATGATTAGCCCCTTCTTAGGTGAAGTTACTTCGTGAGTCTCGGAGGGCCTTTCTGGATCGGTCACGGTTGCAACGACCTCTCCCTCATCTACGAAGCTACCAGCCGGAGCAAGAACATCCAGGAGGCCACCTTGGTCAGATCTTAACCAGACTGATCCAGAGGCCAGAATCCGGAATCTTGGTCTGCTGGGATGGCCCGGAATCATCCTCAACCCACGTAGGACATTCAGAATCCCGTAGATGGAGATCTGCACTGACTCAGGGTCCGACTCGTTGGGACCCCCTCCTTCGAATGTGATGCAAGCAATGTCTGACTCGTTTGTCAGCCTTCGAAGTGAGCCCTTCGGGCCGACGTTGTCCAGAATTGCTTCTATTCCGAATGACCTTGCAATTTTGTTGCTAGACGCGTGAGCGAGATTAGCCCTAATCTGAGGCATATTGGTCCTACCGAAGGCAGCGGTGTGCAGATCAATTACGTAATCGCTCCCTACTACGACTTCTTTCCAGATCCTGTGGGCGACACGGAATGTCGTATTGCTCCCTGGCTTTCCGGGGAATGCCCTGTTCAGGTCCCTTCCATCTGGCATATATCGGCTCTGTCTGCGATATCCCGGCATATTCACGACGGGGACAATTCTCAGGGTTCCGGACATTGCTTCTGGATCTATTGGCTTGCCGGGACCGACGAAGTTGGGGCCTGTAAGGTAAGTCAGTGCAAGGGGGCCGACTAGTTCGTTTCCATGGACTGCTCCAAGAAGAGTCACGACCGGCCCCGGCCTAGAACCGTGAATGACGGTGACCGGGGTCGGCCATGATTCTCCAATATCTACCGAGAGGAGGTCGAAGTCCATTCTCCTGATTGAACCGGGAGAGATTCTCTTCCTCATGAAATTGTGATTCTTTGGACCGCTCTGGCGGGACCACTTCTTGGGCGTACCTGTGCTGTCCTCCAGGGCCTTCTCAATCTCCATCCTCCTCCTCTTAGGTATCTGGTTGGCGACCTTCAGTGGAGTGAACCTCCTCCTCTTCAATCGAGGGGTGAGAGACTCCGGCCTAGGCTCAGGAACCTCTTCTGATGAGTCATTATGTGGTTCGGACAACGACCTCCCCAGTCGGTTCGACGTAAATAGGGTACCTCACGTGAATAATGGGAATTCTTGAATTCCTCCGGCCCCTCGGAGCCTTATGGGAAGTTGGGAGGGGGCATCAGTCCAAGAGAAATTTGCGCCAAGCAGCATCTGCTTCGGCTGCGGTCCGTCCAATGAGGATGGCTTGCAAATCAGGTCTTTCAGGACGGAAAACGGATTGGAAATGGAGTTCGAGACATCAGATGAGCATCAGGCGTTCCCAGGGATGGTTAATGGGGGAATTATTGGCACTCTATTGGACTGCCACGGAAACTGGGCGGCCGCAGTGGCCCTGATGGAGAGAAGTGGGTCTGAGGCCCCTCCCTGCACGGTTACTGCTAGCTATAGCATCAAACTCAGAAGACCAACACCCCATGGGGAGAAGCTTCTGGTAAAGGCCGAGATAACCGAGATTAGCGATGACCGTGCAAGGGTGGGCATGACCCTCTCAGCAGGAGGGAAAATTTGCGCCACAGGAGAGGGGCTATTTGTTGCGGTAAAGGAAGGCCATCCAGCCTACCACCGGTGGCACTAGGCCATGTATGCACGGCATCCTTTAGAACGGCCGAACTAGAGAGAGTACGTGGACCGGACACCGCGAGGGCTAGAGGGGCTTGGACTCGATTCGAGATTGGTCGACTTCTTGAGAGAGAAATGGGGCATAGAGGAGCTTTTTCCGCCTCAAACTGATGCCCTCCCTACTGCCCTTGAAGGAAATAATCTCATGTTGACAATTCCTACAGCCAGTGGGAAGTCCTTGGTCGCTTATCTTACTATGTTGCATAGGCTCAGCGGCGATTTGTTGGGGAGCAGAGGGCTATACATCGTTCCACTGAAGGCATTAGCATCTGAGAAAGTTGGTGAATTACAGGAAATCGCTGCCTCGATCGGCCTGAGTGTTGGGATAGCGATAGGAGACCGGAGTAGTGAGAACGTAGGAGTCAATGATGCTGACATCATAGTTTGCACTAGTGAGAAATTAGATTCAATGCTTAGGGCCAATGAGGACCTTCTAAGCAAAATTGGGGTTGTCGTTTCGGATGAGTTTCACCTGTTGAACGACCATAGCAGGGGGCCAACTTTGGAAGTACTGATTTCTAGGATTAGACATGAGAAACCCGACGCGCAGATTATCGCACTTTCCGCTACTGTTGGGAATGCTGAGTCTCTTGCGGAGTGGTTGGATGCAGATCTAGTAAAATCTGAATGGAGGCCTGTTTCGCTTCACTGTGGAGTGATGAGTAATTTGGAAGTTAGAGTACATCGGATAGAGGGGGATGAACCATCGGAATGGCCCTCTGAAAGGAAATTGATTGGAAATAAGACCAAGTCCCTACAGGCAGTTCTGGATGATACCGTGTCTTCTGGCGGACAACTTCTGGTTTTTGTGTCATCGAGGGCGTCAGCACAAAAGGAGGCGCGGGACCTTTCGGAGCACGTACTCAAAACGATGAGTTCCGGAGACGGGACATACTACTCTCAAACAGATGAAAAATGGAGTGGGTTTTCATCGAAAATAAACAGGGGCGAGGAGTCTTCATCTGTTGGGAAGTCACTCTCAAACTCGATCAAGGGGGGTGTCGCGTTCCACCATGCGGGCCTAACTTCGAGGCAAAGGGGAGTAATTGAGGGCGCATTCAAAGATGGCAGTCTGAATTGCATCGTCGCCACTCCAACTCTGGCCCAAGGAGTGAATCTACCTGCTAGGAGGGTTGTAATTCGTGATTATCGGAGATGGAATACTGCTGCAAGTGCCTCGATGCCCCTCCCAATAATGGAGATTAGGCAAATGATGGGGAGGGCAGGTAGGCCAAAATATGACGAACATGGAGACTCTTGGATTATTGCAAAGGATGTTCAAGAAGAGGAGCGTTTGGTTGATCTTTACCTGAAGGGAGGGCCTGAGGATGTTGTTTCCAAGCTAGCTAGCCCAATGGCATTGAGGGCGATTGAGGATCCTGCCCTCCTTACGCACTGCCTCTCAATTATTGCAACAGGCGGGATTTCTGATAGGTACTCACTGGGCAGATTTTTCGAAAAGACATTTCTGGCTACTCAGATGAATTCCGAGACCTTGGCTGGTAGATTGGATGACGTAATCGACTGGCTTGCGAGTAATGGGATGGTCAACAGGGATGGGGAGTCGGAAAAGGTGGCAACTAGAATGATGGAAGAGCAACCCGATTCATCTTCCGATGAAGATTGGGAAGACGATGCTCCATCATGGGCCAATTCCGCTGCAGATACGCTTGGAATAGAGCTGTCTAGTCATGTTGAGAGGGCGAAGGAAGTCCTGCCCAAGAGAAGAGGGCCGCCAATTTTCGGATTTAGAAAGGCTAGCATCATTGATCCTGAAGAGAGTGTTTCTGCCGAATCTCCTTCGATGACCTATTCTGCGACCCCCCTGGGGAAGAGAGTTGCAAGACTGTACTTGAATCCCCTTTCTGGGAGGATTCTAAGGGATGGGGCATCTCGTGCAATGTCGATTCTTTCTGGTAGGGACGAATCTGGACAGGTTTCTCCCATGGGACTTCTTCACCTTGTTTCGTGTACTCCTGATTTTATGCCCCTATGGATCAGGAAAAATGACTTCGATAAGGTTCAGGCGGCCTTGCATGGACATGAAAGAGAGTTCCTAGCAGAGTCTATCGATCTGGAAGACGATAGAAGAATGAAGGCGGCATTGGTGATTCAATCATGGATGGAGGAGGATAGCTTCGAAACCATAGAGACGGATTGGGGAGTGCAACCTGGAGACCTCAGAAGTCGTGTAGAGCTAGCTGAGTGGCTACTATATTCAACTAGACAGATAGTAGCTGATGACGATGAGTTGTCATTGATGGGAAGGGATGCCCATAGAACATTAGTGGATGCGATTGATGAGGTTCACCGCAGAGTAAGATATGGATGCAAATCCGATCTTCTTGGACTTGTTGCTCTAAGGGGTGTCGGGAGGGTCAGGGCCAGGGAGATGGCAAGATTACTCGGAGTCTCTGAGGCTTCTGACATAGCGGAGCTGACGGAAAAGGATAGGTCTATGCTATCTGATCTGAGGGGATGGAGTCCCAAACTTGTAGAAAATCTAGTCAAAACTGCTAGTCGAGCCGTGAGAAGTCGTTCACGGTAATGTCTTCAACACATAGATTCACAGGAATATGGAGAGGAAGGATGCTGCCGTGGTTCCCCGCTTGGCGTGTTGAGTTCAGAATCCCTATTTCTGACCCTGGCAGAGTTGTTTCTACCGTCAACGAGTGGAGGCCCGACAAAAGATGGCTGATTCTATCGGATGAAGTAGCCTGTAGCGAGGCACATCTCTGGACGGTGTGGTACTCCACCAGAAAGAGGGAGGTCGAGGGTACGATGGTTGCCAGGGACGTTACAGCCGAGTTTCTGAGGATTTTATCGGGAACCCGCCAGATTGGCTTGGCAATAGAAAGAGCGGGTTTGAGGAGTGGAGACACTAAAGCATGGGTTATTCACCTCCCAGATATTGAGATTGGAGGGGGCTTGGAGGAGCTTTCGATACCGAGAAGCACATACAATGACTCTGACGAAGAAGCTACTCGAATTCAAGAGCACCTAGGTGCGAAATTGATCGCTTCTAGGCCGATACCTAAGAATTCTGGACTCACGAGGATTGGGGCGATATCGGAGGGGGAAGATGTGAGCAGTGGGGACATTGAATCGCGCTTCATCCTGCATGCTACCATGGCTGACTACTAACAGCACTCAGCGGGGTCAACATCAAATCCAAGTTTCTTTCAGGCTGCCTCATGGATTCCGGGAGTTTTGTGCCAGAAGATTTCGACGCTAGCAAGTGGGACAACATAGAGCCCTACGTGGAGGACCTGTTGAATCGTGATCTATCTTGCTCGGGATGCCTCGAGGGGCTGATCGCAGATGCTTCTACTCTGGCCGAACATATCTCTGAAACAGGGGCTCTGCTGTATATCGGGATGACCTGTGATACGGAGAGCGAGGAGAAGCGCGATTCGTTCCTTGATTTCGTGGAGAATGTTAGGCCGAAGTTGTCAGAATTCTCTGACTCGCTGAATAGAAGAATTGTGGAACACCCATCTGTCAATGACATGCCCCCTAGATACGAATTAATGATCAAAGGCATGAGGAATGACATCGAAATATTCCGAAAGGAGAACATACAATTGGGGGTTGATCAGACTAAGCTTGTCACTGAGGCTCAGGCGATCAACGGTGCGATGACCGTAAATTTCGATGGCGAGGAAAGAACCATGCCGCAGATGAGAGGCTACATGGAATCCAATGAACGTGGAGTCCGGGAAGATGCATGGAAGGCAGTAATTGAAAGAAGGATTGTCGACTCGGAGAGGCTTTCAGAGATATTCGATGAGTTGATTTCTATTCGCCATAGGATGGCAGTAAATGCGGGATTCGAGAGTTACACGGACTACATGTTCAGAGCTATGCATAGGTTCGATTATTCAAAGGAGGACTGCATCGAGTTCCATGACTCAATAGAGAAGGTTTGCATGCCACTATTGCATGAAATAAACTCGACCAGAGTGGACTCATTGGGACTGGACAGCCTTAGGCCATGGGATGTCAATGAGAAAACTGGTGTCGGCCCAGACATAGAAGGAAAGCCACCATTGCGGCCGTTCGAGAATGTCGAAGAGATGGTGTCAAAACTCTCTGTGATGTTCCATGGAATGTCTGATGTTCTGGGTTCGATGTTCGACAAGCTAGTCGAAATGGACACCCTTGATCTGGATACCAGGAAGGGGAAGGCTCCTGGAGGATACCAATACTATCTCGAGAAAAGTAGAGTTCCATTCATCTTCATGAATGCAGCTGGCCTACAGGGCGATCTAGAGACGATGATACACGAAGCAGGTCACGCCTTCCACTCATTGTACTGCGGACACCTTGATTTGATTGACGAACGAAACTATCCAATTGAGTTCGCAGAAGTTGCATCAATGTCGATGGAGCTACTGACTCAACCCGGGTGGGACATCTTCTACGAAGAAGGGGGTGCAAACAGAGCTAGGCGTGCCCATCTGGAAGGAGTAATATTTCTGCTCCCATGGATAGCAACAATTGATTCCTTCCAACATTGGGTTTACGCAAACCCGGGGCATTCGAGAGAAGAAAGGGAGGATGCTTGGATCGATATTAGGCAGAGATTTGGTTCAGATATGGATTGGTCCAACGTAGATGACTTCAGGGGCGTCTCCTGGCAGGTCCAGGGGCACCTGTATGGGGCGCCGTTCTACTACATCGAGTACGGAATAGCACAGCTAGGATCACTGCAATTGTGGCAGACGCATCGAAAGGACCGGGGCAAGGCTTTGGACGATTATGCCAATGCTATGAAACTAGGAAACACGAAACCATTGCCAGAACTATTCTCGGCTGCTGATTTGAGATTGGGTTTCAGCGAAGAACATCTGAGTCCGCTAATCGAAGAGATTGGCGTGGCGATGCAAGAGCTCGCGTGATCGGACACGGGGCCCGCGGGTGATCAGTCCCGCAGACCCTCGGTTGTCACGTTGAAGACCGCCTCTCCATCTGGCAGGTTTGGGCTGTCCACTAGGCGAGCTATTCTCCGGCCCCCCTTGGACTTCCTCAGATATAGGCGGAATGTGCTTGCGTGACCAACTATGTGGCCTCCTATTGGCTTGGTGGGGTCGCCCCACATTGCATCTGGCTTCGAGTGGACTTGGTTCGTGACGAGAACCAAGGCATTGTTGACGTCGGCCAGCTTCTTCAGATCCTTGAGGTGCCGGTTCAGCTTTTGTTGCCTGGCGGCCAACATTCCCCTTCCCAAATACTCAGCTCTGAAGTGGCTAGTCAATGAGTCAACTATGATTAGCCTGACATCGACGCTTCTCCCCATCCTCTGGATTTCATCAACGAGGAGCATCTGGTGGGCCGAGTTGTATGCCCTTGCAACATGGATCCTCTCTAGTGCCTCGGATGGGTCAATACCGACTCCCTCTGCCATCTGTGTTATCCTCTCTGGCCTGAAGGTGTCCTCAGTGTCAATGTAGAATACTTCTCCGCCGTATCCGCCCTGCTCGACCGGGAGGGCGCAGTTTACGGCTAATTGGTGTCCGACCTGGGTCTTGCCACTTCCGAACTCCCCATACACCTCGACTATTGCCTGTGTCTCGAAGCCTCCTCCCAGTAGCTCATCTAGAGCGGATGTGCCGGATGTTAGCTTCATCACTTGGCTTCTCTTGTCCAAAAGTGCTGCACCGCTGATGAATCCCCCGATGTTAGCCAGCTTCTTCGCGCCTGCGATTATCTTGGCTGATACCGCCTCACCGAGTTCCGCCTGCTCGCCCAACTCAGATGGGCTCATCACTGCTATAGCTAGGAGATCGTCGAAACCGGCGTCCCTGAGTTTCTCAGCGGTCGCTGGACCTACGCCTGGCAAATCCTCTATTGTCGCCTGGGGCTCGTCCACGTCAATCACTATCTCGTCGTCATCTACCTTCTCACTTGCGGTTGTATCGCTCATTTTCTCACCTTGTATGACCGATGCTAACTCTCGGCAGTATATGAACAAACGATGGGGTGCTTATGTTAATTGAAAGTGCTAATTACACCAAAATGCTTCTCAGTGTAATGTTTTTTCACTTTCAGTTTTCTTTTATTGTTTGGTAACGGGTGGTGGATTTGAACCACCGATCTCCGGGTTATGAGCCCGACGAGATAACCTGACTACTCCAACCCGTTGCATTCGGGGCGGAACGGGAATATATGAACGCAACCACATTCATGCTATCTAGCCCGTTTACAATCAGAATGGTGATGAGTCGCCTTTTCCCCCGAGGGGATGGTGGAGAGGTGTCCGGTAACCTTCTGATACGTGGTTCGACGATGGTTCTCGCTGGTCGAGAGGTTGTGGGGGACCTTCGCGTTTCTAGTGGAGTGATTTCTGTCGTTTCCCCTGGAGGGGGCCTGGAGCCTGTTCCAGGAGAGGTGGTAATTGACGGCGAGGGTTTGCATCTCCTTCCTGGTGCTATTGACCCCCATGTACACTTCAGAGAGCCCGGACAACCAGAAAAGGAGGATCTTGAGAGCGGGAGTCGGGCTGCCGCCGCAGGAGGAGTGACTGCATTTCTCGACATGCCGAACAACATTCCGAATGCTACCAATAGGTTGCAGTTGGAAAGGAAAATTGCCCTAGCTGGTAAAAAGGCGGTAACCCATCATGGTTTTTTCATTGGTGCGACAAAGGACAACGTCAGTGATTTGCAAAGCGTTGAAGGAATGGACGGCGTTTGCGGAATCAAAGTATTTATGGGGAGCAGTACAGGGGATTTGCTCGTTCATGAGCAAAAACATCTCGAGGATATTTTCGCCAACACCGGAGGGATAATTGCAACTCATGCAGAGGACGAGGATCGCTTACAACGGCGCATAGCGGAGTTTTCTAATCGGACAGATATTGCTTCGCACGCTGAGTGCAGAGACGTGGAATGCGCTTTCATCGCAACGAAGCGCGCCGCAGCTCTTGCTAAGGATCATGAACACAGACTCCACATCGTCCATATGACGAGTGCTAAGGAAGCGGACTGGTTAACAAAAAACAAGGGGGACCTGATTACAACAGAAGTTTGCACTCAACACCTGACATTCGACCAAGATGATGTTGAGGAAATAGGGGTACGGGTCCTGATGAATCCGCCCATTCGCTATACCGAGGACAAGGAAACACTGTGGAAGAGGCTCAAGGACGGGACCATCGATTGCGTTGTTACCGATCATGCACCACACACTTTGGAATCTAAATCGTTGGGTTTTCCGAATGCTCCAGCAGGGATGCCCGGTGTTGAAACCTCTCTCCCCCTGATGCTTACTCACGCAGTAAATGGGAAGTGTAGCGTCCCAGATGTAGTTAGGTGGATGTGCGAAGGGCCTGCCAGGGTCTATGGAATGAAAAACAAGGGATCTCTGATTGAAGGGTATGATGGCGATCTAACTCTCGTAGACTTGCAATACCGGCAAACCATTACTGATGCGGACACCTGGACCAGGGTTGGATGGACTCCTTACTCCGGGATGGAGCTCACGGGTTGGCCGAAGTACACCATTGTGGATGGCAAGATTGTCCACAAGAGGGAGGTTGGTGGACCATTACGCGGAGTGCCCGTAGCATCGCCTGGTTCTGCTGGTAGGGCATTACAGTTCGACTGATCAGCCTTCTACAGTTGCCGACTCTCCGTCTGAGCCATCTGAATCTTCGGATTCGATTTCTTCCTCAGTCTCGTAGTAGTAGACCACGGGTTCATCGTAGCCTGGCAACTCCAGCTCAACCATGGAAGTAAGGTCACCGGTCCTGTGAACAGAGGCTCCGGCTGCGGAGAAGGCGTAGATGTAGTCGCCCATGAAAATCGACCTGCGGATGCTGGTCGAGCCGCTCCACCAACCGGATAGCCCGTCATCGTTGTAGAACTCAGAGTGATTCACCATTCCATGAGTGGATAGTGTGCCATTCTCTGCATCCACATTGATCAGCTCAAGTGTTGAAACGAACTCGTAACCCGAGTATGTGTAGGTCTTGTCATCGAACTCGATTTGTTCGTAGATGTACCTGTATGTAGACAGAGGGACTGCGAGTAAATGCTCTGGAGCCCAATATGTGAATGCCTTGTGTTCGTATGTGGCCTCAGAGTATGACCATGACCATCCACATCCCCACTCGTCACAATGGTCATCTTCGTAGGCAGGCGACAACTGCAGTGAGTCAGCTAGTGTGGGGTTTGTTGGATCACTGACATCGAAAAGCGATACCTGGGTCATGGACCAGTCTAGTCCGAGTCCATCTGGCCCGGGCCCGATTCCAATTGTCAGAAGAGTGTCTGAGTCAACTGGATGAATATATGTGGACACCCCCGGGACCTCCAGCTCCCCTAGGATTGCTGGATTGGTCGGGTTGGTTAGGTCGATTACCCACAGAGGGTCGATAGTCTCGAATGTGACCAAGTAAGCCCTGTCGCCAACGAAACGAGCGCTCCAGATGCGCTCATCTGGCGCGATGTTTCCTACGTGTCCAATCTGGATCATTTCAGAAGATTCGTCATCGCATCCTTCTGGAATCATGCACTCCGCAACTGCGAGAGTGAACACGTTATTGGTCGGCCCAGTCCATTCCTCGGTTCCTTCTAGCCACCAGCGGCCCCATGCGTCTTCAGTTGTTGCTACACGAATTATTCCGTGGTGCTCTGAGATGGAAAACTGATCCTGAACTGTGCCATCAACTCGTCCCGAGGCCACGTATGTCGTCTCAGACGGATCGCTGATATCGAAGACGTGGATGTTGGTTGCATCGTCCCAGCCGAAGTTTCTCCAGAACCACCACCAGTCATTGGCTGGCTCTGCGAGTACCATCACATCCTGTGAGGCATACACGTGCGCCCATGAGGAAGTGATGTGGTCCAATTGCATTTCAGATTCATCTCCGAGTAATTCGATAGTCATGATTGTGCTAAAGCCGCGACCCGCGCTGTCGGCACTGGCCGAGAACTCACCGCAGTCTTCGGAAGTTGTGGGATGTTGGAAGAGTCCGTCTTCGCCTACCTCATACAGGTGGGGCGCGAAGTCATCCAGAGTCAAATCGTCGATAATCGCCTGATTTGCTGCGATCGTTTCCTCCATGCTCTGGTTCCAAATTTCCATCTTCTCCTCATCGGCATCTGCTTCCCAGTAAGCTTCTGGAAGATAGACCCAAGTTCTGAGTCCGTCGATTTGCGTCCAAAGGTGAGTGACTGAGCGCATTGTTCCATCTACTAGTCGTGCAGTATGGTAATTGCCCTCGATGTATAGTTCGCGCTCGACCTCGGGCGCACTTCTGTCTGTGATGTCAACAACGGTGTACTTCACTATGTTCTGAACACGAGTGTAGGTGTAGGTATACTCATCCTCGCCGGGGTAGCTGACTGTGACCTCCTCGGACATGAGTTCCCTGAGAGGATCGTCTTGAGGCAGGCTCCAGTAGTAGACAGATGATGCAATGACCAGTCTGTCGCCCTCAAGCATCATCTGCATAGGGTAACCCTGGATGCTGAGGTTTGACTCAAGAGTGAGCTCGCCAAACTCTGGCACGCCCATTATTACCAGAAGGTTGCCATTCAGCATGTAGATGTGGTACCCGTCAGTCTTCAGGAAGTCAGCCTCATCTACGCCTTCTTCCTGGTTGTTTGTTCCTGAAAACTCGCCCTCACGACCGGAGTCGCTATCGGCGGATCCACCGGCATTGGAGCCAGAGTCATCCGCTGCAGACTCAGTTGCGCCGTCCATCATTGCGCCATCTTCCTCGAACATTACTCCGCCACCGCGCCAGACAGGGCCAGCCCAATGCCAGTATGACTGCTGGTCTAGTGACACTAACATTTCATTGTAGATTGACTCCTGCAAATCTGCTAGAAGTATGTCGCATTGATCGTAAGTCTCGAGTACCGGTGTGGACCTCTCTCGCTCAGGCAGGTCCAGGTGAGGATATTCACCGTCGAGCCAGTCGAAGACTGAATCAATGATCTCTTCCTCGGCATCCACTATGTCTTCTACTGCGCCCAGACAGCCTGAGTTGAGCATCATTACTAGAACCATGAGTGCTGCGTTCTTTCCTGTGTTCATGAAAATTCGGAGCGGAGATTCCCATATCAAGAGACTGGTATGATGATTGGACAAAATCTTGGGGATTTCTATTTGGAAACATAAAATAAGCTATTTTATGGCGACTAGTTATGGATGGTCAGGGAGTCCACACCGTCGATCTGGAGCGTTCTGGATTAAGTCGTACATTTTGGTTCTTGGCGGGGCTAGTATTTGTTGCCGTGGGAATGGTTGGAGTAGTCGTTCCGGGCTTGCCCACAACGCCTCTAATGATTCTCGCAGCGGCCTGCTTTGCAAAATCCAGTCAGAGATTCTATGATTGGATAATCGACAACAAGATGTTCGGTCATCACGTTAAGAATTACCGAGAAGGTCGGGGAATACCTGCAAAAAGCAAAAGAGCAATTATTCCGGTATTGTGGTTCTTCGTTCTGTTCGCGATTTTTGCGGGCATACCAGATAGTCTCCCATACGCCAAGGTAGCTACTCTCGCACTGGCGCTTCTTGGAACTGCCTTCATCCTCAGGATTCCGAACCTTGAGGTTCGTCAGAGTTGAGCGCTGACCTTACTAACTGGCTCATGCCCTCTATCCAGTCGGGCCTATCATTCAGGCAGCTCACCAGTTCCATTTCCTCCCCGCCCCTTTCTATGAACTGGTTTCTCATCTCGATGTCAATTTCTTCGAGGGTCTCAAGCCCGTCAGCCAGGAAAGCTGGGGAAACAATGGTCAGCTTCTTGATTCCACTATCTACCAATTGATCCACCTTTTCTATGGAAGAAGGCCTCAGCCATTTAACGGGCCCTAGTCTGCTCTGGTAGCTTTGGGACCAGGAGTCGTCGTCAATACCTAGCGCCTCTACGACTGCCAGCGTAGTCATTGTACAATGATGGGCGTAGCAGGAAGAGTTGGCATCTGTTGGGATGGTGCAGCAATTGTCCACTTTCTGACAGTGTGAACCGGTCTTATCCGCCCTGTAGATATGGGACAACGGCAGTCCGTGATAAGAGAATAACAGATGGGTGTCTTCATCCATGTGTGGTCTTATCGATTCAACCAAAGGTCCGATGAATGACGGGTCTTTCTCGAAATGGTCAAGCTCAGATATCTCCGGTGACCAGCCCATTTCATCCATTTGCCTGTACGCGAATTTCAGGGATGATTCCGTGGTCGCTTGAGCGTGGTGCGGAAAAAGTGGGGCCAAGAGGACTCTTTCCACGCCGCTATCTCTGAGGTTCTGCAGCCCCTGACGAATGCTGGGGTTTCCATACCTCATCCCGACCTCACAGGGCATGCCGAGAGCCTCTTGGAGTGCAGAGGCCATTCTATCAGTGTAAACTCTGAGTGGTGAGCCCTCTTCCATCCAAATGCTCTGATAGCTTGGGGCAATCTTCCTAGGCCTTGTTCTGAGAATTATCCCTCGAACAAGAAGGTGCCTCAGTGGCGTCGGAATGTCGATGACATCCGGATCCAATAGGAATTCCCTCAGATACTCCCTCACCGACTCAACAGTAGGCTCGTCAGGAGTCCCGACGTTCATCAGGAGTACTCCGCTAGGGGTCATGACACTACGCAATAAATTCAGTAAATAAAATGCGTCATTGGTCCGCAATTATGACAGTTCTGGAATCGTATTAGCATGTGTAATTCCGAACGGGAATACGGTGGCAATCGGTGTGGCTGTGTTTCCCGGTTCGGCTTCTACCTCCCCATCTTCACTCATCGTTTCAACGCCTCCGTGATCATCGCCGGAGACGAGGCTCTGCGTGCCGCCCAGGAAGATCAGGGCGGCGATCTGTAGATCCAAGTTCTGGTCCATCAAGACGTCATCATCGTAATCAGTGACTTAAGCAGCTTGGGCTCCTGCGTCACTTATGCTTCATACGAAAACGTAACACTGCTCTACATCAAGAAGAAACTCGGCGATATGTTCGCCGGTTTAGAAATCAATCAGCCTTTCTGACGTTGATTGCGTTGGGGCCCTTTGGCCCCTCTCCGACCTCGAACTCGACTGAGTCGCCGTCTCTGATGTTACCCTCTATCTGGGTCTTGTGCACGAAAAGATCGTCACCGCTCTCCTGCTCAATGAATCCATATCCCTTCGTGTGGTTGAACCACTTCACTGTTCCTACTGCCATTGGACGGGGGCGGTCTGACATAGTACTTGAACAGGACTGGAGAAAGTCCTCAATATATGCCGAAAATATCGAAATCTCAGACTGCGGCTTCTACTCTTGAGATCTCTTTGGAGACCGTCAGAACGTCAAGGCCCTTGTCCGAAATCCTCCAGTTGGGCCTCCTCTCCTCCGAAGCTGCTTCTACAATCTCGGCACCCCTAAGTTCGGAAAGGTGGTGACTGAGTAGTTGTCTCGAAATCATTAGTTTCTTCCTTATCTCCGAACCAGACATTCCCACTGATCCTGAATCAGCAAGAACTTCCAGAATTGCTAGCCTGGTTCCTGCTATGGGATTCCTGATGCGACCGACCTCTTCCTGTGAGAGGCCGGAAACTGCGTATCTGCGAAGTTTGCCATCCCTCCACGAGATGACCTGCCCGATGGATTCCAGTATGTGCAGGTGGTATGAAGTTACACCGTTTGCGAGACCGAGGGCATCCCTGAGAGCCGAGAAGTGTATTCCGGCATTTGCCTCGAGATACCCCAGGACCCTTCCCCTCGTTAGCATGTCCTCTCGGTTCTTCTTCATCCTAGCCAGCATTGGCGAGACAAGGGCGACTAAGACTGTGACTTTGACGAATTCTAGCATCAACGAGCCGATGAGTAGCGAACCTAGAGCACCGGCTCCGCCGATGATCAGTCCACTGGGCAGATCTGAGTCATGCCCGCCATCTTCGCCACCCTCCCTGTGCATTTCTGGTTGGTCGTCTTCTGCTGAGTCACCTTCTGATGCAAGGAAGGCATCCAGAGGCTCATTTTCGGCGTGTGCCTCTTCGGAGGGGGAGTTGGTCATCCAGGTTCCAGCTAGAATTGAGGCGATGGCTAGGGCACTGAGAATCCTAACTGTCCAGACTCCTTCCATCATACTTCGCACCCCATATCCACCTATGACTGCCTTGGTGAGAAGATTTGACAATTCGCAGTGTCCTTGAATAACGACCTGCTCCGAGGGGCGGGGGAAGGCTATGCCGGAGGAGCCAGAAACGACTGAGGATGCTTCCGATGAACTATCTGAGGCTATGCTGACTGCCGCTAGGTCGGTAGTAAGGACCTGTATGCAGATAAGGCCTTCAGAACATGTCCTAGTGGTTACAGACCCAGAGACCTCGGAAGTTGGACGTGCCCTGTATGAAGCAACTGCAGAGGTCACTGATAGAATCCTGCTGATGATGATGCCGCCTAGCCACAAGAAGGGCATGGAGCCCCCTTCCCCTGTTGCTGAGCTGATGAGGCAGCAGGACGTTGTTCTCCTCGCTACCAAGACGTCTCTGACACATACGAGGGCTCGTCGAAATGCGACTAGGGAGAATGTAAGAATAGCCTCTATGCCCGGAATTACGACGGACATTCTTTCCAAAGGGGGGATGACAGCTGACTATGGGGCAATGAAGAAGGAGATTTCTGGACTCAATCCCCTGCTTAGGAAGAGGACGGGTGTTGTCGTCAAATCGGCTGCTGGAACAAATCTGAGTTTCCGAACCGGAGCAAGGTGGGTTCTGGAGGATAGCGGCATATGCAATCGCCCGGGCCAAATTACTAATCTTCCTGCAGGGAAGGTTTTCGTTCTACCCAAGGAAGGTTCTGCAAATGGGAAGATAGTTATTGACGGCTCCTGGGAGGGACGCAGGCTGGAAGAGCCACTCACCCTCCTGGTGGAGGATGGTGTCGTGATAGGAACTTCTGGAGGGGAGGAGTCGGAGGACGTGACCAGGGAGATGGACCAGGCCAGAGGAAGAGTTAGATCATCGTTGATTGAGAAGGTTGGGACGATAGCAGAGTTTGGCTTTGGGATGAATCCAAGATCGCACATTTCAGGAAATCAAATTGAGGATCAGGTAGTTAGAGGTTCAGCATACATTGCGATTGGTGACAATACCGCACTCGGAGGGTCGACGGGCGTTGGCTTCCAACTGAGAGGAGTGATGAGCAAGGCCAGCGTAGAGTTGGAAGACGTCGACCTTGTTGTAGATGGGAAGGTCACTGCTCGAAAACGGTGATTAAATGAGAGCGGTTCTCTGGTGCAACGGTGACATTCCCAGTACGGTGGTGATCGAAAGAGTCACGCTGGGCAATGCGGTGCTTTTCGGCGTTGATGGTGGGGCGGACAAGGCGAGAGCCTTGGGGCATACAGTCAGCGAGGTGATTGGTGATTTGGACTCGGTCGATACTAACTCATGGAGTGGCTCTATGAACAATATTTCAGATGAAGACAACAGTGATCTCTCCAAATCCCTAGAAGTTGTGATTGGAAGGGGATTCGATGAAATCGACGTCATTGGAGTCGAGGGCGGATCATTTGGGCATCAGCTAGGTGTGATTGGTTCTCTTGCTGAGACATCGGGGGGGAGCAAGGTGAGACTGCACCACGAGTCTGGAGTAACTCACAGATATCACCCTTCGATGGGGACCATGGAAATGATGGTCGATCGAGGCGTGTCATTTTCTGTTTTCGCTTTGACGAGGTGCGAAAGTGTTAGTCTTGGAGGTTCAAAGTGGGAGCTTGATGGCGTTCCTTTGGATTTGTCTACGCGTGGCCTCAGTAATGAGGGAACGGGAGAAGTGGTCAATATTTCCGCAGATGGGACGCTCGCTTTGTTCGTAGAGGCATGAATTCTACCAACTAATCTGTTGAAGGTTCTCTTGATAGCATCAGGGCTATTGGACGGGTCCTCTCGTCACTCTCCAGACCTATCTTCATGATTACAGCCAATGGGACTCCCAGAACCATTCCCATTATGCCCCATGCCCAGCCCCAGAATGCAACTAGTAGAAGTAGCACTATTGGAGACATGTCCAGCCTCTGCCCGGCAAGTTGTGGCTCAATAATTCCGCCCCAGACCTGCTGATTGCCCACTAGAAGGGCTATCAGGAGAATGGAGGATGTAGAAGGGAGGACAATTAGCCCCAGGAGTATTGGAGGAATTATTGACAGAAGGGCCCCCACATATGGTATGAAGTCCATCAGGAAAGTAATCGAGGCCCACAGGAAAACGAACGGGATGTCCATCGCAGAGAGAACGATGGCTGCGACAACTGCCTGTCCGAAGGCTACTGTCGCCCTAGTGACGACGTACGTGTTAATTCCCTCGCCCGATCCAGCGGCAACCGACATGATCCTATCCACATCATCCGGGTAGGCAGCCTTGATCCTCTTCGGCAATGTCTCGGCCTCGAGGATGATGAAGAGTAGGAAGATGAGGACTGTCACCAGTCCAGTAGTGAAGCCTGCAAGGGTCCCTACGAAGCCAGTGGCATACGAATTGATTGTGTCTATCGTGATTAAGTCGGTCAGGGCGGTCGTGTCTAGGTGGTATCCAAAGATGGAAAGATCCTCAAGCCATGCAACCTTCACTTCAAGTGACTGCTCAAGCTCTGGTGCCTCATTAGTGAAATTCTGCATGTTCTCGTACATTGAATTAGAAGCGAAGAAGAGGAATCCCATCACCATTGCAACTAGTACCCCGTATGCCAGCAGGGGGTGGCCGCCTATTCTCTCCTCCAGCCACTGGGCCGGAGGCCTGATCAGGAAGAATATCAGGGTAGCTACAACTAGGGGCTGTATTACTGCCTTAAGGTGAACAATTGCTAAAACTCCGACTAACAAAATTATACAGATGTTAGCCATAGTGCTCGAAGTCAGACTTTTGAAACTAGCATTCTGCGACATGTCTCTCTGTGTGTGCGAGGTGGCTACAGCGCATCAATGGTTCGCCGGCGAGGTTTTCTGGGAAGTGTCAGAAAATCTACAATAAATCACGAAATGGCACGTTTATACACGCTCTCGAATGACTCGGCATTGCCATCGTATGTGAACGACTCAATCACTCTCTCACGTCCGGATTCGCCCTTTTCCCTCCGTTTAGAGTCGTTATTCAACTCGGATGCCATTGAGTCCGACATTGATTCTATGTCGCCCATTGAGAAAAGGGAGCCCACCGATGAGTCAACCATCTCTGGAAGTGGCCCATCATCCACGGTGACTACTGGAGTTCCAGATGCCATTGCCTCCAGGGGAATTAGCCCCTGGCCCTCATAGAATGATGGGTAGACGACCAAATCTGCCGATCTGAATAGAGCGGCTAGACTCTCGAATGGCATTCCCGACTCTATAGCAACCTTTCCTCCAACGCCTAGTCTGGAAGCCTGCCTCTGGAGACGGCCCTTGAGGTGGCCCCTGCCGACAATTACGAGTCTTGACTTGGGGACCTTGTCCTGTAGTTTCGCGAAACCTCTGATCAGAGTGCCGAACCCCTTCCTAGCTGCTAATCTGCCTACTGCAAGAACCAGTCTCGTGCCATTCTCGTTGGCGCCATATCTGGCCCTAATCTCATTGTACTCAGCGATATCGTCTTCAGAGTCGGCGTCCAATGGGCGGAACATACTCGTATCAACTCCCCAGTGAATCACTTCGCAATCCCAATTCTCTGGAGCGTCGTACCTTGTTTCGAAGTCTGCCTTTGTAGCATGGGAGTTTGCTATGCATATTCTGGACCCCTTTATTGCGGATCTCTCGAACCTAGCATATCTTCTCGCAGTGAGCAATATTGCCAGATCGTTTGGATTTGCCCATACTGCTGCTTCCTTGGCCTTTCCAGCTGCGACGAGCCCGTCACGCTCCCCTAACCACGAGCCGTGCAATGAGGACACCACCGGGGCGATTTTTTGAGAGCATCTTAGAAACTGGGAATCGGACCATGAAATCATTGGACAATGTAGGTGCACTACGTCTACTGGGTCATTCCGATTCAATTCCTCCAATGCACTCAGTGCCCTTCTGCCATACGATCTGGTGAACTCCATGGGTATTTTGGCCCAACCGACGGTAATCACTCTGACACCGTCTTGGGGGGGTGGGTCGCCACTTCCCGATCTTGTGATTACAGTCACCCTGTGGCCCCTCTCAACGAGAGATGATGAAAGGTGGAACACGGTGGACCCCATTCCGCCCCATCTGGGCGGGAATTCGGCCGACAGCATGGCTATGTGCATGGTTTTCGATATTCCGGGTTCAGCGACCGCATTTCAAGAGCGCGTACACAGGGCAGGGGTTCGCATTGTTCAAAACGGGTTGGCGGGTGGGCGTTTCGATAATATGTCCGAAACGCTGCCTGTACACGTAACGGTCGTAATACCAACTAGAAACGAAGAGGAAGCCATCGTGGACACGATTCGTTCCGTGCCAAGTGATGGTTGGTGCGAGAAAATCGACTTCCTAATCGTTGATGGAAACTCAACGGACCGGACCAGGGAGCTCGCCGAGGGAGAGGGTGCAACGGTGTACGTGGAGCCTCGCAAGGGCTATGGCAGGGCGTACAAGACTGGTTTCGCAATGGCGCCCGGTGACGTGATAGTCACCATGGACGCGGACTGCACATACCCTGGAGAGGAAGTACCCGGACTGGTCAGGAAGCTTCTGGATGAGGATCTGGAGTGGATTACATGCGACAGGCTTCGGAAGGCCGAAGAGGGTGCGATGCCGGGGCTTCATGGCTTCGGCAACTGGGTCCTTTCCACGACAGCCACCATGCTATACTGGTACGGGGTCCACGATTCTCAGAGTGGCATGTGGGTATTCCGCAAGTCGATATTCGAGGACGAGCGGGTTCGTCCGAAACACGATGGGATGCCATTGTCACAGGAGTTCAAGATAAGGGCGAGGAGATACCTAGGCAAGAAGAGGACCGCTGAGGTCAGCGTCCCATACCGACCGAGGGTTGGAGAGGCCGAGATCAACACATGGGGGGACGGGCTGCTCAACCTGAGGTTCCTGTTCACGCACAGGTTAGGACTTACGCGCCAAGTTACTCCTTGGGGTCCTGAGTAGTCAATTGGCGATTTTCGGTTTCTTCCTCTAGTTCCCTGGAATCGAAGGCTGACCACGACTCGATCATGTCAAGATCATCCTGTAGCATCCTGCGTCTATTGGCAGAGTAGAACATGCCCCAAATTACTACAATCGTTATTGCCGCAAAGAGAAACGGCAAGCCACTTCCCAACATCCAGTCCAAGAAGCTCGTGGACTCCTCTGACGTCACTGGCACTATGAAGACCATGACTGGGCTTACTGAGTCGCCGTCGAGGGCCCATGCTTCGATTCTCGCTGAGCTCGAGCCGGAGACCTCCCAAATGGTCTCGTAAGTCCATATTCCATCATTGGCGACCGTATCTCCAAGCAGGCCGTCGTCCCTCATCTGGAATCCCTTGGAAATTCCGCCTGCGAGCATTTCTCCGCCAACCGAGGAGGTCGTGCCGTCTGGGTCTACGAGCTCTACAGTGATCCTCATTGGGGTCGCCTCTCCGTCGATCAGGAATCCTGGATCTACGTTCAGGTTGTTGAGCTGTGGAGAGGAAGACCCGACCGTGAGGTTGATCGAAGCATAGGATTGCTCGCCCCTTGAGTCTCTGACCATGAGTTCTATCTTCACGGGCCCGGGAATCAGGTTGATCCAAATTGTCTCCTTGTCGCCGACCAGAGAACCGTCGATCATCCACTGGTACAGGGTTATGTCTCCGTCATAGTCGTATGATTCAGATCCATCAAGCGTTATTTCTCCTCCCGGCGGAATGTACTGGCCCTCGGAGATTCCGGAAATTATCGCCACCGGGCCGGTCTCTAGCACCGTAATCTGCTGAATGTGGGTCCTTACCATGCCCTGGTTGTCTGTGAGCTGGAATGTGAGATTGTGCAAACCAGCTGGGAGGTAGTCATTGTACCAGAAGTCAGTAGTCTTCGACTCCAATATCGGTTCAGGCAATAGGTCGGAGAAGACCGAGACGGTGAAATCATCTCCATCTGGGTCAAATGACTGCCTAAAGTCAAACAATATCGGTAGATTGGATAGAACCACGGCATCGGGAACAGGGGAGTCAAGAATCAGTATTGGAGCAGATTCGTCGACCCTTACCATTATCTCGTCTGAAACAGGTGGCGAGGAGCCGTCGTCGACTGTCAGTGTTACTTGGTGCACCCCTTCTGGGAGCCTTGCCTCTATCGACCAACCGCTCCCCAAGGGCTCGCTCATTATGTCACTCTCCCATAGAACGCTCACGAGGTCCGAGCTAATCGAAGCGAAGGGATTGCAGACTAGACCACTGCCATTCTCAGGGAGGGTTTCGCAAGCAAGGTCCCAGTCTCCCGACCCTATGGCCTGGAACTGAATCATGGTCCCTGAGTCGGTCAGAATGCCATCCTGAGGGGACGCGATCACTGCCACGGGCGGTGAGTTGCTGACATGGAGATCATCCTCGTCGATAGTCCACTGTCCAGAGTGCCCAGGTAGAACGTCGCTTGCGTACATCGTGATTGTGTGCTCACCCTTTGAAAGGGTGCCAATCCACTCAATCGCTATAGCTGGCGACACTCCTGAGTGGAGAAGTCCGTCTCGATCGCTCCAGAACTCGAACTTGATGTCGTCCCCCTCTGGGTCGAAAGTAAGGGAGCCGTCAATCAGAACTGAGTCGGATGAGGTGTTGCCAGACCTCGTGACCACCATGTTTGCGGTTGGGAGTTCGTTGAATAGTTCGACATCGAAGATCCATGAAACTGCGGGGTTGATTGAATCAGATGCGTAAACGGTGACTGAGAACTGGTTTGGTGCACCCGGGAAGGAGCGGATGATCTGATCGGGGCATCCAGGCGAGGGGTCTGGCGGAGTCCCATTCCCACCTTCGTAGGAGGCCTCTACCCAGCAAGTCAATTCATCGCCCTCTGGGTCATAGGTTCCCCCTAGGAATATTGTCACATTCGCGGTCTTCCCAAGGTACAGGGTTCCCCATGAGGAGATGCTTGGAGAGGTTCCAACGGACATTACCGGGGGTAAATTTGTTAGCTCAATATGGCGAGACTCCGTAGAGCAATGGCCCTCTGAGTCACAGACCTGAAGTGTGATTTGGTGGGTACCATCGGAGAGGCATCCCTCATTGGAGTACAATGGATCGTTAACCGAAATCCAGGAGTTGTTTGTCTGGCTGCTTCCTCCCAGACATGAAGCGACTATGTCTCCATCGATACTGCTGGTCCAGCTGAAAGAAAGGGGGTCGTCATCCAGGTCCCACGACCTAGTGGCATTGAGTACAACCGCTGAACCACTCGCATATATTCCTCCTTCTTCAGGTGAGTCCCAGATGATGAAGGGTGGCTGGTTGGGTATTTCCAAGAGGCACTCCACGCTGAAGTCTGAGACCATTACGACAGGGCTTGAATCGTTGTGAACTCCATCATAGTCACATCCGGTGTATGCGGTGTTGTTTGCGGACCATCCCTGCAATGGGGTCCATCGCTGACCGACGAACGGCCCTAGCACCTCATGACCGGAATACGGCAGAGTATCGAGGTGTTCGGGATTGTAGTTGTCAAATGTGATATTGACATCGGCGAATGGTATGTTTCTGTGGTTCTGGTTTACCACGCTAACTTCCGCCCTCCACATCACATCAACAATGTTGCTTGATTGAGAGGAGGTCGGGGTTCCCATCTGTGATGACGAAATCCAGCGAACGTGGCTGTTCTCGACTACGTGAAATGTGTCTGCCATTCCACTACCTGGGAAGAAATTAGAGTCAGTGAAGTTGACGATGCTGTCAGTGACCGCAGGAGCAGCTCCTGGACAGGCCATTGAAACATTGCTAACAAAGAGTTCGGGGTGGTTGTAGATTTCCAAACAATGATTCTGCCCGCCCCTTATTACGCTGAAATTTAGGAATGAGGGATAGTCTCCAGCAGCACTCCAAGACATGCCCTCGTTGTCGCCATTCAGATCCATGAACTCTATCACCGCATCGGCGCTTTCTATCTCTACTGCGGTCGTGGTGGAGTTGGAGTTTATTGCGATGTCATTCACGAGGATGTTTCCTTCATGAGTGAGTCCACTATTGTCTATGTCCAAGGCTGGACCATTCACCGGATCCCTGATCTCGATAGCCGAAAGTTGCAGGTCCACACTGTTCCTGACCACTAGACCGAACTGATCCTCTGTGGATGAGCACGTGTTGCAACTGACGTTCTTGCCTGAGCTGCTAACGTCATTCGACTCGTGGAAGTAAATTCCAGCGCCCAAGGACCCTGAAATTGCTCCGAGGCCATTTCTGTATGTGTGCACCTGCTCAAGCTCGACATTGCTAGAGTCTCTGATTGAAACCCCATGTCCTGTGTTGTTCTTACTCAGCACCAAGAAGAGGTCGGGGTGGAACTCCCTGATGTCCACCCCATTGGCCCCATTGCCCTCTATTTCCCAATAGCTTCCCTGAACCCCTCCCTTCCAGAGAAGAACGCCAGGCCCTGTAGAGTTCTTTACTACAAGGTCGTTGATAGTAGGGGCCCAATTTGCACTTCTTAGGAACAATCCGGCCTTATCGTTGAAGGGAGAGATAGCCGTTGTCTTACCGTTTCGCAGGAGTGTGACATGATTCATTATGGTTGAGGAATCGATCATGTACCCCCTAATCCCTACGGCAGCATTGTCCTCGATCAGCGCTCCATCGATGTGGACCCCGCTTGTATTGATGTCGAAGGCCGCTACTGCAAGGCCCTGGGCCTTGGCGCCCGGCCCACCAGTACCCCTGACCTCTAGGTCATTGAATACCGCATTCAGTGGAAGGTTCGAGTATTGGCTATGGTTGTACTGCTCGACCATGACACCCCTGTACATGCTGTTCTCGACCACTGTGCCTTCTATCGTCGGCCTTGTGGTCCAACCCTGAGTTATGTGTCTTACATAGATTCCATTGTCGCATCTATTTATCGAGGAGTCTGAGATAAGGGGGAATGAGTCCTCTATCCAAATGCCTGCGCCGATGGCAAGAGTGGATCCGCTGATGTTAGAAATATGCAGATCTGAGAGAAGCCCTCCTGAGCTTCCCCACTGGTTCAGCCCCCTTGTAATCAATCCGTCAATACTCGCCCCCTCAACGACTGGTGCTGAATATGCGCCGATGGAAAGTCCAATTCCGTATCTCCATGTCGTGGAGGTTCCATGCACATCTTGTCCGCCTCCGTCTATGACAAGGTTCCTGATTGTGGGAGAGGCGCTGCTGAACAGGTCGACTGCGACATTGTCAGCGTTGAGCACGGTTAGGTTGGAAACTACAGGGTCGCTGCCATAGATGGTTAATCCATACTTAGAATTAGTAATGGTCAGATTATCGATCTTCGAGCCGAGTCCGTTGCTCGAATAGTTGAAGACCAGGCCTTCGTGATTTCCAGCCACTGAATCTAGTAGGACGGGAGAGGTTGAGGTCCCCTCTACTGATATTCTTCCATCCACGTCAATTGTGTATCCAGCACCGAGCTTTATCGTGGTACCTGGAGAGACGGTTAGGACGTCTCCAGACTCGACGGTGTGTCCTTCTGGTAGGAGAACGGTGCCGGACCATACGGTCGTTGTCCTGGAGTCAGCGGTAGCGGGCCCTAGAGGAGTTATGGACATGAGGATTAAGGCCACTATTACGAAGGCCCTCGTTGACCGTTGCGAACGTCCTCCCATATGACTTGGGCCGACTAGTTCCATGTTATCCCTTCGTACACTTGAGCAATAGGTAATGTAACAATCGGAGAGGTCATAAACGGATAGTATTGGGAGGATGACGGGAGAGCAAAATGAGTACTGCGTTCGTTCTCATCAAGACAGCCCCCCAGAGGGAGCTTGACGTATACCTGACCTTGCTCAATCTGGATTCTGTGACCGAAACTCACGTGTCTTACGGGGAATATGACCTGGTGGCTAGAATCGACTTCGAGGATGAGAAGGAAATGGCTAGGACCCTGATAGGGCAAATGCGCTCCATTGAGGGAGTTATTCGCACGGAGACACTGATTGCGGTGGAGGTCTGAAGATGGCTGTCGGTTTTGTTCTAATCACGACCGAGCCCGGGGCCGAGGTTTCCGTTAGGGAGGCTGTTTCCAGCTTGTCTTCTGTATCTGGACAATGGATAGTTTTCGGAATGCATGACCTGTTCGTGAAGGTGGAGGCCGACGATGAGTCAGAGCTTACCCGCTGCATTGTTCAGGAAATTAGGTCAATTGAAGGGATTGCGGAGACTCGGACACTCATCGGTGCCGAGATTTGATTACTATGACTCGAACTTCAGAAAATAGAAGAAGGATAGTGGCGGTTACTGTTCTTTGTCTAATGGTGCTACCTGCACTCGCTGCAGCTGTTCCCGTATCTCCCGAATCAAGTGGTGATTCCTCGGAATCCAATTGGTGGGAGAACACCAACATGGATCATGATGGGGACTTTATTCACGATGCGATTTGGAAGGCCGCAAACTCGGATCACTATGACTACGTTGACGAGAACGGTAGGATTTCCGTAATTGTTGATTTTGAACATACACCCACTGCAGATGATCAAGAGATGCTGGAGGAATCTGTCGGATTCGAGACCCAATTCAGATATTGGCTGATTGACTCCATCGCAGGAACCGTATCCTTTGATCTGATCCACGAACTCGTTCAACTTCGTGGAGTGGTCTTTGTGGAGCTAGATGGGAGATTGGAGGTCCAGATGAATGACGTTAACGGAGTTCATGGTGTCGATATGGTGTGGCAAGATACGGGTTACACCGGAGAGGGGATAACAATGGCCATCATAGACACTGGGATCGACGGGAACCATTCTGGTCTGGATGACCTTGATGATGACAATTCGACCAATGACCCTAAGATTCTAGCATTCTACGATGCTGTGAATAATCCCGGACTAAGGAATGGTTCGGAGGTCGAACCATATGATGGAAACGGCCACGGAACACACTGTGCGGGGATTACCACTGGAACGGGGGCACCCACCTACGAATACGTTGGAGTCGCCCCCAGTGCGAACCTGGTTGGAGTCAAGGTGCTAAGCGATGGAGGAAGCGGGTCCTTTGCGCAGGTCATGGCTGGAATGGAGTGGACCGTGGAAAAAAGACACGAGTTCAACATTAGAGCTGCCAGCATGAGCCTCGGTGGCCCGGGTGCGATCGAGTGGACATCCTCGGAGGAGGAGTCGGTCAATAGGATGGGGAATGAGATGATGAGGGCTGGTGTGGCGCTCTTCATAGCAGCGGGAAATAGCGCCGGACCAGCTACCATTGGCACTCCCGGAAGTGCTGAAGACGTGATTACTGTCGGTGCCCTTGACAAGAACACTGCAATAGCGATTTATTCTAGCCAGGGGCCTACCGAGGAAGGGCGCATCAAACCGAATATTGCCTTCGTGGGTAGTGATGTTATGGCCCCTGACGCCAATACTGGCACTGGATACGTCGCGCTATCTGGGACGAGCATGGCCACTCCTGGCGCTGCTGGCGTAGCGGTGCTGATGTTCCAAGCGAATCCGGATTTGTCCCCGTTCGACATCAGGAACATGATGCAGGAGACTGCTACTTACCGGCAGTGTCACTACATGGCTGCAAATGAGCCATGTGCAGAGGATGCCATACCCAAGAATCGCCAGAACAATGTGTATGGGCATGGGCATGTCAATGCCCTTCCATCGGTGGAGGAGGCTGCTAACTATCACTATGAGTTGAGTTTGTCACTCAACATAACTCTGGAAAGTGAGTACGGGATGGACAATAGAGTTCAGGTCGGCCCGGGGGATTCCGTGATTTACAACCTGGATGGAGCGATTCAGAGAGTGCAGTGGAGAACCTGGGACATGAGGGACAATTGGATGAATCTGGCGGATTTCAATATTGGCGACCCTCAGTTTGAAGTGACTCACGGACTGCTTGTTGACAGGCTGAAATACCTGCCGAACAATACTATCGAAGGTGAACAGGTGATCCTTGTGAGAGCTATTTCCGGGGACGATGCTTCGACCAATCTGGCTGTGAATATCCACATCATTGGCGAGGAGAAAGTGGAGGAGGAAGCGGCGGGTGATTCGTTTGCAGGAATCCTGATCGGGGTTTTGTCACTGCTCGTATTGCTTCTTCTTGTGACACTGGTATTCACCGGAGTTCGGCTCAAGGAAAGTGGGTACTTCGATGATGAAGAGTTCTATGATGAGATAGAAGAGGTTGTTGAGTCAATGTCTTCGGATGAGGGCTCTAGTCAATCTTCTGGATGATTCACAGGCCCCTTGCAAGCATAGTTGCAAGTTCATTGGCTGCATTATTGCACTCCGCCTTCCTGAATCTGCTGATGGCTTCGTTCCAGTGCGAGAGGCGAAGGTTCGGTTCCAGGATGCCTCGCCAGTACCACCTCTGGGCGGACAGTCTCCTGAATGCTGCAACATCTTCCCTCAATGGGACCTTCGATGCCTCCGAATGGGCTGAAACTAGCCAATCGGGAGGGGATGGCCCACAAGATTCCAGTGTGGCATGAATTATCCTGATTCTGTCCAGAGGGGATTCGCACTCTTCGATGAACTTACGTGATGCCTCTATCGCCTCTGTTGAGGCTCTTCCATCGGACCTCGCTGCCAGCCTAGATCTTAGGTCCAATAGTGCGATTCTTGGGTTGTCATGTCCTAGCCTCCTCTCTATGGAGGCACGAGACTTAGATGCGGCGGAGAGGTCTGAGGAGCTCAGTGCGATTCCATGCCGAATTAGGTCTATTGCCAGTTTTGCTGCTTCGAAATCTGACTGAGAGAGTCCGGATAGGTCGATTTCTGAAATCCTCGATTTCAGGGACCTCGAGAGTTCCTTAGAGATGGTTCCCGGAAGCCTGTCGTCATAGAGCCTGACCAGGGATGAGACCGATGCCCTCGCTCTCTCAGAAGGCTCTAGCATGGAAATAGCGTCACGCTCTAGGCTGTCCGCTTCTGATGACCTTCCCTTCATCCTAGCCGAACGTGCTGAGAGTAGTTTCCTAGAGGCGTCATCCGGAAGTTCAGAAATGTGCGAGTCGGCAATTTCCACCTCCCCCCTCTCAAGTGCTAGATTGACGGCTGACTCCCTGATCGCTGGGTCTTCGGAAATATTCACAGCGCTTTCTAGCAGAATGGCTGCAGCGGAGCTGTCATTTTCGACTATCTCCTGAATATTCTCGGAAATCCAAATCGCGTCGGAATCATCCCCTCTCTCCATCCTATGATGTGCCTCGAGCCTCCTCGCCCTAGCCCCCTCTATTCCTGACCACCTTTCTGCGGCTTCTGAGTGGAGTGTTGCCGCTCTTTCGCTCGACCAAGAGGCCCTTCTTACGTTTCGAACCAGATGATGCGGCTCTACTGCCTCTCCGCTCCATCTTAGAACCGCAGATTCGTCGAGCTCGAACGTGCCCTCCTCACTAGCCATCTCTGAGATCTCGAGTGGTATTGGGGAGAGGGAGAGTTCGTCCAGAGAACCTTGGCCATCGGAGCTGAGTCTCCTGATTACTGTTGACTGGACATATTCCTGAATGGCCTCGGCTTTCTCTGGAATTCCCTCTTCAGGAGACCACAGTCGAATAGCCAGAGGGTGCCCCCCAAGGGCCTCGATGATGTCCCTTGCTGAATCTTCACCGACTCCCGGAAGCAGTGAGGTCGCAGACTCGATGTCCAATCCCCCAATCCTGTAATCGTGATACCCTTCCAGTTCTCCGAATGGGCTGGGAGCCCTGACGACAACGAGGACTGGCGAAGTCCCCGATAATGCCTCATTGAGGAACTCGGATACGGTAGCAACGTGCCTTGGGTGTAGCTCCTGTGCCTCGTCAATAACCAGGAGAGTCCTAGCGGAACTTGCTGCCGACAATATAGCAGAAGGGTCGGATGGGGAGTTTTCTCCCAGCCACATTCTCCCTATGGCAGAAACATCACTGTCGAGGTTGCAAGAAGCCCACCTAATCGTCCATCCCATGTCACTGAAATGTTCGGTTGCCGCACCGGCGAGAGTGGATTTTCCAATACCTGGCAGGCCACTGAGAACGATGGACTTTCCATCGGAGATGGAAGATGTGATGTGATCAAACTCTTCGATGCGCCCGCTCATTGCCACTGCGTCGGGGACGGGCCCGAACTTGGCTCCTGAGACGGTTGTGGCGGAGTATCCTGACTTCTCCAACTCCTGCCTGCCATTCTTTGTGATGTGAACTACGGTTCTGCGCCGACTTCCACCCCCAATGACATGTGCATTTCGTGTAAAGACGAGATTCTCATCTTCTAGCGAAGATAGCGGGGAGTGGAGGGCCGAACGGACCACACCTAGGGACTCTGCGAGCCCTGGTAGGGAAATGCTCCTGGGAACGTCCCAAGCAGTTTCCAAAGACTCTGAGAACTCGCTCAGACGGGCGAGGATTCTCGTCTGCGCCTCGGTAAGCACGAGCCTGTGGCGAGGCACGGGTTCATGGGTATTGACCTCCGGCGCATCAACGGAAATGCCAGTCGACAGGCCATCTCTTGACCTTCCTCGTAAGCCCGGGGTTTACCTATTCACGAGGAGAGATGACAGGGTAATGTATGTGGGAAAGGCCACTGATATCAAATCCAGAGTTTCTTCTTACTTCGCTCAAAATCCTGACCGAGAGATGATACCTAGGCTCGTCGCAGAATCCGATAGAGTGGACTTCATTGTAACCAAGAGCCCTTCTGAGGCCCTAATATTGGAAAGGCAGCTAATTCGTAAGCACAAGCCCAGGTACAATTCCCTGATGAAAGATGACAAGTCTTTCCCGTTCATTGCAATAACTTCCCACGAGTTGCCCCGCATACTGTACTCGAGGCATCCTCCAGAGGGTTCGAAGCGTTGGGGCCCGTTTACTGATGCCGGTGCAGCGAAGAAAGTCGTTGAGCTGCTAAGGAGGTTCTTCGGGATCAGAGACAATAGGAACAATCTACCATTCGGATATATTGAGTCGGATGATCCTGATGACTACCATCGTAGGGTAAAGGCAGTTGTGAGCATTCTGGATGGCGATGCTAGGGTCCTCATCAAGGGACTTCAGGATGAAATGGACGAGCATAGCAAGAATCTGAGATATGAAGCCGCAGCTAGGTCGAGGAACATGATCGCGTCGGTGAATGGTACGATCTCAGAGCAGGCAATTCACAGCAGGTTCTACCAGGATTGTGATGCGATAGGTTTTGCTTCGATGGGTGACTCGGGGATGGTAACAATCCTCCACGCAAAGGAAGGGGTGGTAGAGGGTCAAACCGAATACCCGCTTATCCACAGGGGGGATGTTTCAGAGTCCGTCTCCTGCGTCCTGGTAGAACATTACTCGAATAGGAGGCCACCGAAGAGTGTCCTAGTGCCTTCGCAGGTCGGTGAATCAGTAGAGTCTTGGCTGTCCGAGACCAGAGGATCCAATGTTGCAGTCAGGATTCCAGTTAGGGGCGATCTAGCAAAGCTTCGAAGGATGGCTGACAGGAACGCAGAGGTTCTGGTTAGGCGTTCTTGGGGCAAGAGTTCCGGTAGCCTAGAGCAGAAGGCCGCGGACGATGCGGCAAAGCTACTTGGGCTGGATTCTCTGAACCACTTGGTTTGCTTCGATATGGCCCAACTCCAGGGGGTAGAGCGTGTTGGGGCTTCGGTTGTTTTCAGAAATGGCCGTCCATCCAAGAAGGAATACAGGACATACAGGGTGAAGACCGAAGCTAATGACGATCTAAGGATGATGTCCGAGGTCATAGAGCGGTGGCTGAAGCATCAGGATGAATGGCCGGATTTGTTGCTCCTTGACGGGGGTGAGACCCATCTCTCTACCATCGGAAAGATGCTTGAGGACAAGATTCCGGAAGGTAGCTTTCTTCTCGCTTCATTGGCCAAGAGGGAGGAGACTCTCCACATTGTGGGCAGGGGTCCTATCATTCTCGATAGGAGGGGTAGGGCGCTAATTCACTCTAGGGACGAGGCTCACAGATTTGTCAATCAATACCATAGGAAAAGGAGATCTAAGGGAGCGCTCAAGGATCCACTTGAGGAAATTGAAGGACTGGGGGCGAAGAAGATACAGTCACTTCTGCGACATTTTGGAGGGAGGAGAGGGATTGAGCATGCTAGCTTGGAGGAACTGAGGAAGGCACCTGGAATCGGCGAGGCTATGGCAGAGAGGATCAGGGATCATTTCCATCATTAGGGTCTGATTCCTCGAAGAACTGCTCGTCCACTAAAACGAGATTGTCCTCCAGTTTTCCGAACTCCCGTTCCATTGTGACTTCCAGTTCCTTCGCCTCCGTATCTGCGAGCCTCTTTGTCTTCCTCTCCTTCCCCTCCTTCCTCTTCCTACGGAATCTGCTGATTGACAATAAGGTGAATACCAAGAGTACGAAGACGTAGGGGGCCAGTTCCCCTACTATGAAAACCCAGGTTACCTCGATTGAGTAGGTCACCTTGTCAGTGTTGGAATCCCTGCTACATTGTGCCCATGATTCTGCATCGGGGCATATTGGTAGTGAGTAATTCAATACTTGCCTCCCTCCCATCTCTCCGAGTTCCCCTAGCCCCATCTCGCTCTCGAACGAGACCAGCCTAACTGAGTCAGGCATCAGAATCTGGAACCTTGCTGAAGAACGGATGGTCCCAAAGGCCGTGTGCTCCATCAGCGGCGTTATCCTCTGTGTGACTGATGCGCCTTCTATTTGCATTCCCGTATCGGTGAAAAACGGCATTCCGTATGCTGAGGCCAGTAGTCCGGAGGTCCGCATAGCTATCGAAGCGGGTTGTATCGATATGTCGACCTCGTCCTGCCTCAGTGACATTGTTATCTCTGCATCATTGATGCTACTAGTGAGCCTGAGTGGGACTCTATCGCTCATGACGGGATCGTCCCTCATCTCTATAGTGGCAAAATCCGCAGTGAAGGGAGTCCTTGAGAAGTCGGCATTGAATGTGTAGTAGCCGATTCCCAGGTCTTGGTTTGTCAGGCTAATATCCCCCAGTTCCTCGATCATGTCAGACGAGGACTCCGTAAGGATGCTGGCAAGTTCCTGAATCCCTGCATTGGATACCTCGAAGTCGATTGGTTCGCCCAGTCCAGTGTCTATCGTCGATTCCAACTCAGAGCCTGCGAGAAGCCCCCCCTCCAGCCGGTCACCCATGACTATGATTCTCCTTATTGCGTCGGCGGGGACTGGGAGGAGGTGGATCTCGTCCACGCCAGGGTCTATCCCCAATCTGTAGATCTCCAAAACGACCTCAGAAGTGAATTCTACCGAGGCGGAAGATGTCAATTCGTGTATTGCCACCTTCTCTATGTCAATGGTCACCTCGAAAGAAACGCAGGTCTTCTGAGATGCCGAGCAAATGAGGTCTGGACTGTCATCTTCGCACGGGTCTGATTCCAGGCATATCGGGTGCTCCCAATCGAAGGGGCTCGCTCCTTCGAAGCCCAACTGCCTAGTGGGTCCCAGTTGAGCGTCCCTCTCGTCGTTGTTGGGTATCTCAATCACAACGATATCAGGGTCCCCAATTGTTGATTCAATCCAGTTGGGGAGGATTACTGTGATCCTTAGGTCCGACTCAGGGGTGTTTTCGGGCAAAATGTCCCTTAGCCACTGGATGTCCATCTCAATATTCAACTCCAATAGCCTGAGTAGGCTGGCTAGGTCCTCATCGTTTGTTTTTGACAGGTCGAGGGTGGACGCGTCCCCTTCACTGTTTGTCAGTAGTTTCTCAATGATCCCTGCCAACCTGACTTGTGTTGGAGGGGTCGTGCTGCGGACCAAAACCGGCCATTGGTCGCCCATGGCATCATCCCCCTCGATGCAGTACCTTACCTCAAGAGACTCTTCGCAGGTTTCCCCGGGAGTGTGTCGGAACATGAGGCCGTCATTAGATCCCGAGTCTACGAAGAAGGGGGACCCGAAGCCGACATCGGTGCCAATAGCATCGGAGAACGACTGGGATAGCTCACTAACGGGAAGGCCGTCAAGAATTGAGGATAGGTCTTGGTCGAACTCCTGGTCAAACATCCTGATGCCGTCGGAAGTGACCCATGGGAGGGAAACCTTGCCCCCGTAGAATTCAACGCCCCATTCGGACAGGGTTTCTTGCCTGAGGTGGTGAATTCCTATCTCCAGATCGAAGCTAGTGCTCGAAGAGTCCCTAGCGTCGATCACTAGGTTGATGTCGAGGGGCGCCTGCCTCTGCGAGTCTATTGACACTGTTTGGGTTGAAATTGGCCGGTGCTTCAGAGTTGTAATGAGGTCCTGTGTCGAAACCCCTGAGTCTATTGATGACTCAGTATTGTCCAGAGATAGGGCGGAGAATCTCTGTATCTCCCCATTCAGATTCCTAGACCAAATTTGGCCGGGTGACTCGACTTCCTTGGCCATTGCGTAGTCAGGCGGGAATATTGACAGGTCGATTGCGTGGCCAGGGGCTGCTGATGCTGTGAACTGCGACTCTAGTTCTGCCCCCATTACGAGAAGTCCCTCCATCATTCGATTCAAGTCTGAGGTGCTTTCCTCCATCCCCATCCTGTCAGAGTCCACTTGCAGAAGGAGTGTGGATTCGAAGCAAAGGGGAGGGTAGAACGGATCATTTGGCATGCCATTGACCTCGTCAATTGAGTCTTGGTCAGAGTCGTAGACGCACTGGGTGTCCATCTGCGTTCTGAAGTCTATCTCCGAGATTGTTGTAATGGACGAAGTGTTTGCAGTCGGGAAGTTGATATCGACATATTGCTCGATGACCTCCTCCACCCTCTGGAGCATCTTGTCTGATACCGTCGAGCCGCCTCGAGAGAGGGACTGGTAATTTCGAATGTAATCAGCTGGAATCCCATCCAGGGGGGTGCTGTCTCCACCGAGTTCCAAGTCCTCTAGGTCCAAATCCTGCCTGGACATCTCGTGAACCGCCAATTTTACCGTCATCACTACCATCTCTGCATCCTCGGACTCGACCTCCACCATGGCCCTCATCCACTCCTGTCCTGGAGATGGATCAAGCATCGACTGGTAGTCATCGCAGACTCCCTCACTGCTGTTCCAAGTTGAGCAGATGTCGTTGGAAACCTCCGGCTGGCCTGGAGGGGGAGCGGCTGCCGCGATTGGTGCGAGGATGAGGATTACCAATGTGAGGGCGTGGCGACGCACGCCCTTGGGGGCGTGCGCCCTACCATAAGTCTGAATCAGTGATGTTCCCCCATCGGACCGTATGTCGGGTAGTGGGCCGCACGAGAGGCTAGCTGATTCGGTTTCGGCGTACCTCGGAAGGGGACCGCCTGGACAGTTGCCCAAGAAATGGGAGAAGTTCTCCGATGTCGTTCTTCTCCCTTCAGACGCCTTCACCGGCAGGGACTGGGAGGAATTCAGGGGCGTTGGACTTTGGCAGTCTGTGGCAGAAGGCCTTGATGCACTAAGAGTCGGACAAAATGGCGAGATAACCGGAGAAACCAGGGAGAGTGGGGTTGCGATGCTACTGGGTGATGACGACTGGGTTGTCAGAAGGGAGAGTGGCATTGACTACGGGTACAGAATGACGAGATGCATGTTCTCGGCTGGGAATGTGAATGAGCGTAGGAGAATGGGCGAGGTGGCAGGTCAGGGGGAGGTTGTTGTTGACATGTTCTCAGGCATAGGGTATTACTCCCTCCCAATACTCGTCCACTCCAGAGCTAGTCATGTGCACTGCTGTGAGTGGAATCCTGAAGCGATAGTCGCTCTGAAGTGGAATCTGAAAAAGAACCGTGTCGAGGACAGGTGCACCGTTCACGAGGGTGACAACCGTCTGACATCCGACGCTCTGAGAGGGGTGGCTGACAGGGTAATCCTAGGACTGCTACCTACAGCGGAGGGCAGTTTCGAGTCCTCGATAGAAATTCTTCGTGAATCTGGGGGAGCTCTTCACGTTCACGGCCTTGCTAGGCCGAATCACTATGAAAAATGGTCAGAGGAAGTGTTGGGTAAGTTACGAGCGATAAGTACGAGTTTTGATTTCACGGCCTCCGATCTAGTCAGAGTCAAGAGTTACGCGCCCAAATGGGATCACGTCGTTCTAGACGTCCAAGCAAGTTAGCACCCGTTGAACTCAAGTCGTTTGACGCTAGCCCGAGAGCGTGGCAGAGGACTGGCTCGTGAGGGCTGCGGCCCAGTATAATCAACACTCTCTCGATTGTCGTGACGACTATACTGCCATACTACTGATGCCAATTGACGCTCTTTCCACAATTCTCGAATGGACTTTCCAGTCCTTGCCCGACGAGATACTGGTGGGCATGGACCCCAATCCTGACATCCCTCACCCGGATGGCGTCGATGACATGTTCTGTGGCCTGGATCACTCGGAGGGGCTATTCGCAGGCCAGGGGTTCGTCCTCGGAAGCCCCCACCTAGTGAACAGGGGCGATTCTTACTCAGTTCACCATGTACCAGAGGAGTGGGTAGACGGGGTTCTTTCGGAAGACAGGGGAGTGAGGGGAGGCAGGTTCACTCACTGGATCCACACACATCCCAATGCTGTAGCGATACCGAGCGAGGCGGATGCCGAGGCGGCTCAATGGACGGAAGGCTGCGACATGATTCTCGGAGTCCGGTACACGCCGGAGGGGGTTCTACCATGGTTCGACGACGTCGAGGGGGCGAGGAGGAGGCTGACTGCCGAGGACACCGGAGATGAATCAAGTTCCGATTCGCCCTATATCGGCAGGGCTGTTACAGGACACAGGATTCACGGCTTGGAGATGATTGCATTCCACAGGACGGGACTGGGGGTCAACCTGATTCTGACTGACTCTGAAGGAAGGCCTATACTTACTGCTCCCTGAATATATGCTCCCTGAAGTGCGAAAGCTCCTCGATGCTGCCTCTGATGTCATCCAATGCCCTGTGGCCGGAGGGTTTGGAGAATCTAGGTGCCTTTGGGTACCAGCGCTTTGCTATCTCCTTCACCGATGTAACGTCGACGCTCCTGTAGTGGAAAAAATCGTGGAGCTCGGGCATGTACCTCCTAAGGAAACGTCGGTCCTGTCCTATTGTGTTTCCACAGAGAGGGGGGACGCCCGCAAGGCAGTGCTCCATCAGGAACTCCAATGTCGCCCTCTCCGCCTCGGCCATAGGTACTCCATCTGTCCTGACCCTCTTTAGCAGGCCATTCTTGGTGTGGTGAGTAAGGTTCCAATCATCCATCTTGGCCAGCTCGGACTCTGGTTGCGAGATCGCCAATGCCGGTCCCTCTGCAACTATTGTCAAATCGGCCTCGGTGACGATTGTGGCGATCTCGATGATAGTGTTCTCATCGGGATATAGGCCTGTCATCTCCAAGTCTATCCAGACCAGCCTGTCCTCCATGGCCGTAAGACGACAGAGAGGCTGTCTTGAGTGTTGGGGGGCCAGAATCATAGACGTCTAGCAGTGGGGAATGGCATGGCAGGCATCGGGTACATCCAGTTCCTGCGGCAGAACAGGAGCTTTCGCAAACTATTCATCAGTGACATGGTGATGTTCACCGGCGACTGGTTCACGGTGATAGCGATGTTCTTGCTGGCCGCTGAGGCCACGGATGACTCGCCTCTCGCAATAGCGGGGGTGCTAGTCGTGCGTAGCTTCACCTTCGCGCCCCTGGAGCCCATAACGGGAATGCTAGCAGATCGCTATTCGAGAAAGGCTTTGATGCTGGGTTCGAACCTACTTTCATTCGTAATTCTGGTAACCTTCCTGGCTTTGGACCTCATGGGGGATTTGTTATCGGTTTACCTACTTGCAATCTTCCTGGTAGTTGGAAGGGCGGTCTATGACCCTGCACAAACAGCCTATCTGCCTAACGTTTGCACAGACGACGAGTTGCTGACGGCCAACGCACTGGTCTCAGGGGGATGGTCGGCATCGATGGGTTTCGGTGCGGGCATTGGTGGCCTAGTGATATCGCAGTATGGCATCGAGATAGGCCTGATGGTTGACTCTGTGACCTTCCTCTTCGCTGCTCTGATGATATCCACATTACCCCAAGGAGGGCCAGAGCAGTCAGAGAGAAAGTCTGCCAATCCTATCGAAATGTTCAGAGAAATCTTCGCAGGTTGGAGGTACATTCTCGCTCGTCCGGAAATCAGGAGGCTGCTGCTAGCGAAGGGTGGATGGGCGACCGGTGGCGGGGCACAGGTATTCCTCCTAATCCTGATAGGGATGGAGGCTGGCTTCGGAGAGGTCGCGGCGGGAATCGGCGTTGTCTACCTTTGCAGGGGCTTCGGCTCGGGTTTCGGACCGATAATCGCTCGGCCCCTGATGGCGATGGAGAAATTGATGCCCTACATCATTGGCTTCGCCCTCGCCGGGGCCGGTTTGCTGTACGTCGGGGTATCGACCTTCGAGTGGGGCGTGCTGACACTGATCTGCATATTCTTCAGCCACGGTTTCAGCGGGGTGTCATGGGTATTCAGCACGACCATGCTCCAGAGGAGGTCGGATGACGAGTGGATGGGAAGAGTTGCGGGAACAGACAATCTGATCATCACACTAACGATGGGGGTTTCCACCCTCCTAGCCGGGATAGGGATGGAGAACGAGGTCGTGGAGCTCAGGGAGATGCTTCTAATCACGGCAGGTATCCAGATGTTTGTGGGGCTGCTTTGGTTGACACTGGCCTCACCCCAAGAGAGGAGTTTGCTAGATCAGTCGGTCTAGACCCACCAGCACTACGATAGGAGCTATGGAAAACAAGATGTTCTGGAAGAGCGATCTTGCAGATGCCTGTGCCCTCTTTGTGACGCGATCTTGAATCTCCCTGTCGAACTTCTCCATGGCTGCCGATGCAGGCTCCTTGACCTTGCCAAGAATATCTTCGAGTGCGTCGGCACCCATATCCAGTAATCCGTACACGATTTCCTTCAGGGGGTTATCGACAGGAGCCATAGTGGTGACCCCATCCACCTCATGATCGACATCTATTACCTCCCTCCAGGGCCTGGGTATTCCCGTCTCGGTAACATTCTGAAGAATCTGACGACCGGCGACGGCACCCTGAACGACCATCTTGGCGGTACTGAGGTTGTATTTCGAAATCGTCTTGATGTCCCTTCTAGAGCGCATTACCTTGGAGAAATCTGAGAGGAGCCACGCCAAACCTGCGAGGATCAAGAGAAACACACCAATTTGGGGTGTTTCATCCCAAGAGGGCCAACCGATTGGCCCGAGCCAGTACCGAGCCCCTATGGCAATAAGGGCAGGTAGGATGAATGCCATGACTTCGTTAGCTACGATTAGCCAGAACCCCTTTACTGGAAGTGACTTGATCTGACCAAGAAACCACCTGACATGCTTTGTCCTCTCTCCAGGAGGGGCATATGTGTTAATCAGGTCTACCAATGGAGGGGAGATGAAAACGAGTCTCAAAATAAACGGGATTGCAAGCATCAACAAGTATGCATCCCATGGTGACGCGGGGGGCATGCTGGGTATAGCAAACGCATCCGCCATGTGCTTACTCAAGAGAGCCTCAGCAATCAACCTCTCTACGAATTACAGTAAATTATCTCCTAACGCTGGATAGAGTATCGGCCTGGGTCATCGCAGCCCTGAGAAGGAAGAATGCGATAATGCACCCTAAGAAGAAGCTCCCGCCAATATACACGTGGGTCTCGAACATTAGTATCCCTATGGCGGTCAGCGACAGGTAGGAAATTGTCTGGCAAATCAAAGAGAGCCTCTGGAGCATGATGTACTCGATTTCGTGGACGTTGGAAGCCTCCTGGATGTATGAGTTGATCAGGAAGAATATCGCTTGGAATGGGAGTGCGGCCGCTAGGATGGCTAGGCATGCAACTGTGACTATCTCAGGATTTTCGGGGTCGAGTTCTAGTCCTCTGAACAAGAGGTTACCAGTATTCAGACCGATAATGGCTGCGTGGATTGCCCATGCCTTGTCGGCCGGGGTTTCTTCTCCATCCTCCCCAATTGGTACAACCATGTAATGCTGCCATCCGATTCACCATTGAAGGTTACTCAGGGGAAAGAAGCTGTGGGGGTGGTTGTTGAAGTCCCCGTGAAACATCACACGCCGGGTGCTCTGCCCTTCATCATCCTCCTCCATATTGGAGGTATCAAGCAGGGCCACCAGCATGCGTAGTAGCCGGATGGCAGGCTTGGTGAGTCGGGATATGGCCTGAGCTTCCAAAAGGGGACTGATGCCCTCAGGTGGTGGTCTGAATGCCTCGTTAGTTCCAGAAGACTCCATCTCGACCATCGGGCCTCGGTGTTCCAAGCATGGTCTTCCTCGAACTTCTTGCTTCCATCTGCCCTCCTGAGACCCCAGTGCCGGATGTAGTTGACATACTCCAGAGTCAGTATTGCTATCAGGGATAGAACCATCCATCCAGCCAATATTGGCAACGCCCATGACTGACCGATTAAGTGGGATGCCGCCAGTGAGGCGATCAGGACAATCTGTGCGATGAGCCCCCTCCATGAGGGATTGCTCATTCCAGTCCTCCCCTTACGGTCATGAACCCTCACAGACGAGATGAACTGCCCCGGAATGGTGGATATCCAGAAGGACCAGATTCCCTGGTCATATGTGGCACTGGCAGGATCACTGTCTGTTGCCACGTTCTTGTGGTGGTTGTGGTTGTGCTCAGTAGTGAAGTGGGGGTAGTTGATGCTGAACAATAGCGCCCTAGCGAGCCTCCACCCTGGGCTCTTGGGCCTCTTATGCCCAAGCTCGTGGGCAGTCACTATGGCGGATGCTGCGGCCACTAGGCCCGTTGAAAGGGATGCCGCCAGTAGCCACCCCGTCATTCCCTCGGAGGCAGCGAATACGACGAACGTCCCCAGCATAACGAAGTGTAGAATTCCATGGACCCAAAGTAGTGCCTCGAATGGGGTGCCCGATTCCCTAGGCGGGCGAGGAGTCTTCGATTCGCCCATGACCACATCCAGAATTGGTCCAACGCCCCAGATGAAAACCACTCCCATGAGAGTATATGCGCCACCTAGGAGATTCCCCGAAATTGCGAGAGCGGGGCTGATTAGACCTAGAAGGTGGACTGGCCAGGGCTCGGGTGCCAGTTCCGCCTCACTCATACAGGTGGGCGTGCTTGGCCCTCGTCTTAGCAATTTTCGGAGCCACAACCATCATGCAATAGGGGTTTGAAGGGTTATTCTCGAAGTAATCGTGGTGATATCCCTCGGCCTCATAGAATTTCTCAAGGGGGGCCACCTCAGTTACTATTTCCTCCTCAAAGACTTCCCTGAGGTCTTCAATTACCGACAATACGTCATCCCTCTGCTGATTACCGGAGTAGAATACTGCACTCCTGTATTGGGGGCCTATGTCATTGCCCTGCCTGTTGAGTTGAGTGGGGTCGTGACAAGTGAAGAAAACCTCCAGAAGGGCGACTCTATCCAGAACTGATGGGTCGAACGTGACCATTACGACCTCTGCATGGCCCGTCCTCTTTCCGCATACCTGCTCGTATGTCGGGTTTTCCAGGTGTCCGCCCGAGTATCCGGGAACAATCTCGGAGACCCCCCTCAGGCCCTTGATGGCGCCCTCGACGCACCAGAAGCACCCTCCTCCGAGGACGATTGACTCCAACGTTTCACCTCCTGTAGTTTGGAGCCTCGCGGGTTATCTCAACATCGTGTACGTGTGATTCAGAGAGCCCTGCATTGGTGATTCTAACGAAGTCGCACCCGTCTTTCATCTCGGGAATGCTCCCGTTTCCAGTGTAGCCCATCGAAGAGCGGAGTCCACCAACGAGCTGGTGGATGACGTTCTCAACGGGCCCCCTAGCTGGGACCCTACCCTCGATTCCCTCGGGGACGTACTTCCTGGTGTCTCCCTGCTCGGATTGGAAGTATCTGTCATGGGCCCCCTTGCTCATTGCACCGACGGAGCCCATTCCTCGGTACACCTTGTATGACCTCCCCTGGTAGAGGATAGTCTCACCGGGTGACTCATCTGTGCCAGCAAGCAAGGATCCGATCATTACGCAATCAGCACCCGAGGCTATGGCCTTGGCAATATCTCCGCTGTACTTGATTCCACCATCAGCAATTACCGGAACCCCCCTGGCCTTGCATGCCTCTACGACGCTCTGCACCGCGGTGAGCTGTGGGACACCAACTCCGGAAACTATCCTAGTGGTGCAAATTGAACCGGGGCCTATCCCGACCTTTACTGCGTTGGCTCCAGCGTCAATCAGTGCGTTAGCGGCCGCGCCGGTTGCTATATTGCCTGCAATAATTGTAGCGCCCGGGGACTTCGCCCTAATCTCTGAGACAGTGTCTATTACTCCGTGAGAGTGCCCGTGTGCCGTGTCTACAACTATGGCGTCTGCTCCCGCCTCGATAAGAGCCATAGCCCTGCTCACCCCCTTGGCCCCTGTGCCAGTGGCTGCAGCCACCCTTAGCCTTCCCTGGTCGTCCTTGCACGACACAGGGTGGTCCCTTGTCCTCTGAATGTCCCTGACGGTGATCATGCCTGCGCAGTTGCCCTCTTCGTCAACTACGACGATCTTCTCTATCCTGTGCTTCTGGAGAAGCCTCTGAGCCTCCTTGGGGTCGTAATCCTGCTCGACGGTCACGATATCGCTGGTCATCATCTCTGAGACCTTCATTGAGTCGTCCTCTACAAATCGGATATCCCTGTTGGTGATTATTCCCGCTAGCCTTCCCCCTCCATTTACGACGGGGAAACCGGAGAACCCGTATCTTGTCTTCATCTCCCTTAGTTCACCGATCGTCATGTCTGGATGTACGGTGATTGGGTTTAGGACGAGTCCGGACTCGAATCGCTTTACCCTCTCGACCTCCGATGCCTGCTCCTCTGTTGACATGTTCCTGTGGATTACCCCCATTCCCCCTGATTGTGCCATCGCAATGGCCATTGAGCTCTCGGTGACGGTATCCATGGCAGCAGATATGATTGGTATATTCAAGGCGATTTCCGATGTCAGTCTGGTGGAGATGTCGACCTCTGCGGGTAGAACCGCCGACTCTGCGGGCATCAGAAGGACGTCATCGAAGGTCAGAGCCTCGGGAATGCCGTCTTGCGCCATTAGGGATGGCGTATGGCATCGATACTTGAACGATTCTATGTCGTATCGAGAGGTGAGTCGGGGAGAGGGTTGTGATATTGTAAGCGTCGTATTGAAAAACCCCGGTTGGTGGGCCGGGGACCATGTCCAAGAGAGGAGCTGAGAGGCTGGTGATGATAGGGTGGAGAGAATGGATTGGAATTCCCGAGCTTGAAAGCAGCCCTCTTCTTGCTAAGATCGATACTGGAGCTTGGTCCAATACCTTGCACGCATCTGACATTGAGGTGATTGAGTCGGATATGGAGACTCGAGTCAGGTTCAGGTTGGAAGACCAGGGAAGATGGGTTGAGAGGCCTCTGCACGATTGGCGTAGAGTCAGGGACACTGGAGGTCATGACACACTAAGGCCGGTGATCAGGACCACCCTAGAGATAGCGGGTATGGACTTCGACATTGAGATGTGCCTGCAGGATAGATCGAGGATGAAGCACCGGTTGATCCTAGGGAGGCGCTTCCTCAGAGAGGGTTTCTGCATACACCCCAGGAGGGAGTGTATTCACTCGAATGAGCGCACAGTTCCAAGAATAGTGCTGGAATTGTGATTTCTCCATCCATGTCTATTAGCAACGTCCTCATGGGGAGGCTGTGACCCAGATTAGAACGGAGGGTGCTTACTCCCCTATATCGGAGCCTTCCCCGTGGTGGCTGAGGGGGATGGCCATCTTCATGGCCATCATGGGACTCTTCTACCTGTTCAACACAGTCATGATGGCTCTAGTTCCCGTACTTTCCTCGGGATTCATGGATATGGAGTGGGAGGAAATTGAGGAATATCCGGAGGATGGCACCGAGGAAGAGAAGGAAGAGTGGGAGGAAGGTAAGGTCGCATGGGAGGACATGCAGGACTACATGGGTGAGATGATGGAAATGATGCGTCCAATTACTCTCCACAACGGTCTTCTCGCCATAATGGGGTTTGCAAGCGCGGTGCTCCTGTGGACCAACAGGGAGGCTGGAATCAAGTCGGTCGGCGCATGGATAGCTGTGAATCTGGCAGGCGGCGTCTGGATGATGTGGAAGATGTCCGAGATTGGCTTTACCCCTATCGACGACTACGGTCCCGAGGCCGGAGGTACTGCCATACCAGACCTAGTGAACCAGGTCTCACTATTGTTTGGCGTTGGCCAGATGGTAATCTGCAATGGGATTCTCCTAGCCATATTGTTCCTAGTTGCTAGCAAGTCCAAGCCAGAAACCTCATTCGACATCCCATCTGGTTTCCGATAGGATAGAATCACTATGTTCAAGAGGTCGTTGCCTTCTCCTGTTTCATGGAACAAGTAGTGAATGGCATACTCGTGGTAAACACGGAGACGATACCGGGGAAGATGATAACCGAAACATTGGGGGTGGTCAGCGGTTCGACCGTGAGGGCCAAGCACCTGGGGAAGGACATCTTCGCAGGACTCAAGAACATTGTAGGAGGGGAGCTTGCTCAGTACACAGAACTCCTCCAGGAAAGCCGTCAGGAGGCCGTGGGAAGGATGGTCGCTGATGCTATGTCGATCGGGGCCACAGCAGTGGTGAACGTGAGGTTCGCGACTTCCGCTATCACCGCGGGCGCTGCAGAGCTGTTCGCCTACGGGACCGCCGTGAAGTACGAGTGAGACGGGGTCTTTCGATGGCTGAGTTTGCAATATTGGGAATATTGGGCATTTTTGCATTGCCCTTCCTCCTACTTACGCTATTTTGGGCGATTTACGGCATTGCTATGCCGCTAATGTTCATCTGGGGCATGCTTACCAGTGGAAGGAATCTGGACAAAATGATAGAGGAGACGAACGCGAGGGAGCGGTCCACGAGGGCAACCCTGGGAAGGGATCCGCTAAGCACGGTTGACAGGTGGATGGTCAGATCCGATGTCACTAACTCAGGACTGATATACGCTAGCGGAGTTTTCGGACCTAGCTACTGGCAGCTGATGATTGCCTGGGTGAACAATCTAACTGGCGGTTCTGTAACTGTATTCCAGAAGGTAATCTCCGCAGGAAGAGCAGAGGTTATGCAGAGGCTACGTGAGAACGCCATAGAGGCTGGCTGGGATGATGTGGTCAACGTCAGGATAGATACTGCTGATATGACACCCCAATCGTCACAGAGGGGAAGAATCAGGGGCGTCGAGGTGTTTGCATACGGTACGGGGATAAAGTACTCCTAGGACTCGTTGTAGATTGGCGACTCGTCCAGATGCATTGCGAGATTGAACAACCACCAAGAAATCAAGTCGAATGACTCGACCAGGTTCTGCACCCCTGTCCCATTGTCGGTCACCATCATGTCAATCATCGTCTCTAGGGTATCGCACGGCCCGTGATAGCAGTCTGAACCGCCGGTGAGTGAGCCGAAGTCCATCGAGACCACCCCAAGCTGGTCTGCTATCCTCTCGTAGTCACTCCTGCCCCTCTGAGACTCGTGCACCGAGATAGAGAGTCTCTTCTGGTCACTAGAGTCAACATCCTTCATCGAAGCGTACCCCTCGGTGTTGTATATCTCCCTCCCGAGTCGTAGTGCCTCAGCGATGTCATTGTTGTTGGAGCCTATCCACTCAGTGAGCCTTACCATGGGCCACTGTTCGTTAATCTGGTTGTCCGTCTCCGGGATTATATCCACAACGAGAGTGTAGTATCCTGGCCAGTTGGTACCCACTGCATCGGCGTTCAGGTAGTTAGAGAGGGTGACTCCCGAAGGGATATTTTCGATCCACATATCGACTCCGTCATAGCCGTTCTCCTCGTTGGACCAAAAGCACACCACGATTGTTCTGCGGTGGTCGAACTGGGCCAGCCCCCTGGCGGCCTCTAGGACCAGGGCGACTCCTGCCCCATTGTCATGCGCGCCTATTTGCGAGCCGCCTCCGGGTGGGCTTCCCGGCTCGGCTATGTCAAGATGCGCTCCCAATACCAGCCACTCGTCTGGGAACATCGTTCCTTCCTTGTATCCACAGACATTGACGGCATAGGAGAAATCAGAAATCCAGTACCTGTGGACCTGCGAGTCGTATCCCATCCCCTGCAGCTCCCCCTGCATGTAATTGGCAGCCCTCATGTATGTTGGATCATTGAGAGTAAAGGGGCCCCATCGCTGATTGTAACCAGTATCAGGGTCAGCGAATTCCTCCAGCCACTCGAAGACACTGAGGCCGTCAATAATTCCAGTTCCATGCATTGAGCCCTCCTCAGTAGAGAAGCCAGACCTATTCTCCCTGAAAACAGGCATCTGTATGTGCGAGTAAGGGGAGCTGTTGAAGGAAGGTGAGTCGAACCATTCTCCCCAACTCTGGTTAGTTTGCCTCAATGGCCATTTCATTCTACCCTCCTCGCCTAGCAGGAAGTATGCCGAGTCGGTGTTCGAAGGTGCTAGCATTTGGATAGTCTGAGAGCCGGGTTCGCCGAAATGCAATGTCGTGCCATTAACGACAAAGCCTGAGGAGGGGTCGAACACTAGGTACGGGACGTGTACGCTCATTGGACTGGCTACCGAGAACTCAACCTCCTGTAACTGGGCACCGGAAAGAATGGCTGGATTGACCTCTAGATCGGCAGTGGGTATCATGGGGCTGTCGTCCTCAGAGGATAGGCACCCCTGGAATGTGCCCGAAATGAAGACCAGGGCAAACAGTATCGCGGTTATCCGCCTCATCGGCGACGGATGTGAGTGGTTCGTATATGGATTGGGTAGAACGAGTCAATTTCAAGACGTGTTGTCCGCACGCATGCCCCTCGGACACGGCCCCTCTGCGGGATTCGGAGTCGGGGGTGAGTGCTTGCAAAGTCCCGTGACAAAGATAGACCCGGTGATAGCCGCACGCCTTTCGAAGCAGAAGTACCAGCTCGTGGGAGAGCATGGTGGAGTGAAGACTTGCCACTGGACGAAGCAGAGCCTGATCGCAGACAGGTCTTGCTACAAAGGCACATTCTACGGCATAGAGAGCCATGGGTGCATGCAAATGGCCCCCAACGTCGATACTTGCAATCTTGGCTGCACTTACTGCTGGAGGGAGCCCCATTCTGATACCCTCAACAAGATCGATGACGACCCGTACGAGTTGTATCTGGAATCCGTAAGGGGCCATAGGCGTCTTCTCACTGGGTTCGGAGGGAACCCCAAGGCCGATCCTGAGAAGTTCGCGGATGCTCAGAATCCGAAACATGTGGCGATCTCGCTGAACGGTGAGCCTACGCTTTACTCGAGGCTCGGTGAATTCCTAGACGTCTGCCACCAGCATGGCACGTCCACATTCCTAGTGACAAACGGAAGTCTGCCGAAGGTGATCGAGAACCTAGACCCGCTCCCAACACAACTCTACGTCTCAGTGGATGCTCCGAACAAGGAGATATTCGATAGGTTATGCAAACCGAAGTTCGACCAGGGGGCTTTCTACAAGCTAGAGCAGACCTTGGAGCTCCTGCCCAGCTTGGATACACGTACCGTTTGCCGACACACCCTGATCAAGCACGAGTCACTGGGCCACCACGAGGACTACGCCCGGTTGGACAACATTGCTGACCCTGACTTCATCGAGGCGAAGGGGTATGTCAATGTCGGGAATAGCCAGAACAATCTCTCGATAGAGAACATGCCAACACACCAGGAGATTCTGGATTTCTCCAACATACTGGCTCCAATGGTCGGAAGAGAAGTTCTTTCTGACAGGAGGGAGAGCCGTGTGGCGCTTATCGGGAAGGAAATGATTCCAGTCACCCTTCCTGAGAAGGTAAGGGATCTCCCGAAGGACCTCGGTATAGCAAAGCCCCAGAGGTTCTTACTCCCTCAGGCTTGAACCATCGGTCTGCTAGAGCCGCATTCTGGGCAGCGCTGCTCCTGACTTTGCCCGTAATCATGGAAGCATGCTGGGCATGTGGCCGATAGCTTGAATTCGGCCTTTCCATCGATGTCTATCCTCTCATCAGAGACTCTTTCCAGATTCAGGGAATCACGTACTATCTCAGGCAGTTCGAATCTCCCAGGTCCGCCGATTTGAGTGAGGATGTCGGGAGGGAGTGTGACAGTTCCGGTGTCGTCGATGATTAGTTCGCGGCTGCCCGAAAGGTCCGCGATGTCAACGTCCGTGCCGTGCTGGGCGACGAATCTGCCATCCCTGAGTTCCAGCGATCGTTCGCAGAAAGCGGCCACCTCCTTGTTATGTGTGACTAGGAAGAAGGCTACATCTTCCTCCCTGTGCAGCGTGTCGAATAGCTCCAAAACCTCTCTACTGGTAATCGGGTCCAAGGCCCCTGTCGGCTCGTCTGCGAGTATCAGCTTGGGCTCGGTAATCAGAGCTCTGGCGATAGCGACTCTCTGTTGTTCCCCGCCTGAGAGCTCCTCCGGCATACCACCGGACCTTTCCCCCATGCCCAGGCGGTCCAATAGGGCCTGTGCCTTCGACCTTGCAACACCCGGAAGTACGCCTTGGTGGCGAAGAGGCTGGGCTACATTGTCCAAGGCATTCATATGGGGGAGGAGGTTTGAGTCCTGGAAGATGAAGGACACAGTTTCCTGACGGAGTTTGACCAATTCGTTTCCTGTGAGTCTGGTCATTCTATTTCCTGCCAGTTCGACCCCGCCGGCTGAAGGCTTCATCAACCCGCCCAGGCACTTGAGAAGTGTTGACTTCCCAGATCCGGATGGCCCGATGACAGCCACTGCCTCTCCCTCGAGGACAGTGACATGAAGTCCTCTGAGGGCAACTACGTTGCCGTCTTCGGCCTTTGAATCGTAGACGTGGTAGAGTCCGTCCGCCTTCAGAATCTCATTCTCCTCAGACATATTCTCACTCTCCTTTCAGCACCACTGCCAAGTCTGCTTGCAGGGCCTTTCTAGTTGTGTAGAGAAGCGCTACAAGAACGGCGAATAGGACTGAGATGTTGACTAATGCTAAATCAAACCATGGCCAAACCAATTCTCTTGCTATGGGGGCGCTTTGACCTAGGAACAATTGGAAGATGTATCCGAATATTCCGAAGAAGCCGTTGAATGACTCGGCGATTGCGAGGCCGAGGATGACACCCAGTGCCATGCTGACAGTCAGGATTGAGAGGATCTCGAAGAGAACTAGCCTCATCACCTGGTTTGGGCTCGCGCCGATTGCCTGTAGGATTGCCAGTTCTCTCTTTCGCTGGGTTAGAACGAGTGAGAGGAACACGAAGGCCGATGCTACTGAAGCCAGGGAGGCTACGATGAACTGCATGCTTAGTAGTCCGGGGGTACCGAAAATTAGACCGCCGTTTCGCTCATTTTCACGATGCGCGGTGGACCAGTCGGATGCTGCACTCACACCATTTCCATTCACCATCTCGGCACTGACTGCTCTGAGGGCGTCAGCACAATCATTGTCGGTCTGGTCGCACATCTCGAAGAACCATCGGGTAGAGGCGAACGAGTCCGCAGTAGCGTTCCCAACTAGCTCCCTGTAGGTGGACTCGCCGATGACGATTGCCTGCTCAGCCTCGGAAGCGGAAAGGCCTGGTACCCATCTGTGCCTTCCTTGGTATTCAACTGCTGATTCGGTCGTTGTTGTTGTAACGATGAGTTCGAAGTTTGGTCCCAATTGGAAGTCGTAATCAGTGTACTCGATGGTCTGACTCCCTCCCGCCTCCAAGTCATCGAAAACGTCCCTGGCAGAGGAACCAGCGGTGAACCCTCCGGATGACCAGGAGGATACTGTCGCGTCAATGTCGTCCCCTGGTATCGCTTGTGTGTCCCATATCAGGGTGTCATCATGTCCATCGAACAGGACCCATGTCCTTACCAACGCGTTCTCCCCCTTTGGATTGGTGAAAATATCGGCTACTGCAGTCATGGATGAGATGCCTGTGATGTCGGCGTCACCGGCCCTTTCTATTGCCAAAATCATCTCTGCCCTGGCCTGCTCCTCTGTCACTGCGGATTCGAACTGGACCTGCATATCCGAGCCAGTCTGGGCAGATGTGGTACGCTCATCTACTTCGGTTCCGGTGTACCCCTGGACAGCGGCAAGGGTGACGATGGAGAG
>DAQP01000024.1:0-25287 GCA_002504435.1 Euryarchaeota archaeon UBA438
GGATTCAACCGACGCAGTAGGGAGATAAGCAAGGTAACCGCTGATGCTCTTGAGAGCGTCGTCCTTCTGGAGCTTTATCCACGCTCAAAGATTAGAATCGGAATTGAGATAGTTTCTGCCGAGGCTGGAACCAGATGCGTGGGATTGACCGCTGCCTCAGTCGCTCTGGCTGATGCTGGCATACCCATGACTGACCTTGTGGTTAGCGTTGCAAGTGGCAAGATCAACGATGTCGTGGTCTGTGACCTGAACAAGGAGGAGGATAACTACGGAGAGGCAGATTTGCCAATGGGAATTCTCCCAAACACAGGCGAACTTGTGTTCCTACAGATGGACGGGGACTTGTCTCCAGACGAGTTCAAGCAAGCATGGGACTACAACATGGATGCAGCGATGGAAGTTCACAAACTGATGGTTGAGGCCTTGAAGGGAGGTGGGAACTGATGTCTGTGCCACTAGTTCCAAAGCTCCTAAGGGCCCATCTAGCAGATCTAGCGTTGAATGATACGAGATTGGGCGATAGGGGCCAGTGGGATGGCAGGGAGGTCAAGCTCGAAACAGGCGTACTAGCAAACGCAGAGGGTTCTGCCAGAGTCACCATGGGCGATACTATTGTCTTGGCTGGAGTAAAGTTCCAGATCATGACACCATACCCCGATAGGCCCAACCAAGGTGGCCTAATGTGCTCGTGCGAGGTTAGGCCGATAGCAGGACGTCACTGGGAAGCTGGACCTCCTAGCCCACAATCAATCGAACTCGGAAGGGTAGTCGACAGAGGAATCAGGGAATCTGGTTGCATTGACGTCGATGAATTGTGCATTATTCCAGGGGAGAAGGCATGGCAGGTTATCCTAGACCTTCATGCAATCTCCGATGACGGAAACCTATTCGATGCATTCGCATTGGCCGGTATCGCGGCTCTCAGGAGTGCTACCATTCCGGCTGAGAAGTTCGAGATTGGGGAAGACGCCCCGCTCAAGGTTTCCAAGACGCCGATAATGTGTTCATATCACAAGGTCGGAGGAAGGTTCGTTTACGACGCCTCTTATCGAGAGGAACTGGGTGGAGATGAGAGGATTCACATTACTCTGGGGGACGATGACCACGTACATTCCCTCCAGAAGGGTCTAAAGGGAATCTTCACGGCAGAAGAATTCGAAGAGATAATGGAGCACGCTAAGGCAAGGTGTGCAGAACTCCGACAAATAGTAAATGGATAGGTGCGATTATGGCAAAGAGAACACAGAAGGCAGGCCTAACTGCACGCTTTGGATCCAGGTATGGAGTTAGCGTAAGGAGGAGGGCTGGCTCCGCACTTAGGAAGAAGTCCAGGGAGTATACATGCCCATCATGTCAGTATCCAAAAGTTAGGAGGAAGGTTGCAGGTATCTGGGAGTGCAGGAAGTGCGGCCACACATTCACAGGCGGCGTTTGGGAACCATTCACTAGGGCATCCGAGGCTAACAACAGGGTTATTCGAAGGTCTATGGAGGGAGCTACCGCCACAGACATGACTGTTATCGCCCAGCAGGCAGCTCTGGATTATGAGCGCAAGATGGCGGAGGCCGAGAGCAATGACGACTCAGAGGAAGAGTGACACGTCGTCAATCATCCTACGTGCCACACATCAAGACGCAGAGTCAATTTGCGCTGGAATGGTCACAGAGTCTGAGTTCAGCCTGTCTGGCGAGAATATGGAATTCACACTCTCATCCAGAAGTATCTCAGATCTCCGAGCGAGGTGGAATTCACTACTCAGGGGCATAGTCGCCTCGGAGCAAGCATTGAAGGCAATTAGGGACTCAAGGTGAAAGCATGCAGGGCGGACAGGACGCAGGTGAGGCGTTGAAATTAGTGGCTCAGGAGCTACAGGCCGTAATGTCGCAGATTCAAACAGTAAACTCCCAAATTAGCGAACTTTCTATGACACTAGAGGCTCTTTCTTCTCAGGATCCAGAAAGGCCAGTGTACAGAGCAGTAGGTAGCCTACTCTTGGAAGTGAGTGACAGGGACTCCCTCAAGTCAGACATTGAAACTTCAAGGAATTCATTCCAAACCCACATGGACAGGCTCTCAGAGAGAGAGTCAGAACTTAGGGAGAACTACGAGGAATTGGTCAAATCATTCGAATCGCAGTGAGGTGGTCCAATTCCTTCCGAGAGTGAAAATGAATTATTGGGACAGAGCCTTGCAGACCTCCTGAAATTGATTTCATCCGGCGACATGGAAGAGGCAGTACTTCTATCGGATGAGATACTATCTAGATCGAGATCCCCCGACGAAAGAGACCATCTGATTGAGGCCAGAGTCAGGATGGAAAGAGCTCTAGTTGGAGCAATCGCCATAGAAGAGGTCGGCTCCGAATTAAGATGGTGCGTTGACAGACTCAACGCGATATGCCCTGGCTCGGCATTGCATGGACTCGCCCTGCTAAACCTAGCTATTTGGCACTCAAATAACGGCGAACAGATGATGGCCATGGCCGTGCACTCCGACATCTCAGTTAGATCCGGCCACCCAACAGATATCAGATCCCTATCTAGGCTAGAAATTGCAAGAATTCTAGTGGGAATGTCCGATTTAGATCCCGCTATGAGGCACCTCTGGTCCGCACGAAGGGGGTTCATCGAATCAGGAATGGCAGCAGAAGCCTTGGTCTCCTCATTAGAGTGGTTGGACATTGCCCTAGACGGGGTCTCAGAAGATGCACCAAGCATGGAGAGGAGAATCGAAGAGGCAGCCCCCAGGGAAGGCCCCGGTAACACATGGATTCCAGCCAATCCCTCTGACATTATTGATGTCGTCGAATACCTCATTCCACTACTTCTAGCTGATCTATCGGGACTAAAAAGGGGGGACTTGGGACTAATTGTAGACGCCTCGGAGATTATCGGGAAACCCGAATGGATATCAGGCATGAAATCCAGGATTTCAGAAATTCAGGATGTGAGCGTCACCGAAGCACTCCAGTCGTGATTCCTGATCGCATCTACCTCTGATACATCCCATGCAAGTGAATTCGGCGCCTCCACGCACCAGCCAACTTCTGCAATCATAGGGTCATTGGATAGCCACGGCTCGGGCCCGGGCTCTTCTTCCACTTCGATCCATACTACTACGCCCCCATCCACTAGATTTTCATCATAGGCCTTTGCAGTGCCCAGCAATCCAGTTTCTTCATACAGCTCCCTTAGAGCTGCCACATCCCACTGCTCGCCTTCGTCGGTGGAGCCTCCCGGAAACTCCCACCCTCTCTCTTCATGGAGGACCATTAGCCATGGATTCATTTCACCACCGTGCTTCGATGTGACCCATGAAATCACAAATTTCTCACTCATCTCCAATTTTCCTCCTGATCTCCTCTGTGATGTTGACAGCATCAGAAACTCCCTCGGCTGCTAGGCGCCTCGCCACAAAGAATGCTTCAGAGAGCCTTCCCGCATCAATTAGCTCCCTGACCTCTGACAGCGGCTCCTTCTCAATCTCCTCTTCTGGAGCGTCTTCATCGATTCGTTCCAGAACTGGTGTGGCCATAGATTCCATCTTCCTCAAGAAATCCACCCTCTCATTTACTGCGGGAATTATCCAAGGCTTACTTTCATTCCCGTCAAGAAGGCCCTCCATTCTCTCCTTGAATTGATCACGTACGTCCATCTTAGGGAATTGAGTCTGTGCTTGATCGTAACAGATCCAAGCATCGCTATATTCTCCTCTACGTTCATGCATCCTGCCCAATTCGGCCCATGCCTCAAAGTTCGTAGGCCTTTGAGCCAGAATCAGCCTAGCTAGTGATAAGTACCCATCTTCATCACCGCTATCCCTGACTCTCTCAATTCTCCTTGAGAACAAGACATTGGCCCTCCTGTCCCGCAGGTCTAGGGATTCGACCCTGGCTATGAAGGCAGAGATTTCTTCATTCGAGCTTGATATTGTCTCCCACCACTCGTCTGGGTCCAATGGATCAGCTGCAAAAGCTCCCTCCAGTATCGTACTGCCCGACTCAAGCATGTCGACATCATCCAACTGATTGAGTAGTTCTGGGTCCCTTCCGAGTACCGTGAAAATATCATCGAGTACTGCCCTAATCCCCTCCCGGTCGCCAGAGACAGCCTTCACTTTCAGAAGAATCCTCCAGTTATCTGGGTGGGTAAAGTCGTGCAGTACGGCCTGTCGAGCATTCTGCTCCGCCCAACCAAGATTTGTAGAATCAGAATCAGTCCCATTAACAATTTTCAGATACTTTACTGCCTGACTTCTATGACGGTTCCCAAGACTCCTTCTTGGATGCTGTAACTTATCGTCAATTGAGTCTACAGACATTGGAAACCTCACAGAACCGACTCATACGGACTCCTGTCCTCATCTGGATCAAGTGTAGCATCCATCCCTATCTTACTAGTCATTCCATTTTCTGACCTGCTCGGATCCAAACTGGAACCTTTCTGGTTAGAGAGAATTACTGTGTCAGCATCCGGCTGCCAACGCGTCATTAAGGCCCACTCCACTCTCATCGGATCAGCAATATCGATATCCTCGTCTACCACTATCACCTGTTTCATTGATGGATGCCCCTCGAAGGCCGCCTGAATTGCCTTCCTACCATCATCTGGGCCTTCGGGCACAATCTGAATAACCGATGCCAGCCACCCACAGCCGCCATCAGTCATGTGAACGTCCGTGCACTTCACTACCTCTGATACGGCAGTTTTGATCGTCGGGGCCCTAGGCATCCCCATCAGGGTTCTATGCTCCACGCCAGTGGGGATTATGGCGTGGAAGATAGGATCGGCCCTGTGATGCACGGCATCGTACTCGATAACGTGCTCCTGCCGTACATCATCGACGGTTCCGGTAATGTCAACATAGGGGCCTTCGTCATCCCGCTGAGGTGTAATTCTTGCTTGCATAGCATATTCTGCATCTGCGGGAACGATCACCCCATTGGATAGCCGAACTACTCTGAGGGGGCTACCGTGTAATTTCTCATGCAATGCCGCTGCTACGGTTAACTCGTCGACGTAATCAGTGAATGACATAGCAGCTGCAAGAAGTACGGTTGGATCGGCGCCATTCACTACGGCAATCTGCACATCCTCACCTTTGTCAGCGGCCATCGTGCTGAGGGTTCTGAGGTGCCTTGGCACTAGCCTAGCAACTGTATGGTTCCCATCTCGTAATAGTTGCCTATGGAATGACACATTCCTCACCCCTCCGTATTCAGCGATAATTATCGAAGCTGATTGATATCTCCCGCCATCCTCCCTGAAGTGCCAGGGTATTGGCAATTTTTCCAAATCTACTGAATCCTGTCCAGATTCCATTACTTCGGCGTCCGAATTCTCAACTATGAGTGGCTCCGAGGGGTTCTCCATTGCCCATGCTAGGATGTCAATTAGCTCTCCAGGGCCTACATCGAACATCTCACACAATCTAGAGCGTTCTAAGACATTAAGCGCGGCCCTATGTCCGGGTGATTCAGAAATATTGTTGAAAACCAATGGAATATTGCCCATGGAAACAGACGTGTCCATCATATCGTAGTTTACACTAACAGAATCGTCTATGCGATGGACGCCCTCTAGCATATCGCGGAATGCCATGTACTGGGGCGACATCAGGTCGTGCTTCAATGTTAGTGATAGTATCGTACCCAGAGTGCTACTCACCTACGGTGACCCCGTCACGCTCTTATACCCCATGAGGGTCGGCGAGGCGTCATTCTGAGGTGTCACTTTGGGTAGAGGACTGTTCTCCGGCCAGAAGATGAAGACCGATAGGAAGAGGTATAGGTGGAAGGAGCGCAAGTTCCGGGACCGCCAATTCAAGCAACAGAGGGGCGGGGTGCTCAAGCACGACCCCCTCCGTGGGAGCACTCAGGCCAAGGGAATAGTGATCGAGAAGGTGGGTTTCGAGGCGAAACAGCCCAATTCTGGCATCAGGAAGGCTGTCAAGATCAGTCTAATTAAGACTGGTAACCAACTAACGGCGTTCGCACCTGGGGATGGAGCCATCTCATTCATAGATGAGCACGACGAGGTTCTTGTCGAGGGTATTGGTGGCAGCAAGGGACGTTCATATGGTGACCTTCCCGGTGTCAGATTCAAGGTAATCAAGGTAAATGGCGTCTCTCTCGACGAAATGGTAAGGGGACGCAAGGAGAAGCCGATTAGGTAGGTATTACGATGTCCGAGAATACCGACTCACCCATAGCTGGAATAGGGACCATGGTTTTTGGCAAGTGGGACGCAACTGAGGTAACTTGCGCAGATCCTGGACTAGCTCCCTACATCAACCTGACAACTATAGGAACACCTCACAGCGGAGGTAGGCACGCAAATGCATGGTTCGGAAAGGCGAAGCTTTCCGTTATTGAGAGATTCATCAATAACCTGATGAGGACTGGAAAGTTCTCAGGAAAAAAGCAGCACTGCGTCAAGGCCTTTGAAGCAGCCCTCGACTCCATCAATGATAGGTCCGGGGAAAATCCCCTCCAATCATTCATCGATGCAATAGTAGAGGCCGCACCTTGTGAGGAAATTACCAGAATTAAGCAGGGAGCAGTAAGCACTCCCAAAGCCGTCGACTCTTCCCCTAGCAGACGCCTTGATATTGCCCTAAGGAACCTGTCAGTAGGATGTGCAGCAGCTACAGCGGGGAGCAAAAGAACACTCACCCAGGGAATCGTAAATGAAATCACAAAGGCAGCCGAGGGAGACGTTGGTGCATTCTCTATAGGAAAGAGAGAGGAAATTGAGAGAGTAGCAGCATCTGCAAGATGATCCGTGATAACTCCAAATCAGACCACTGAGGCATATTATGCCACCATCACAATTGTATTTATGAACCAAAGTCAGGTCGCCGCATCAATTGAGGAATAGAGATGGGTCGTAAGGAAGACAACATCAAGCGTGCTACAGAGATAATGCACGATAGGGAGCACATCAGAAACATCGCTATCGCAGCTCACATAGATCATGGTAAGACGACGCTCTCAGACAACCTAATAGCCGGTGCTGGGATGATGTCGGAGGACCTCGCAGGAAAGTCCAGGGTCCTAGACTTCGATGAGCAGGAAAGTGCGCGCGGAATTACAATCAATGCCGCCAGCGCTTCAATGGTCCACAGCGTTGAAGGGCAGGATTACCTGATCAATCTAATCGATACCCCCGGACACGTCGATTTCGGTGGCGACGTCACCAGAGCGATGAGGGCCGTGGACGGATGCATCATCCTTGCATGTGCCGTTGAGGGCACAATGCCTCAGACCGAGACGGTTGTTCGCCAGGCGCTGAAGGAGAAGGTCCGCCCTGTTCTCTTCATCAACAAGGTGGACAGACTGATTAATGAGCTACAGATTGACGGTCCTGAGATGATGTCCAGATTTGAGAAAATCATTACCAAGGTGAATAAGCTCATTTCTACATATGCGCCAGAGGACCTCAGGAGGGAATGGCAGGTGTCCGTCCAGAAGGGCACCGTAGCTTTCGGCTCTGCTTACTACAACTGGGGAATGTCAATTCCCTACATGCAAAAGAGCGGCTTAAATTTCACGCAGATTTTCGAATTCTGTCATAATGACAACCAGAAGGAGCTTGCAAAACTCGCACCAGTTCACACCGTCCTTCTCGACATGACCGTCGAAAAGCACCCTTCTCCTGTTGTGGCTCAGAAGTATAGGATACCTAATATCTGGCAAGGGGATCTTGAGTCAGGCGTTGGAAAGGCAATGATAGAGTGCGATTCCGATGGCCCCCTTTCACTCATGATAACCAAGATTTGGATGGACCCTCACGCCGGTGAGGTCGCCGTAGGCAGAGTTTACTCGGGCAGGATTAAGCATGGTGAATCTGTTTGGGCCATAGGTGCGGCAAAGGCTGAGAGAGTTCAGCAGGTCGGTATGATGGTCGGAGGAGACAGGATTGCCACATCAGAGGTTACATCTGGAAATATTGCTGCAATTACAGGAATTCGTAGCGCTGCAGCAGGGGTGACCATAGCCAGAGAGAAGGACGCAGTACCATTTGAGGCGATCAGGCATATCTCCGAACCAGTCGTCACTGTTGCAGTTGAGCCGAAGTCGATGAAGGACCTTCCAAAGTTCATCGACGCTCTTAGGGGCCTCGCTAAGGCCGATGCTTCATTGGATGTCTCAACCAACCAGGAGACCGGTGAGGCATTGCTGGCAGGAATGGGTGAACTGCATCTCGAAATTACAGTATACAGGCTCGAAGAAGAGCAGGGAATCAAAGTAAAGGTCAGCGAGCCAATTGTCGTTTACAGGGAATCTGTCCAGAGCACTAACACCGGAAGCCCGTTCGAAGGCAAGTCTCCTAACAGACACAACCGTTTCTACATCGAGATAGAACCCCTGCCTGATGTCGTAGTTGAGCAGCTCAGGGCTGGCGAATTCAGAGATGGAGCAGTCAGAACCAAGGATGCCAAAGAAGTCGGAGATAAGTTCGCCGAACTTGGAATGAACAAGGATCTGATGAGGAAAATATACGCTATCAATGGAACAAATGTACTAGTCAATGACACCAAGGGTATTCAGAACCTCCACGAGACCAGGGAGCTCATTATCGAGGGCTTCAATGATGTTTGCAAGAAAGGCCCCGTGGCCGACGAGCCTTTGATGGGCGTGATGGTCAGGCTGGTAGACGCAAAGCTTCACGAGGATGCTATCCACAGAGGTCCAGCACAAACAATTCCAGCAGTAAGAAACGCGGTTAAGGGGGCATTCATGAGATCCAGGCCAGTAATCTTCGAACCAATACAGAAGATCCAGATCGACTCACCGAATGATGTAATTGGCGGAGTTACAAGAGAGGTGTCCACTAGGAGGGGCATCATCGAGGACATGCCAGTGGAGGACGGAGTTACAAAGGTCATAGGAACAATCCCAGTTGCCGAGACCTTCGGTTTCTCTAACGACATACGTGCAGCTAGCCAAGGTAGGGCGATATGGAATACTGAGAATGCTGGGTTCGTACACCTCCCACCTAACCTCTTTGAGAAGGTCACCGCTGAGATTAGGGAGAGGAAGGGCCTCAACCCAGACATTCCAGGCGAGGCTCATTACCAGGATTGATTAGTTAATCCTGATCAACTGGAAATCGGTTAGCTCTCTGAGTATGTTCAATGCAGGACTATCTGAAACTAAGTCTAGGCACTCATGCGCAACAGCGTGGTGGTGCATGGCTCTGTTCTTCGCGTATTCGATTGAGCCACTTTCGTGCAATTCTGCCACAGCTCTCGACAGCACATCATCAGAACACTCTCCCGAACCATACGCCTCTGAAAATGCCGGCATTTCATGATTGCAATTTAGAGCATGGATGGCAATCAACGTCTTCTTTCCTTGGACAATGTCTGATCCGGCCGGCTTCCCCAGGGTTTCCGTGTCCCCAGTGATATCAATCAAATCATCCATCAGCTGAAAACAAAGTCCCAAATTTAGCCCCCATCTCCTCATATTGTCCACGGCTTCATCTGAAGCACCTGCAAGTATCGCCCCCGTTCCCGCGCATGTCTCGAACATCACACTGGTCTTGCCTTTGATCATCTCGATGTATTCTTCCTCAGACACTGAGTCCCTAGACTCAAATGATATGTCCTCCTGCTGTCCACTCGCAACATTCCTTACCATTTCTCCAATTGATCTTACTAGAAATCCTAGCTTGTCCTGTTCAATATGTGGCGACTCAGCCAGGATCTCAAAGGCAACTGCGAGCATCGCATCTCCAGCATTTATCGCCGTAGAATCATCATATGCTACATGCACAGCATCTAGACCTCTCCTGATGGGGTCCTGATCCATCAAATCATCATGTACGAGTGTGAAATTATGGATTATCTCGATAGATGCACCTAGGGTATAGTGTCCTTCATGTGCCTCACCAACGGCCTCGCCCACCAATCTAGGCAGCGTAGCCCTCAGTCTCTTTCCACCGCCACTGAATAGATGACTCATGGCCCCATGCAACCTCTCCTGCTTCATTTTGCTGAGGCTGTGCATAATGACATCCTCAACATACTCTCTATGGTTGCCTATTGCAATCATTAGGTTCTGTCCTGGATTGACTGGCTCTCCATCCATCATGACCTCCCCGAAGTTGACTACCCCCTCTATGGAGGGAATGCTGCGCACATCAGGGTAATGTTCGGCTAGGAACCTGCCCCATAGAAGTCTGAACCAAGGAGCAATAACCTCACCCTCCCAAATTCCTGAGCCAGAAAACATCTCCTCAATTTCCTCGCCCTCTATCCACCTGTGGTCCGAGATTTCGTTTGGATTGGGACTTACTTCAATTGAATCTGTGGTGGCCACTAATACATGATCTACTTCTCTCTCAATCCAGTCCTCATTCCACCTACACTCGTAAAGGAATGACCCTATGTGCCGGAAATCTATTCTGGCAATATCGCCCTCTGAAACCCCTAATTCCTGGGAAAGCTTCCTTTTCGCCGCATTAATGGCTCCCTCTGCCGGGTCCTCGTTCTCACCAGTAATGTCCAGGGGGTGGCTACAACACGAGTTCGCCCAAACGGATGGGAACGTGATTTTGTCATGGGACCTCTGCTGAACTAGCATTTTCCCCTCCCCATCAAACAATAATACACTGAATGCCCTGTGCAGAATCCCTTCCTCATAGTGGCAGTTAAATTTTGAATCAGAACCAGTCTTTCTGTCCGCACTATCGACCAAGATACACATTTCGGACATCATTTCCGCCTGCGAGCTGTCCTGCCCACTAAGTGCCCCATCTCGACTCGCCATAATTCCCGGAGGAATCGGCAACATATAATCGAAATCCAGTATTATGGCAATATCTTCGTTCCTATGGGCAATATGCCGCCAACCACTAGGTCTACTACCCTGTCAGGTTCTCTACCGTCAATGAACCAAACATTAGGCACCTTCCGTGCGATTTCTGCAGCTCTGCGTGCCTTGAGCTCAATTCCCCCAGTAACATCCTCTTCCGAGTTATGGAAAGTCTCCGCTTCCACCCCCGGCGACCAAACATCGAGTAATGCCGCACCATCTCTATCCGGGGGCCTGTCCATCATTCCCGGTGAGTCGCCGAGAAGGAAAATTGAGTATTCGACACCCGGCACTTCAATTGACAATCTTACCATCAGATCATCACCAGAGAGTATGCCAAACTCTGAAGGGCCATCCTTCTCCACCACATCTCCAAATGTAACCATGACCTCGTTCTGCGGAGACTCGGAAAATTCCTCCAAACTACCAGAAAAATCAGAACCAGTTCCCATGGCCCAAACCGATGGAGGCCGCGACTTGCATTGTAGGCCTTTTCCTTCTAGGCTACTAATGACATAACCACTCAGCTCAATCATGTCCCCACGTACTTGAATGACCGCTTCTCTCTGCTTATCGGCAATGCCCTCCTTTACACCACCGCTGAGACCCCACTCCTTAGCTGTGAGGTGCCCAAATGACCCAGCTCCGTGAACCAAAATTACTGAATGGCCCCTTTCCACAAGAACAGATACCATGGTTGTGAGCGAATCAATCACATCCGGCTTAACCGATTTGTGTTTGGATTTGTCAGTAATCAGGCCGCCGCCCATCTTGATTACCACTGTACTGTGCATTTGCTCGACTGTCCGAGACGGACAAATGATTTGGGTTCTCCTACTCCTCCAATACACACAGGGTTCATTTCGGTATGTCCTCTCGCACCCATATGGCCGAACCGAGTGAGATGGAGAATTTCCAGAGATGGCTCCAGACCCAGCTTTCTATGACCTCATCTATCGAGGATCCCGCGGACAGGGAGCGTAGACGATTGCAGATAGAGTCCGCAATAAGAGAGGCTATTGCATTCAGGGAGTCCCTAAAAATTCTTGAAGAGCTTCAAGTCTCCCCCCCGTTTGTGAATTCCGAGAAATCGGTTAGGAGTATCTCTGAGCCATCGTCAAACAACTCAAAGGCGGACAACACAATATGCCCTATTTGCGACTCTGACATAGAACAGGATTTGGGATTCTGCACGGTTTGCGGAGAGATGAGCTAGCTACTCTTCTTCCCACTTGGCTCTTGCCGCCTCAAATTCAGGGTCATCATCAGCCAATACGCTCAGATATTCACCCGATACTGAGTCCGCAAGATAAACAGTTACTCCGGCGTGCCAAATCGTGTCTCCCGAGGCCACCATCCTTGCAGTATCAACCTCCAATAGGGTGGGGCTTGCGTGGTGCACGTGGCCCGCCTCAGCCGCCGCCCTTATGGTAGCTGATAGGTGAACGTGAGAACGGCCACTTGGCGATATCCCGACCTCAATCAAATTCTCCGCCTCGTCAGGGGAACACGGATAGTACAGAAGAGGTGGAATATTCTCAGTTGGCAGATCCAACTCAATCTCTAGGCTGTGCCCATATGTTGCCCTCATCATATTCCCCCTTACTTCGTAGCGGCCCTTTGGATCAGTTTCCGAGATGGCTCTGAAGTGATGCGGCCTTAGCCAATGGAACCTCCTCTCATTGGACTTTTTGAATTGGTATATGATGTCCTTAACATCGATCCAGCCATTGATGTCCATTTCTAAATCGAACTTCTCAGGTGCGTGCCTTAGGACTAATGCCAGCCTTCTCGCTATCGTGTCTCTCTCATTCCCCCTCATGATGAATTTCCCTTCCGAGTTGCATGCCGGACAGAGGTCGTCATCGGAGAAATATCCATGTGTATTGCACTCTCTAATCATTGTATCAGGCATTCGAGAAGCAATTATTTCAAGAACCCCTCGGTCCAGATTCTCATTTTCCCCCCTACTCAACGGTTATGTCCCTGATATTATCCGCAACATCGTGAGAGCTGTAATTGTCGACTGGGCGAGGACCCCATTCCATCGTGCTCACAAAGGAAGCCTATCCAATGTAAGGCCAGATGAGATGCTTGGGCAGGTTACCAAGTTCCTGTTGAGTCGTAACAACGTAGACCCAGGCACAATCGATGACATACTCGTGGGATGTGCTTATCCCGAAGGTGAGCAGGGATACAACATAGGGCGTCTTTCAGTATTTCTTGGTGGTCTTCCAAATAGTGTGCCGGGTGCCACGTTCAATAGGCTGTGCGGATCATCAATGCAAGCAATACTTACTGCAGCGGCACATATCGAAGTTGGTTGGGGGGACTGTTACCTTTGCTCTGGAGTTGAATCGATGAGTAGGATTCAGAGAAGAGGGTTCAACTGGAGCCCACATCCGGAATTGGAGGAGAAATATCCAGATGCATATGTGAATATGGGCATTACTGCTGAGAACGTTGCTCAGAAGTGGAATATTTCGAGAGAAGAGCAGGAAAATTTTGCCCTGAATTCGCACATCAAGGCAAGCACTGCAAATCAATCCGGATTTTTCGATGATGAATTATGCGCTATTGAGTCAGATGACGTTGTGAGTACCGATGGATGCATCAGGCCCAATACGAGTTCAGAGTCGATGTCCAAACTAAAGCCCGCATTCAGGGAAGGAGGAACGGTGACCGCGGCCACGTCGTCGCCCCTCACAGACGGAGCGGTTTCATTATTGGTATGTAGTGAGGACTTTGCTTCGGCAAACGGCCTCACTCCACTTGCCAGGGTTGTCTCGGGTGCAGTGGTGGGATGCCCTCCTGAGTTGATGGGAATAGGTCCTATAGAGGCCACGAGAAAGGCTCTTTCCAGGGCCGATTGGGATGTTGAATCGGTGGATATTTTTGAGATTAATGAGGCCTTCTCTTCGCAAAGTATCGCTGTAATCAAGGAATTGGGCTTGGATGAATCCAAGGTGAATATTGACGGCGGTGCAATAGCAATTGGGCATCCTCTCGGAGCATCCGGTGCTCGTATTACTGGCAAGGCCGCCTCCCTCATTCAGAGAACCAACTCCCAACGTGCTGTTGCCACCATGTGCATTGGTGGCGGCATGGGTATCGCTATTGCGCTTGAGTCTCCCTGACTAGAAAACCATTGCAACTCGGGCACCTATCCCCCACCTTCAACTCAATAGGTATCACTGCCAGGATGCTATGGCAGTTGGGACATGCTGCTAGAACCTCTCCTTCATTCAGTATTGAGCCTGCTATCGAGTTACTACCCGAACCGGAATACCATTGCATGAATGCCTCGCTTCTTAGGGTGCGAATTCTACGCAATGAACTGACTCCCAGAAGGACGTATAGGGCGCCTTGGAATAATTGCCCCACCGAGAACATCGACATTCCAGACACGATTAGAGCAAATCCACACATCAACAGGAATGATGAACCCAACCATGGACCGGGCGAGCCCTTGGATCTTAGAGACAATGCCGCCGCAACTCCGACGGGTATGGTCAATAGTGAAATAACGATTGAACCGATTACAGGGATCGTTACCCCGTACTGTAGCAAGGATATTGCCAGCAATAGTATTAGCATCGTCATAACAGAGATGAAAACCACCATATTTCTCAGCAGTCTTTCCATACTCAGCGTCATCCCCGTTCCTCCATGCATGCGACGCACTCATGAATCACACGGCCTTGCGGTGCATGTGAGCAGAGACACGGGGGTTGTAATCGCAAGTCGATGCCTCGAGGGTAGGCGAATCCTTCTGGCGGTTACTGGGGGCATTGCAGCTGTAGAATCCGTGAAATTGGCGAGGGAGATAAGGAGGCATGGCGGAGATGTTTCTCCCATGATGTCCGAAGACGCAACTAGGGTGATTTCACCATTGGCCTTGTCATGGGGTTCTGGCGTTGATGTGATTACAAAATGGGAGCCATCAATGTCACAGTTGGGAAGCTTTGACGCTATAGTAGTGGCGCCTGCTACAAGGAACACCATAGCCAAGCATATTCACGGAATTATGGATTCACCAATTATGATGGCCCTGGCCGCATCACGCGGCAATAATACTCCGACACTGTTCGTACCTTCCATGCACAAAGATCTGTTCGATGACCCAGTGACAGAGGAGCTTCTCTCGGCAGTTACTGACTCAGGAGCGAGAGTCATTGTCGATGAACAATCAGAGGGAAGGAGGAAACAACCAGACCCAGTCTCGATTGTGGCCGAATTGTGTAACATGTGCAATTCATCTCTCCCTGCAAGGCGAAACGTTGCAATCACATTGGGTGCAAATAGGGCCCCGATTGACTCTGTCAGGGCAATTCAAAATGCCTCTTCTGGGAGAACTGGTTGGGCCATTGCTGAACACCTTCATAGAATGGGCCATAGTGTAATCTGTATCGCAGGAAAAACTTCCGTCCGTCCAACCTTCAAGATGCCAGATGTCCGAATAGACGGGACTCCTCATGGTATGCTCACAATAGCCAGAGATGTTGCTTCAGGTGATCCTAAGCCTGATGTCTGGATTCATGCCGCTGCCGTCCTTGACTATTTCCAGGAGCCAATCAAAGGTAAGAGGCCCAGTGGAAGCGGTAATTGGACTCTTGAATTAATTGAGGGCCCGAAACACATTTCAGAACTCTCAGAATTGACTACAGGCTCCTTCAGGATAGGATTCAAACTAGAGGTCAGCTCTTCCGAAGAAGATTTAGTTAACAGGTCTATGGAACAGATTTCCAGATACGGTATCGATGCTGTTGTTGCAAATAACTTGGATGATCTGAGTAGTGATAACAAACCTAGGTGCCGCATTGTCATGCCTGATGGTAAATTCATTGTAATCGAAGACGAGATGTCTATGTGCGATTCTATTGAGTCCCTAGTTTCGCAACATAAGCTAGAATAGTTGCGAATAATTCAAGCCACGGTCATTCTGGGTTCGTACCATGACAGGGCATGGCAAGGCCAAGAGGGGCATCCCCTCCAAGTCCGACTTCAATTCCTGGTATCCCTCAATTGTCGAGATTGCTGATCTAGTCGACAAGAGATATCCAATCAAGGGAATGGATGTATGGAAGCCATACGGTCTATCGGCTATGACGTTGATAGACGGCCTTGCTAGGGAGCAGATGTCCAAGACAGGCCACTCCGAGTACAGGTTCCCCCTACTAGTCCCTGAGGATTTACTGGAGAGGGAGAATAAACTCGTTTCCCGCCTGAAGGCTGCTAGGGCAGCCGGGGTGGACCCCTCAGAACTAAGAGTCGAGGAGGAAGATTCGGGATTCAAGAAAGAGGTCTATTGGGTAACGCATGGCGGTGAAAATGAACTCGATATCCCCATGTTCCTCAGGCCAACGTCAGAGACTCCAATGTATACCATGTTCTCTCTATGGGTCAGGAGTCATGCAGACCTTCCCTTGAAAACATTCCAGATTGTTAACACATTCAGATATGAGACAAAGCAGACTCGATCCTTCATCAGGGTCAGGGAGATACATTTCTTCGAAGCTCATACGGTTCATGCAACAGAGGATGATGCCACCGATCAAATCAATGAGGATGCAGAGATGGTTCAGAGCATACTGCATGACCTCTGCCTCCCCAGCATAGTTTCAAAGAGACCTGTATGGGATACATTTCCAGGTGCCTGGTACACTATGGCGGCGGATGTTGTAATGCCTAACGGCAGGACACTGCAAGTAGCAACTTATCACCACTATAGGGACCAATGGGCAGGAGCATTCGACCTTTCGTACGAGGATTCGGATGGAAACACCCAACTCTGCCATCAGACAACATTTGGGATGTCGGAGAGGTTGCTGGGCTCGGTCGTTGGGATGCATGGGGACGATCAGGGACTAATCATGCCCCCTGCCATTGCCCCCTTCCAGATTGTTTTGTTTCCTGTAGCAGCACATGTCAATGAGAATGTTATGCCTGCAATAAAGGGCCTGGCAGAATCACTCAGGTCATCAGGATATAGGGTAAAATTGGATGATCGGGATGTCAGACCAGGAGTTAAGCACTACGACTGGGAAATCAAGGGAGCCCCTATACGTCTAGAGCTCGGACCTAGGGACCTAGAGTCCGGTAATTGCGTACTCTCATTACGCACCGGAGGGAAGGAGGAGGTCTCAATCGAGGGCATTTCTGAAACGATTAGAAACAGGCTCGACACTATTTCTGATGAGCTCAGGAGAAGGTCCTCAGTACATATTGAATCCTTAATTCGCCCGTTTCCCGGTGTAGTTCCTACTGGCGACAAGTGGGGGCTCGCGGGGGAAATCGAAGATGGTGTAATCTACGAAATCGCCTTTGATGGAAACGACTCTGACGCCGAGGTTCTTGAGAAGCTCACAGGTCTGGCAATATTAGGCGATTGTGACGAGCCTTATTCCGAACCCAAGCCATGCGTCATAACTGGTAGGATGACAACTAGGAAGCAGCACCTTGCTAGGATGTACTGATCATCTTTTCCTTAGCATCAGGCGCATTGTTATCAAGCTGAATAGCATCATTAGAGCACCATCGATAACCCCGCCAGTTCCTGCTTGACCCCATGAGTCAAGATCGTTATACTCTGGCAACTCGGACCATAGCAATCTGGTGTTTTCATCACAATTGGGAGTCGGGTCAGACGTCATAGCCAACACGCTCAAGCCGCCCACAGTGCCATTGCTGAATGCGACAGGCTCCCCTTCAAGACTCAGTATCGAGAGGTATGTGTAGGGGGGCGTTGTAACCATCCAGTTTTCAGTCTGGATCCTTACTGTCTCCCCTGCGGTCCAGGCGGATCCACCTTCGTCAACAACTTCATTTGAGCCATTTTCTGATATGACCCATGAAATGCTGTAGTTTGATGAAATGTTCATCCCCGTAACGGTCCATGAGATCAATAGGCTTCCATCATTAACCGTAGCCGATGATGAGTAAGTCAGCTCCTTCGGACCGACTTCGTCCTCACATAGTGGTACATAGCTACCAATTCCTATCGCTACATTTGATGCCACGATGGATAGGCAGAGTAGACTAACTACGATTGAGAATACTGGCCTTGTAGGCGTTTTCGCTCCACCGAGCCCCCCCTCCTCGTCCGACTCTTCGCCTTCGGGTATCTCCACACCGCCATTACCGTTTGATACAGAAATCCCATGTGCCTTTGGTTTGACCGGCTTATTGACGCCCATCTCTTCCAGAGCATCTCTCCCGTATATCCTCTCAGCCATAGAATAAAGCCCTGGATCGCCCTCAATCTCGGAAGGATCGATTGATCCGTCAAGAAGTCCTTTGAGCCTCTCCGAGTCGCTCATAATGTGCGCCCCACTATGCATACTTCATCAATCAAACGCTAGCATGACCGAAATCGAGTCATTTCAGACACTGTTGATGATCTCGCGAGCCTGTGCGATAATCTCGTTCCTAGTTAGACCCATGTGGCGCATTAGTTCAGAGCTCGCTCCACTCTCCCCAAATCTGTCATTTACTCCTACCATTCGAAGTGGAAAGCCCCCCTTGGTTGCAAGGTACTCTGCCACAGCACTGCCGAGCCCGCCAATAACTGAATGGTCCTCTGCGGTGACAATGCCGCGGCAGTTTACTCTGGCATCATCCAGTATTCCTGAATCTAGTGGCTTAATCGTGTGCATATCAATAACTCGAGCACTGATCCCCTCTCCCTCAAGTAGCTCGGCCGCCTCCATTGCCTCTGAAACCATAACTCCACAAGCAACTATAGCAATATCGCCCCCTTCTCTGAGTAGCGACCCTTTACCAATCTCTAGTGATTTGACTGTTTCAGAATCATACATTCTTGGAGTCTTATTTCTCGCGGTTCTAGTGTATGAAGCGTTTCCATGGTCTAGAAGTTGTACAGTGAGCTCCTCTGCTGAGAGGTCATCACAGGGAGTGATTACGGTGAGCCCAGGAATCGTCCTGTAAATTGCCAGATCCTCTATAGATTGAGCGCTACTCCCATCGGTTCCGGTATGTATCCCACCATGGCTTCCGCAAATGTGTACGGCTAGGCCCGGTCTAGATATGCCGTTCCTGACTTGTTCAAATGCGCGCTCAGTGAAAATGGCAAAGGTGCTAGCAAATGGCACCTTACCAGATGATGCCATGCCTGCTGCAACAAGCATCATGTTTTGTTCCGCGATCCCGAGAGAGACAGTTCTTTCAGGATGTTCGGCCCTGAATAGGCAGGATTTGGTTGATTTACCAAGATCAGCTTCAAGGACTACTACTCTGGGGTCAGCGGATAGCCTCAGGAGTGCGGAGCCGTACCCGTCCCTAGAGGCGCCTCCGGTGGAAGGAGCACTCATGATAACTCCTCCAATGCCCTTTCCAGCTCCTGATCATTGGGAGCCTTCCCATGGAATGATGGATTATCCTCCATGAATGAAACACCCTTCCCCTTAACAGTGTGGGCCACAATAGCTGATGGCCCCGAGTTCTCATTGGATGCCCACTCCAAGGCCTCGACTATTTCTTCCATATCATGGCCATTTATTTCCCTGACACTCCAACCGAAGGCCTCAATCTTTGACGCTACATCGCCCACTTCCATCTGTACATTAACAAAGTCATCATTCTGGATCCTATTCCTGTCCACAATTAGCTTCAATCCTGATACACTATGGAAGTCAGCCGCCATCAATGCTTCCCATATCTGCCCTTCCTGTATCTCGCCATCCCCTACCATGACCCACGTCTCTCTACTGCTAGAGTCCATCCTAGCAGCTAATGCGCATCCAAGGCCGAATGACAGGCCCATGCCTAAGCTTCCGGCGGAGAAATCTACACCATCCGTCCACTTCATGTCTACATGCCCTTGACACACAGAACCAAGCGCCCTGAAGGTAGACAAGTCATTCTCGTTCAGAAATCCCATTTCATGTAGGATGGAGTAAACGGCAGGACTGGCGTGGCCCTTGCTCATTACGAAACGGTCCCTATCTTCCCAATCGGGATCGCTGGTCTTGAATCTTAGTCGTGTACCGTACAGTGCAGCAATAATATCAATCGCCGAGAGTGATCCTCCTGGATGACCCGCACCGGCATTGTGGATCATTTTGACTATGTGCTTCCTGCAGTCTTTCGACAGTTCTTGCAGCTCGGGGATTGACAGGTTCCGGCGCCCGGCATCCCCTCCCATGATGCTCCTACTGAATCTAACTAATGATGATTTCCGGACACAGAACACGCTCCGTCAGACAATTCTTATCACATGCCTCTAGGTGTCAATACACATGGCGGCCGATGTCATGCCGCTATCTGGAAATATAGAATGGCGCGAAAGGCTTTCCAAGTTGCCGGTCCCACTGGCTGTATCATCCGACCCCTTGTCCATGTCATGCCTAAATTCTCTAATCGAAGAAGGCAGAGTTTCTCGAAAACAGGGGATCGAGTTATTCCAAAATCCGTCCCTCTCATCCGTCACATCACTTGCAAATATGGTAAAGAAGTCTAGATATGGTAATAATGTATTTTTCAATGAGAATCTACATGTAAACACTACGAATATCTGCGTCTTAGCATGTCGTTTCTGCGCATTCAGGAAGGGGCCAAGGCATCCCGATGCTTACGCTTTGGACATAGACGAATACCTGGATAGGATAAGGCCCCTATCAGGCTCCATTGACGAAGTTCACACCGTAGGCGGACTCCATCCTAATTGGGATGTCGAAGACTATTGCAAGCTGTTTTCTGCTACCAAATTAGAATTTCCGCATATCCATATCAAGGCCCTAACGGCCGTTGAGATCAAACACCTCTCTCAACGATCCTCGATGTCCGTCAAGAAGACTCTCTCCTTGCTCTCCGAAGCAGGGTTGGACTCACTCCCCGGCGGTGGCGCTGAGATACTAGTCGACCATGTTAGAGACAGGATATGCATGGGGAAGGAGTCGTCTAGGGAATATCTCGATATTCATTCAATAGCCCATGATATAGGCATGCCAACAAATTGCACAATGTTATTTGGCACAGTCGAAACAATCGAAGACAGGGTCGAGCATCTAATACGACTGAGGGAGCAGCAGGATACCAGTGAGGGTTTCCAGTGCTTCGTCCCTTATCCTTTCCTCCCTGACAAAACGAGGTTACCGGAGGCCCAACTAGCTACTGGAAGCGAGATCATTAGAGTAATTTCTCTATCTAGGATATTGTTAGACAACATTCCCCACATTAAGGCATACAGAATGAATATCGGTGACAAGCTATCTTCATTGGCTCTTACATGCGGTGCGGATGATATTGATGGAACGGTTGGCCACGAAGAAATCATGCATGTTGCTGGCAGCTCTACTAGGCTTGACACAAGCTCCGACCAGCTAGCAGCATTGGTATCATCATCTGGCTCGACCCCTGTGAAAAGAAACTCTAACTACTCCTCATTTGAGCTCTATACGACAAATAATCCCACATATTCGAGAGTTCTGCCCCAAATAGCCACAAATTAGGTCAGGTGCAAATTATGAGTTGGATGGACGTGATTGGCAGGGTTTCATTCTCGAATTGCGATCCAATTTTTGATGGGTTAGATGAGAAGTGGTCCATTCTCTCGGCACCTCCTGCATGGCTAACCGGGCACGTTCTCAGAAAGGACTGTCTGACTGCACCCATACCTGCTGCTGACTACGCATTGCACCATGACGAGCTTTTACTCCTCCCGGATTTGGGAATAGTTAGTAGCGGGGACGTAGGATCCGTACTTCTGTTCGGGTCAAGGCCTCTGGAAAGCATGAGGGATATCGCACTTCCTTCCGACTCCTCCACATCCAAGGTGCTTCTCAGATGGGCACTAGGTAATAGAGGGCTAGATCCTAAATTCGTCGAGTCTGGTCCAGATATTGATACAATGCTGGCAAAATGTGATGGGGCCTTGCTTATTGGGGATCGTTCCCTCATGGCTTCAAGGGAGTATCCCGATTTGGTAAAATTGGATCTTGGGCGTGAATGGAACGAATCTACTGGCCTGCCGATGGTCTTCGGCGTGTTTGCCGCTAGACGCGACTCGCCGAAAAATCACTTGATTAGAGCATACAATGATATGATTTCTCAGCTGGTTAAATTCGAGACTGATAACTCATGGAGGTCTAGTGTAATTTCCAGGTCATCGGAGAAATTAGGATTCCCCCACGCAAGAATGGACGACTATTTCCGGCGTGAGGTAAGGAATAGGATGAATGACAGGGATGTCGAAGGATTGACGACCTTCCTGAAAATTGCCTGCGGAATGGAAGATGTTCCCGAATGGGCCTTTCATTCGGAATAGTTGAGCCTCTTGCTGGCAACCCATTCTAGCAGATCTAATGCGACCTCGCATGATTCCGCTACAACGATGTCCCTATCGTCCTTGAACTCTTCAAGGACACCCAGTGCCTTCCTATCTCCTATCGCACCCAATGCTTCTGCAGCCTCGTGCCTAACCATGACATCCTCATCCATGTCTCGTAGCCTCTCAATTAGGTGTGGAACTGCATGAGAATCTTGCATCTGCCCCATTACATATGCAATTTCATGCTTCAGTAGTGCCGAATCCGATGAGAATGCCGCAGCAAGAGCCTCTACGGAGTCCTCCCCGCCAATATTTCTCAACGCGAATAGTGCCCTCATCCTCTGAAACATTCTCTCTTGCTCATCACAAATCGTCTTCCTAAGGCTAGAGACATCAGAATCGCCGCTAGGAGGGGCAGGATCAACTGAGTCAAACTCACTCATTTCTGGCTTGTCACTATTCATTTACTCACCCGATCCAATGAATTTTATTGAGTCCACATCCAGCGTTTCCCTTACCATTCCAATTCTTTGCCCCTCCTTCAGAAATAGGCGTATTGCATCCCTACCGTCATCTCCGTAGTCTAGAGTCCTTTCGTTGACATACATCCCAACAAATTCCCTATTCGTGTCATCGTCTATCCCCCTTCCCCACGCTTTCGCGAACTCAAGGGCTGAGGTCGGGTTAGCTAACGAATGCTCGATGCTGTTCCTGACATCAGCAGTAAGTTGTTCGCACAACTCAACACCAAGGTCCTTCCTCACGACATTCCCACCCAGGGGAAGCGGTAGGCCCGTAAGCTCATTCCACCACACCCCTAGATCCAAAACTAACTTTACGCCCTCTGACTCCCACGTCAGCTGACCTTCATGAATTATCAATCCCAAATCGTACTTTCCCTCAGAAACCGCTGGGAGAATTTCATCGAATGGCACCACCTCTATGTCGACATCTCCCCATGCCAGTCTCAATGCCAGATATGCGCTTGTCCCCAGTCCGGGTATTGCAATCTTCGTTCCCTTTGCCTCTTCAATTGACATGTCCCTGTTAGAAATTAGCATAGGGCCATAACCCTCGCCCATGGAAGCGCCACAGTTCATCAGATGGTACTTATCAGAAATCTCCGGGAATGAATGGATGCTTACGGCTGATACCTCATACTCGCCAAGGAGGGCGTGCTTGTTCAGGGTCTCAATATCAAGAAGCACATGCTCATATTCTCTACCACCTGTATCGATAGCCCCTGTTGTCATTGCATGAAACATGAATGCATCATCGGGATCCGGGGAATGGCCAACTCGGTACGCCCCCGCCTCACCACTCATGCGCCTTCGGCATAGGACGCATAGAAAATTCCTTGCCTGCTCAATTGTGCATGGCAACAGTGAATAGCCAATGCTCGGTCCCAGATTTGTGCCTGACCCGACCAAACTATCAACCGCTACTGGGCAACTCGGACCTATTTGCGCAGTTACTGGAAAGGCACTGACATTCTCGGAGGCGATTGTCGTCGATGACAAATTTGTTTGCTACGAGGCATACCTCGAATTAACGGGCAATGAGCCAGCTACGGATTCAAAGGAAGTACCAACCAGCCTAGTACTGGATTAGATGCACATGTTCATGTGCTAGCCTCTATTCAATATCCCATGGCATCCGGATGGAGTAGGTTCGCTCTGAGATTTAGCGAATACTATCAGTCACTATCTGTTTCGGACATCTGGGCCCCGCCGAGGCTGAGATCCAGGGAGTGGATGTTCATCCCGTGGGGCAGTAAACCACCAGATAGGCACAGGGCACTGCCGACAAAGAGAGATCTGTTATCGTACCTTCAAACAAGAGGCCCCCACTCATGCTTTCACAGTACTGCATATTACGAGGACCCGAGTCAAAGGAAAATGTCAGAGAAGGGTTGGCTAGGTGCGGATTTAATCTTCGACTTGGATGGCGACCACCTCCCTGGCGTCTCTGATAATGACTTTCCAGGAATGATGGAAAAAATTCAGGAGCAGGCCTGGAGCCTCTGGAACGACTTTCTACATCCCGAATTCGGCTTCAAGGAGGAGCATGTTCAGACCACCTTCTCTGGTCACAGGGGATTCCACATTCATGTGCGTGATCCAGCATATCTGCATCTCGATTCGAATGCCAGGAGGGAGCTTGTGAATTACATTACTGGGGTGGGAATTGATGTAAAATCGGTAATGGCTGGACCTGACATTGGTTGGTCCGACAGAATTGACTTAGGATTCGATGGGGTGATAGATTCCCTATCTTCAATCTCGTCTTCCTCAGAAAACTCAAAACAACTAGTTAGTGAACTCCACTCCAGTCTAAAATCAAGAAACTTCACCTGTTCCGAGGAACTAATCAGGAGATTGGCAGACGAGTCTTCAAAGGGCGATAGGATAGCACGACTTCGCCAGGATAGGAATAGGACCGTATTCACGACCCCCAAGCTCAATGAGACATTCTGGGAGTTAGTCAAAGGCGCCCCACTAGCCGTCGGTGAGACCGACGAGAACGTGACAGTCGATGTCAAGAGGGTAATTAGGTGGGTTGGCAGCCTCCATGGGAAATCTGGACTGAGGGTCACTGAATTCCCGCTCGAAAGATTGGAACCAGATACGTCAATTTCCTTCGATGCACTGTCCAGCACACACGTTTTCAGCACACAGTCATCCATCAAGGTCGAGCTCGTGTCCGACGATGTAACCGCTAGAATCGCTAATCAGGACGTTTCCGGATCGACTGGAGACGTTTTCGATGTACATGAGGCCATGGCCACATTTTTGTCCCTCAAAGGGTGGGCAAGGACTGTAGAATGACCACAACACACTAACCTATCCACAGAATATTGAATAGTGTAGAGTTTCGGATTCGTTACAGTGGGGCATATGCCAGACGACGAAGAAACCGAAGGTGGGCCTTCAGGGATGCCGCTTCCGCCGCTCCCCCCAGGCATTGCCATGCCCCCTCCGCCCCCTCCTCCTCCACTCCCAGATGAGTCCATAGAGAGTGCAATTGACGAGAATCCACCCCTGCCCAAATTGTCGAATCAAGAAGAAGAGTCCGAACCCAATGATTTCCAAGCACACTGGGAGAAAAGAAAGCTCGACGACTCGACCCAGTCATCAGGCAACAGGGATAGCATGTATGGCCATATTGACAGGATTTC
>DAQP01000024.1:25650-47846 GCA_002504435.1 Euryarchaeota archaeon UBA438
GAATTGGATAGGGAAATTATTGTTCTTAGGAAGAAGCAGCAACAGGAAATGCTGGCAATCAAGCCCATTGTCGAGCTCATCTCCGCACCAGAGTCAGATGATGAAGCGATTGAAGAGAGTGAGGATGATGAGTTCCCAGATTTTTTCTCTATAGTAAATGAGCTATTAGGAAATATGCCCGAGGAATTCGTTCAGGAATTCATAGAGTCCGAATCATTCGAGCTGTTCCAGAAGGTGGGTGAAGACCCATCGGGTTGTGATCAGGATACCAGGAGCGAGTTCTTCACCATGATTAATTCAGTTCTGGGTGATCTCCCCGAGAGCGAAATAAATGACTTCGTTGCTTCGCCTGGTTTCCAAGTCTTTCAACGAATGAGTGAGTTATACGGAGAGTGATGATTTGGGTCTATTGGAGAAGGCAGGGAAGATTGCGGATGATAATACGGGCGATGAGGAAGCACCTGCTGCAGTTCCGGCAACTGTAGTTTTAGACCCTGAACCAGTTGCTGTAAAGCCGAAGAAGCAAAAGAAGGCTAAGAAGCAGAAGAAGCCGAAGAAGGAAAAGAAGCCTAAGAAGGCTAAGAAGCCCCGATCCTCGGTAAAGGAGCTCCCGGATGGCTTCGAGCTTGCAGGACGTGGGAGGAGTTCACTGAGGTTCATAGTAGACTTCACGGTCAACTTCGGCCTAATCATAGGACTAGTTGTATTTGGGCTGGTCTTGACATATACCGACATTACATGGCCACTGGTCTTGGTTCTGCTTCTTTCTATATTCAACATGGCGGTTATGCCAATTCAGTACAAGAGTTCGATGGGCAATGTCATCTCACGAACTAAGTTCATCAACTCACGCGGCGATTCTGCGATCTTCCTCTATCACATGTTGAAGAATATCAACATCCCAGCCTACCTGATTTTCTTCGGGGGTCTTCTAATTGCTATATCGGCAGGCACAGTATGGACAACAGCAACAAAAATCACTGTTGGGCTATCAATCGCTATTATCCTAATCCCATTCCTGGATTGGATATTCCGCAGGACGAGGAAGGATAACCTAGGTTTGTGGGAGGTCGCCTTTGGGGGAGTGTGGCTAGTCAGATCAACTGAAACATCCAGTGACGGCTCCAAGTTCATGAAGCGGTTGGAATCAATGGCTCAGTATGCAGAGACCAAGGGATTCGTTGATGACGAGGACGATGAGTCCTAGATTACTCGCTCTCCTCGATACGCTGTTTGGCTAGCTCACGCATATCTTCGTGATGTACGCCGTCGTCTATTCCAGCCTGATCTGACTCGTCGACTATCTCTACGCCTAGTAGAGTCTCTATCACGTCCTCCATAGTCACGAGCCCCTCTGTACCTCCGAACTCGTCCTTAACAATCAGGATCTGGGTTTTGTTCTCCAGCAATACATCCAATGCTCGATCCACGGAATCATCGTCTCGACATGTGATCACTTCTCTAGAAATTTCTGACATCTTCTTGTCATATTCATCAACAGCGGCTCTCCGTAGAATCTCACTCCTCAGAACCACACCCCTCACATCATCAATCGTGTCACCGGTTACGGGCATCCTCCCATGAATCATAATGGGTATATTCTCTATTACATCGGATACGGTATCGTCCACATTCACCGATGTTACTACGACACGTGGGGTCATCACCTCACTGATTTTTATCTCTCTCAATCTCAGTAGGTTATGAATCACAGTCTCCTCGTCTTGTTCAATTACATGGGTTTCTTCGGCTATATCCGCTAAGACGGATAGCTCATTCCTGGTAACGGTCTCAGTCTCGACATCAGGTAATAGTGACCTAGTCAATTGAATCGGCTTGACTATCACCCACAGCAACACCATCATTGAATTCAATGCCCTAGCCGAGGGTACCGTCAACTTCCTCCAGTATAGTGCGCCAATGGTCTTAGGTAGAATTTCACTCAGCAGGAGTATAGCTAGTGTTAGAACAGCCGCGGCGACATGCACGATCGTCCCTCCGCCAAATTGTGTCTGCACCTCTGCCCCTACACCTAATGCTCCAACGGTGTGTGCGATAGTATTGAGGGTCAGTATGGCAGTCAATGGCCTCTCAGGGTCATCCTTCCATTCACTCCACCTTTCACTAATAGAAGGATGAGTATCCTTCAGGGCAGCAATGTGCCCGTGTGTTGTTGAGAGTAGCACAGCCTCAAGTATGCTGCATAGGAATGAAGCACCCAGTGCCAGGGATGCATACGCAATGATCAATGTATAGTCAACCAACTAGATTTCCTCACGGTAATTTGGGCGCGAATAGCACGTCACTATCAGTCACGATTGGCTGCTCCCGGAACCCTTACGACCGATTGCGACATAAATAGGTGTCTAACCCCTAGAGTCGTGTCGGATGGTGGATATGTCACTATTTTCATGGCTTGGCCATATGTCAATGCGCCATTGCACCTAGGGCACGTGGCAGGAAATTGCCTTCCAGCCGATATTCAATACAGATACGAGAGAGCTAGGGGAAGAAGGGTTCTGATGTGTAGTGGTTCTGATGAGCATGGAACCCCAATCACACTTACAGCCGAGCAACTGGGAGTTTCCCCCCAAGAAATAGTCGATGAATATCATGAGATGGCTCTCAAGTCGCTAAACGATCTAGGTTGCTCGTGGTCGAATAATATAGACAGCAGAGGTGTTGAGTTTGGAGGTGCACTATACAATAGAACGTCTGACATTAGGCATAAGGAGCTTGTCAGAGAGGTCTTCACTGACTTGCTAGGCTCTAACATGCTCTCCAAGCAAACCATGGAACAGTACTGCTCCATATCAGGGGACGTAGTAAGGTTCCTTCCTGATAGATACGTTGAGGGAACGTGTCCCGTATGCGAGGCTTCTGAGGCCAGAGGAGATCAATGCGACGAATGTGGCTCTACATATGAGGCCCATGAGCTAATTAGTCCAGTATCCAAATTAGATCCTGATGCATCAATCGAGGTCAGAGATACTGATCACCTATTTTTCAGACTGGATATGTTCCAAGATAGTCTTGAGTCGCATGCTGCCTTGAGGAAAACTGTTTGGAAGCCAAATGTCCGTTCCATGACAAAAAACTGGCTGGACATGGGCCTCAGGCCAAGAGCTGTCACTAGGGACATAGACTGGGGAATTGAGCTCCCTATGGACGGCGATGAATGGTCCTCAAAGAGGGTTTACGTTTGGTTCGAAGCCGTCCAGGGTTACTACACGTGCGCAAGGATTTGGTCCGAAAGGTTCGCCAATGCTAACGGCCACCCTGATGGAGACTCTGCTTGGGAGAGGTGGTGGAAGGTATCAGATGATGGCCAATCCCCGAAACACATCTACTTCATGGGCAAGGACAACATTCCATTCCATACTGTAATATGGCCTGCAATAATCATGGGAATGAACTCTACTAGCTCAGAACGCCCGATTTCCCACATAGGAGAGCCAGGAGACATGGCGTTAGAATACAACGTTTCATCAAATGAGTACCTGATGCTTCAGGGCGGCCAGTTCAGCAAAAGCAGAAAGCATGCAGTTTGGCTACCCTCATTCCTCGAGAAGTACGATGCGGACTCATTGAGGTACTACCTTTCAATAAACATGCCAGAGACCCATGATACTGACTTCAGATGGGAGGATTTTGTTGACAGGGTAAACAATGAGTTAATTGGCACATACGGGAACTTTGTTCACAGAGTAATGACATTGAGCCACAGACTAACCGATGGAAGCTCAAACCCACTATCTGAATTCGACGACCCTGGCTCACACACCAAAATTATTGAAGATTCAATGAGTATAATCGAGTCAGCTATCTCCTCAATGGAGAGGCAGAGATTCAAGGAAGCTCTGAGATCGATAATGGGCATCGCACAAATTGGTAATGTGCTACTACAGAACGCAGCTCCATGGAAATTCATGAATTCCGAAGAGTCCGAAGATCGTACAAAATCCCTATCTTCCCTCGCAATGGCATGGAGACTTTGCAGGACCCTCTCAATACTTACAAGGCCATTCATGCCTTTCCAGTCAGAAAAATTATGGGCAATGCTGGGGGAAACTGCAGATATCGACTCAATGCTCTGGGATGATTCGCTCGATACAGAATGCAGTCTGTTATGGAACCCCAAAAAACCACAACCATTGTTCTCTAGGCTAGATTTAGACGAAATAATCGCGGACGAGAAGTCAATTGTTGACGACAGTAACGTCAATGACCCGGAGCACGTCCCGGGGGACGGAGATGATTACATAGAGTTCGAAGATTTCCTCAAGGTCCAAATGAGAACTGGCAAGATCACATCAGTAGAGGACCATCCCAATGCAGATAAGCTACTAGTAATAAAAATCGAAGATGGCCCTGGAACTTCAAGAACGGTTTGTGCAGGTCTGAAGGGAATTTACCAGGAGTCCGAATTATTGGGGCTAAATGTGGTGTACGTTGCCAATCTGGCACCCAGGGAATTAAGGGGGGTCCTCTCTGAGGGAATGATACTCGCGGCTGACGACGGCGATGGCAATGTGAGGCTCCTCACTCCGGATGGGGAGATTACCCCGGGATCTACTGTCAGATAGTGGGCCTATCGAAGAACTCCCACTGTATTTCGGACAGTTCCTCGTTGCTTTTTGCATCCCTATATGCAATCAAAGGCTCGTAATTCAGATCGAAGAAGCTATCTCCGTATGGGAATGACGAGAGTACAATTCTAGCTTGCTTTTCCCTCCCGAGTACGAACAATGAGGCAGCAAAGGCTTCTGATGTAGATAGTCTCCCAGGCTTACCCCACGATACTGGATTTGCAGCTAAGAGTACTGGTAGTGTCCGCCCTTCGAGTCTAGTGTGTCTGCTGATGGCTTCCAATGACTCACCAATCCTCTTCCACGAGCAGTCTAATGCGACGATAGAACCGCCCCTATCAATTGACTTTCTATCATCCGGCCCCATCAATTTTCCACTATTTGGATCGAGTAGAAATCCCCTCTTTGGGGCTCTACGGACATCAAAGTGCAATATGGCGTTTCCAGCCTTCGCCATTCTTCTAGCACTGCATTTGCGCGGGTCATCCTGATCCAGGTGGACCACATGCAACGGGACTGAGTCATCAATCGCCCTTGCTGAGGAACTCATCCAATGCATCTCCTATTGTCATCCCACGACCGCTCGGTACGTTCACAGCTCGTTCCATATCTTCTTCCGCCTCTACAAGTAGTGTAATTGCAAGAGCCTTCTCAATTTTCATAGCAATTGAATCGGACGGCACAATCCCACTCTCGACCTTCTGAATATCGTTTAATCTGACGTTTATCCTCTTTGCTAGGTCCCTTTGTTCCCAGCCCTTGGAAACTCTAGCCTTCCTTACTCTAAGGTGGAAATCTGGTGCAATTTCCTTCTCAGCCTTCTTTGACATCGGCCTATCGCTAGGCCTTTTCAATTTAGACTGGGGAGTTGTGGGCACTTTAGGCACATATCTCTCGAGTACTAGCATTTTGTTGGATTCAATGCAACGCGAGCAACATCTCAATCTGGCTCCTGAGACCTCTGCCAACAGGGTCGTGACGCGATCCGTGCCGCACATCTCACACGTCCCCATGGCACTCACTAGGGCATATACACCATATGGATTGGGGTGAAAGATGAAATCTGTATGCCCTGCCACGGGCTCATGGCATCCGAGTCCGATAGCCAACCCAATGACGTTCAGGAGTCCCTGAAATCATCAGTAAGGAGACTTCAGTCGGAGATGAGGGAGTTGTCAGAATCGGCCCACCAGTTGCTGACTGAGAAAATGGTTCTCGAGAACGAGGTTTCTCAGGTCAAGAAGAGGGCGAACAGGCTCGAAGAGGAAATTAGGAATCTGAGATCCCCTCCAATGATTATTGGATATATCCAAGATGTTACTGATGAGGGAGCAATAGTAAGGAGCTCCAATGGAACCGTTTTTCTTGTTTCTGTCAACAATAGGATCGACTCTTCCAGACTAGTTTCTGGTGCGAGGGTTGCTTTGAATCAGGATACCCTTTCTGTAATTGAGATTCTAGATGATTCATGGGACCCTCTAGTTGTAACTGCTGAGATTATCGATAGGCCAGACGTGACATTTGATGACATTGGAGGACTCGATGAACAGATTTCCAAACTCAAGGAGACTGTTGAGTTATCATTCAGAAATCCCGAGGCTTTCAGAAGATTCGGTATTGAGCCTCCGAAGGGGATACTCCTTACTGGAAGTCCGGGTACTGGTAAAACACTACTCGCCAAGGCTGTGGCCAACTCAACCGATGCAGTCTTCCTCGGAATCGTTGCATCCGAACTAGCGCAGAAGTATATCGGTGAAGGAGGTAGGCTTGTTAGAGAGCTGTTCGATCTCGCTAGAAACAGAGCACCAGCTATCGTATTTATTGACGAGTTGGATGCCATAGGCTCCAAGAGGCTCGATACGGCCACATCAGGTGACAGAGAGGTTCAGAGAACACTGATGCAACTACTCGCTGAGCTAGATGGATTCGAATCTCTGGAGAATGTAAAGGTGATAGCGGCAACTAACCGGCCGGAACTATTGGATGAGGCGCTACTCCGCCCAGGTAGGTTCGATAGGGTTGTCGAGGTTCCTATGCCCGATGAAGAGGCTCGTCTCGCTATCCTGAGCGTCCATACGGCCAATACACCACTCACCAAAGGGGTATCATTGGAGTCCCTAGCTAGGAAAACAGAAGGTTTCAGTGGGGCTGAAATCATGTCCTTAGTCACCGAGGCTGGAGTTACTGCCATTAGCGAGGGGAGGAAGAAGGTCTCCAAATCTGATTTTTCTAAGGCCTTGCTAGCTGTCGAAAGAAATCTGGACAATAAATCCAATATTTCCAACCATAGGCTGTACGACTAACAGTAACCCTATTTCCCACCCCTCAATCCCGGGTCGTGAATCGTGTCCTAATCGAGTGTGTGCCAAATTTCAGTGAGGGGAGGGACCAATCTGTAATTGATCGGATTACTAGGCCGATTATTGATGCCGTTGGCGTAGATTTACTGGATATCGATATGGGCTATGATTTCAATAGAACCGTTGTAACAATGGTGGGCGAGCCAGAGGCCGTTCTCAAAGCTGTAATAGACTGTACTTCCATTGCCGTTGATCTGATAGATATGAGGAATCACACGGGTGAGCACGCTCGAATGGGTGCTGTGGACGTCGTCCCATTCATCCCCCTTAGCGGCTCTACAATGGATGATTGTGTAATCCTTTCACAGAGATACGCGGAAGCCGTTTCTGAGCTACTGGGACTCTCTGTATACCTATACGCAGAGGCGGCAAGAAAGGTGGAAAGGATCAGGTTACCGGATATTAGGAAGGGTGAGTATGAAGGAATGGAGAAGAAAATCTCATCTGAAGGATGGGAGCCTGACTACGGACCCACTATTTTCAACCCATCAACGGGTGTCACTGCAACAGGGGCGAGGCAGATTCTCATTGCCTACAACGTCAATCTGGATACTAAAGATAAGAAAATTGCCAATTCAATAGCATCCATGATTAGGACTAGTGGGGCATTAGTCAGAGACGAAAACGGTGACAAGATCATTGGTGAGGATGGGAAGCCGTTGAGGACGCCAGGGGTTTTCCAGTCACTACAAGCGGCTGGGTGGATGTACGATGAAGATACTGCCCAGGTGTCGATGAACCTGCTTGACCATAGCGTAACCGGCCTTCACGACGTCACTGAGGCAATCAGAATTGAGGCCAATAATCTAGGCCATTCTGTTATTGCCTCTGAACTCGTTGGACTAGTTCCCCTAAATGCTATGTTATCTGCTGGTAAGAAATATCTCAGGGATACTGAAGGCGTCGATGAGATAGAGTTAGTAAATGCCGCCATCAACGGACTATCATTGGATAAATTCGGGGAGTTCGATCCCCAAACATCCATCATTGAATGGGCAATTAACAGAGGTGACTGATATGAACGATGGATATGCGGACATACTCAACAGTATCGCATCTTCTGACCCGACACCAGGGGGTGGATCCGTAGCGGCCTTGGCGCTCTCTCATGCACATGCTCTTGCTGCAATGGTATCCAGACTGACAATAGGTAGGGAAAAATGGAAAGACGGACATGCTACAGCCGAAGAAATAATCGCTAATTCCGAGGAGAGGATAGAGGAATCTATTGTCATGGCACGAGAGGATGCTGAATCTTTTGATCGAGTAATGATGGCCTATAGATTACCGCGAAATAATGAGGATGAGATCGAGGCTCGAAAAGCCTCCATTAGGGATGCGACAATTGGTGCTGCAAACTCCCCTCTGAAAATTGCCAACAGCTCTCTTCAGCTCCTAGACTCCATTATTGATCTGGCAAAATTTGGAAACTCAAACGCTCTAACTGATTTGGCCGCCTCTGCAGAGTTGGCCAAGGCATCATTCGTCATTGCTTCAATGAATGTCAGGATAAATCTCGACTCAATTGATGGCAAGGAATGCGAGAGCATCTCCTCGCGCCTATCATCATTGGAGAGTGACGTCGACGCGCGCTATGCCAATCTTAGAGAAATAATTGATGAGAGGTTGGGATGGTAATGGCTGATTTCGTTCAATCGTACGGAATTCCCAATATTTTGCCGGACCCCCCTGTCATCGACAACGACTTGCCTCATGCACCGGCAAGGCCCCAGGTACTGGACGAAGCTGGGAAGGTTTTGGCGGTCAGAAACGCATTGAGATATTTCCCCCGGGAATGGCACTCCGAACTAGGCAAGGAGTTCCTATCCGAATTAGATAGTCTTGGGCACATATACATGCATAGATTTCGACCGGAATATGAGATGTATGCGAGGCCTATTGGCGAATACGTTGCCAAATCAAAGAAAGCAGCCGCAATTATGATGATGATTCAGAACAACCTTGATCCAGAGGTAGCTCAATTCCCGCATGAGTTGGTGACATATGGTGGTAATGGAACGGTTTTCCAGAATTGGGCCCAGTACCAGTTAACCATGAAATACCTCTCAGAAATGTCGGATGAGCAAACATTGGTTATGAACTCCGGACATCCATTAGGACTGTTCCCTTCATCTGAATCCGCGCCTAGGGTTGTAATCTCCAATGGGATGGTAATTCCAAATTATTCGTCTCAGATTGACTATGAAAAAATGAGCGCTCTAGGAGTAACACAGTACGGACAAATGACTGCAGGATCGTACATGTACATCGGACCCCAGGGCATCGTTCATGGAACAACAATTACGATTCTTAATGCATCGAGGAAATACCTAGGGCTTTCTCCAACAGAAGGGCTAGGTGGGGTTTTGTATGTGACATCCGGGCTAGGTGGGATGTCGGGTGCCCAGGCCAAGGCCTCGGTAATCGCCGGTGCTGTATGCATAATAGCTGAGGTAGATGAGTATGCAGCATCAAAGAGGCATCAGCAAGGTTGGCTCTCAGAACTCTATGATGACATTGACAAGGTAATTTCCAGAACTCGGTTGGCAGTACGGAACAAGGAGGCTGTCTCTATTGGTTACATCGGGAATATTGTAGACCTTCTTGAAGCACTAATTTTGCACGATTTAACACCTGATTTGGGCAGTGATCAAACAAGCTTACACAACCCCTGGCTAGGCGGATACACGCCAGTTGGTCATACATACGAGCAGGCAAAGGAGCTGCTCTCGAGTGACCCTGAGGGTTTCAAGGGGCATGTCCAACACTCACTTAGAAGGCATGCCGATGCCATCAATATCCTATGTTCTAAGGGAATGAGGTTCTGGGATTATGGCAATGCATTCCTCCTTGAAGCTGGGAGATCCGGGGCTGACGTATTTTCCGAAGACGGCTCATTTGCATATCCATCATACGTTGAGGATATCATGGGACCCATGTGTTTTGATTACGGTTTTGGCCCATTCAGATGGGTCTGCACCTCTGGAAAACAGTCTGATTTGGAAACGACAGACAAGATTGCAATAATGGTTCTCGAGGGGCTAATCCGGGAATGTCCAGATGAGATCGTTCAGCAGTATATGGATAATCTGAGATGGATTAAGGAGGCAGGTAATCACGAGCTAGTTGTTGGGAGTAAGGCCAGAATACTATACTCGGACGAGACTGGAAGGGTGTCCATCGCCAGGGCGTTCAATGAGGCTGTTGCTAAGGGGATAATTTCCGCTCCAGTTGTGATTGGTAGGGACCATCATGATGTTAGTGGAACCGATAGCCCATTCAGAGAGACATCGGACATATATGACGGCTCCATGTTTACATCAGATATGGCAATTCAGAACTTTGTAGGTGACTCCTTCAGAGGGGCCACATGGATCAGTATTCACAACGGAGGGGGAGTTGGATGGGGAGAAGTAACTAATGGCGGTTTTGGCATGGTAATAGACGGTACCGAGGAATGTGGTACGAATATCGAATCGATGATTCCTTGGGACGTAAACAATGGAATTGCACGAAGGTCATGGGCACGTAATGATGCGGCAAAATGGTCCATCCATAGGGCCATGGAGGCCAATGAAAATCTACAGGTTACAATTCCCAATGACGTAGATGAATCAATAATCAGTGAGATTTTTGATTCTCGATGAGTCTATTTGTGATTGCCTCGGGCGTCAATCATGCGCGAGCTCTCAATCGACGGGTTCAACCTCACCATTGAGGATGTTATTGATACTAGCAGGAACAATACCTTGGTCTCTCTGTCTGACGATGCTCGGAGCAGAATGGAAGAATCCTGGGGGGTCGTAGACAATATCGTACATAGTGATGAGGTCGTTTATGGAATTAATACGGGCTTTGGTGCGCTATCATCAGTTACAATAAATTCTGAAGATTTGAGAGCCCTACAGGAGAACCTCATCAGAAGCCATGCCTGTGGGGTCGGTGAAAACATGGAATACGAGCATGTGAAGATGATGATGTTAATCAGGGCTAACACACTATGCCGTGGACAATCTGGAACGCGCCTGACTGTCGTTGAGACGTTGATAAAAATGCTAAATTCGGGTATTTGCCCGGTCATTCCTAGGATTGGTTCACTAGGGGCATCGGGTGATCTAGCTCCGCTATCCCACCTTGCGCTTGCTCTAATCGGAGAGGGTGAATGCCAGATAATTGATGGTGACGAGATTGTTACAACTAGCTCGGAGACAGCATTGATGAAGTTTGGAATAAGCCCAATCGTCCTAGAGGCAAAGGAAGGCCTATCCCTGATTAACGGAACTAGTCAGATGTGCGCATATATGTGCGAGACAATCAGCAATATGGAGATGCTAATGTTCGCTTCCGACATCTCAGCTGCATGTTCTGTTGAGGCCATCAAGGGATCCCACGTTCCATTTGACAGTAGGATACATGATTCCAGGCCTCACTGGGGACAGGGAGTTTCTGCCGCTAGAATAAGGGAGGTGCTAGCTAATTCAGACATCAATTCATCACACGTTGATTGTGATAGAGTACAGGACGCGTACTCGTTTAGATGCGCTCCACAAGTCCATGGGCCAGTAATTGATATGCTGAGAGAGGCGCGGAGGATAGCTACGATAGAGATCAATAGCGCTACAGACAACCCCCTGGTCTTCTCAGGAGACGATAGTGGCATACTATCGGGTGGAAACTTCCACGGTCAGTATATTGCACTAAGCAGCGATGGCCTAGCTCTTGCATGCCACGAGATTGCCAGCATTTCAGAACGTAGAATGGCCCAGATTCTTGATCCTCAGTGGAGTGGCCAGAAACCCTTCCTGGCAAACAATGAGGGTTTGGAAAGCGGCCTAATGATAGTTCAATATGCCTCTGCAGCAATTATATCGGAGCTGCATTTGATGGCTTCACCAGCTACAACCAGCAATATTCCTGTCAGTATGGGCAAGGAGGACCATGTTTCCATGGGGGCGACTGGTTCTCATAGGGCCATGAGAAGCTCTAGGTACCTAGCACAGGTGATTGCAAATGAACTGATATGCTCTTCGGAGGCATTAGACAGGATTTCTGAAACGCCAGGCGATGGGGTGAAGAAGATCCATGCTTGGGTTAGAAATATTGTTCCGATTTTGACAACTGATAGATCGATGTCAAAAGATAGCATGGCACTATCCAAAGCACTTCTCTCCGGAGAAATTACTGAGGTATTCGGTGATTGAATGCAAGAGAAACTGCACATGAAGCAGCATCCCGGAACTAATCCTCCAACCTTCAGGACAACTGTTTCGGGAATAACTGATGGTGGTTTACATCTTTCTGAGTCATATTGCTACCCCCGTGGGGGAGGGCAGCCAGGGGATGTTGGAGTTATTTCCTCTTCAGACCATTCAGCAGAGTTCTCTGAGGTACAGGGTGGCGATTTTATCCTCCATCCAGTAGATGATCCATCGATATTCAACGTAGGGGATGGCGTCGAGTGTGAAATTGACGTAATCCGAAGGAACAGGAATACAAGGATGCATACCGCACAGCATGTATTTTCTGCAATGGCTAACGAATTGTTCGGGGCGGAAACTGTAGGCAACCAGATTAGTGAAGGGTATACGAGAATCGACCTCTGGTTTCCCGACAGGGACCAATTCAATGCCGGTGATATGGCGGTGGCTGTAAATGACGCTCTAAGGACGGATTCCAATGTATCCATACACGAATGGGACCGGGACAGAATTCTTTCACATGAACAGATGAGGCATACAAAATTCATGGATAGGATACCCAGCTCTATCGAAATGCTGAGAGTAGTAGAAATCGACGGAATTGATCTATGCCCCTGCGGGGGTACACACGTTGCGAATACTTCTGACGTGGATGACATCACAATTACTAACTCGAGATCCAAGGGTGCGGGCAAGCTCAGAATTACCTATGAATGAAATTGTAGTTTAGTAGGTAAGAAATTACTGGTGGGCTCGGCAGGAATTGAACCTGCGATCTTCGCCATGTCAAGGCGACGTCATAACCCCTAGACCACGAGCCCAGTAATCTGCCGATACATACCACACAAATGAATGATTCTCCCTAGAGTTGTGTGTCTAAGAAACAATTTTCGAAATTCTTCCACCGCAGCCCTGGACGGAACATGTGCCCTTGGCCCTAGTCCTCCCATTCGCCATATTCACTATCTCTAGACCCTCGATAACGCCGTATGTTTTACAGCTCATACAGTAGCCCTCGATCGCAGTCACGCATCATAGATTGGGCACCGACATATGAATCCAATATGTGGGGTCATTTACGTAAATTCTTTGATTTTTTGTATTATCGTTAGACTGAAAGCCTGTTTACATATTTATTTCAAAATCATATTCTGATAACTACTGTTATCGGAAACACGCGATTCGCATATTTGCCTATTATTGAACCGATCTATCTGGAGAAGAGGGCGCATATATGAAAATCTATAATTATAGAACTAATAATAGTTTATTGGAGTAATAGTATTGTAACTATTTTAACAATATTACAATATACCTCTGACAACAGTGGCAGAGATCGGATTCATACCGGGTGTCTGGCACCACACATCTACAGTCTCAGATATCAGGATGTTTAGATTAGCATGTGAGCCATTAGATAGAGTCCCAACCGGATTCGAGCTCCCATACCCCAATGTGGTCGATGGATTCCTAGTTACAGCTGATAATGCACTAATTGGATCTATGTCGCACCTATGTGCAGCCAATGATCCAACGAATGGAATTGATAGCGAATTGCAATTAGGATTGAAGTCGGATGCCAGTGAGAATGCCCATCGGTTCTCGATGCAGTCGGCAATTGGTGGATATTCCTTTGTACCCATAACGTAGGGAGTTCCAGGGAGGAAAGTCTGCATAGTGCCGGATTTGCTTGCCAAGTTCCTCGACTCATGATTTGAATGGGCTACGTGATCCGCACTAACTGAGCCAAGATCAGCGGCCAGAGAAAGCCCGCCGGAGTCAACAAACTCATCCACATGTAGTCTCGATTGCAATCCATATTCTTTGGCTGCCTTGATGATGTCCTCTGTTTCCTCTATATCGAACCAACCAGGCTCACAGAATACATCTGCCCATTTTGAGATTCCTTGGCTCGCTACCTTCGGTAATTGCTCCGAAATCAATTCCTCAACATACGCATCTTTGCTCATCCCCTTAGGGACATCATGTGCGCCTAGCCACGTTGGATGAATATCAATTGGCGATATATCTGCTATCCTACCCGCTGCTTCGAGTAGTTTGAGTTCTGAATCCACACATAACCCATATCCGCTCTTGACCTCTATCGTGGTAGTTCCATGGCTAATTGCTCTAGATATCCTATCTTTCCCGATCGAGATGAGCTCATCGAGGGATAATTTCCTAGTTTCTCTTACAGTTTTTCCAATACCCCCTCCAGAGCCCGAAATCTCAGAGTATGTCATACCACTCTGCCTTAATGCAATCTCGTTGCTCCTATCCCCGCCCCACAGTAAGTGTGAATGCGAATCAACAAAACCGGGAATTATGGCCTTACCTTCAGCATCGATTATCCTAGTTCCGTCGGTAATTCCACTCCCTTCCTTCCACGAGGATACAAATTCATCGGAAATTTCCCTTGAATCATCTATTCTGCATATATTGCCCGATTCAATCAGGATGCCTAGTCCTGGTTCATACACATTCGCGGACTTATCCCCCATTTCATGGCCTAATAGTGGCATATTCGTATCGCCGTGAGACATGTGTGCTATCTCACCGGCATTGACAATGATGGTTCGCACGTGCTCCGATAGCCGCGACACTTGAAAGCCCTCCCTCCATGCAGTACCATGGAAGGCGTCATTGTGGGTGTGGAGAGTACTGCCCACACCCTATCGATAGGGATGGTTAGTGAGAGCGGCGAGTTGATTCCGTCAGAATCATCGGTTTTCACTCCTGAGCATGGTGGAATACACCCTAGAGAGGCTGCTGATCACCATTCATTGGTTGCTTCTGAACTAGTATCCAGAGTGATGGATAGGGAAGGTTTTGCTCCCTCCAATGTAAAGGCGATCTCATTCAGCCAGGGTCCTGGACTTGGTCCCTGCCTCAGAGTTGGCGCTTCGCTTGCTAGGACGCTTTCGAAAACTTGGGATGTGCCCCTTATTGGGGTAAATCATTGTGTGGCCCACATTGAGGTTGGCAGGAACCAAACTGGTTGTGATGATCCAGTATTACTCTACGCTAGCGGAGGAAATACGCAAGTTATAGCAAGGGCTGGCTCGAGGTATAGGGTGTTGGGTGAAACATTGGATATTGGGATAGGTAATATGCTAGATAAGTTCGCTAGAATCCACGATATTCCATTCCCGGGTGGGCCGGTGATTGAGAGGCTGGCATCTGAGTGGGCCAGTGGTGGAGTATCAGCCACATCGGAATTGGAGCTTCCCTATGCCGTTCATGGGATGGACCTAGCATTTTCTGGGATACTTACAGCTGCAATATCACTTTCTGAAAGAGAGGGTTTGGGAGCTTCTTCGTGGAGTTTACAGGAGCACTCCTTCGCTAGTTGTATCGAGGTTTCAGAGAGGGCGCTAGCACATACAGGAAAGACAGAGTTGTTACTAGGTGGCGGAGTAGCATGCAATGGTAGGCTACGTGAGATGGCTGAAATTATGTGCGAAGAGAGGGGTGCAACTGCACATTGGCCGGAGAAGCAATACTGCATAGATAATGGCACAATGATCGCTGAATTAGGGAGGAGGGAAATTGAGATGGGGAGAGTCACAAATCTCGAAGATAGCGCCATTAATCCAATGTTAAGGACTGACTCCTCGCCGATTTCGTGGAATTAGTCCAGAGAACCCTTATCAGAGACACCTGAGACCAAGCGATAGGAGAATACTGTAGTGCAGAGACGCAGGAAGCCGAGGACTAAGCCTCGAGACGTTTTCAATAAGTCAGGATCCCCTCCGGCAAAGGCTCCAGTAAAGGACAAGACTAGTCCAGAAAAGGCCCCTGCTCCCATTGCACCAAAGCCAGTACCGCCACCATCTAAGGTAGCAGTACCTCCCACAATGAAAGAGGATTCAGAGGCACCACCAAAGCCAGCTCATGACGGCGGTCAGCAAACTGCGAAGAGCGCTATTCAAGAGTCAATTATTGAAGAACAGCTACTTAGGGAGCCTAGAAAGGGCATAGGTCTACGACCCTCCGAAAGTGAGAATCAGGAAGCAGATGATGAAGGAAGCCAGACTAGCAAGAGGGCGCAGGACATCATAGACAAGAGCAAGGCTAGGGCCTCCAAGAAGACTGTGCAGAAAGCAAAAGCTCCTGAAGCCGAAAGTGCACCAGCACCGGTTCAAGTAAGGAAGAGGAGGAGAGTAAAGCCCTCATTCCAACCAGCAGAGAGAAAGAAGAGGCTCGATAGAAGTAGACATATGGAATACAAATACGAGGTAAGAAGGCTGCTGGTGGACATCAATGTAGCAGAGGAGCACCGTTCAAGCATCCTAGGCTCTGTCTGGGCTAAGGGCGAAAGGCAGACAGTCGCTGATGCGAAAGAGTTCCTTTCAGAAAAATTCGATGAAGGGGTACTGGATGGTGAGCAGTTAGATGCGATGTCCAAGATTGTTGATAATTACACCGTTAGAAGGTAGTTCAATCACATCATTCATTTCATCCACCTGACTCGCGATATTGAATATGGCAGCTGATGATACGAGAGATTGTGCCGGTGAGCCCCCCTATACGAGGGGGATCCACGAGAATATGTACTCCGATCGACTGTGGACTATGAGGCAGTATGCAGGGTTCTCTACAGCCAAACTAACAAATGAAAGATTCAGAATGCTACTCAATGAAGGGCAAACGGGACTATCCGTAGCATTTGACCTCCCCACACAATTGGGGCTCGACTCTGATGACCCACTATCCGAAGGAGAGGTGGGCAAGGTGGGCGTAACCATAGACTCAATCAGGGATATGAGGGCACTACTGGAGGGCATCGACCTGTCCGCGGTTTCCACATCAATGACAATCAACGCGCCGGCGACCACCCTTCTGGCCCTATATGTGGCTGTAGCCGACGAAATGGGTGTCGATAGGACGGAACTAAGGGGCACAGTACAGAATGACATTCTCAAGGAATATATTGCCCGCGGACTCTACATATATCCGCCTAAGGAGTCTCTCAGGCTAACTACAGATTTGATGGAGTGGTGCAGTGAGAACACACCAGGGTGGAATACTATCTCCGTAAGTGGTTACCATATGAGGGAGGCTGGTTGTACGGCGGTAGAGGAGGTAGGAATCACCCTATCTAATGCGCTAGAATACGCAAGATACGCTACATCTTCTGGCATGAGCATTGACGATTTTGCACCCAGAATGTCATTCTTCTTCGCCTGCCACAACAACCTTCTGGAAGAGGTCTCAAAGTTCAGGGCAGCGAGAAAATTGTGGCATGACCTCATTCAAGAGCGGTTCTCTCCCAACAAGAAAAAATCCAGTCAACTAAGATTCCACACGCAGACAGCTGGGGCTACACTAACAGCACAGCAGCCCATGAACAATATCATGAGGGTCTCATATCAAGCCCTATCGGCCGTACTCGGCGGCACCCAGTCGCTTCATACGAACAGTTACGATGAAGCCATCGGGCTTCCAACAGATGAAGCCGTGACCATCGCCCTAAGGACACAGCAGCTAATTGCCAGCGAGACTGGCATAACCGAACACCCGGATCCACTGGGTGGCTCGTATCTAGTTGAAGAAATGACCTCGAAAATATATGATGATGCTAAGGCCCTAGTCATGGAAATAGATAGGATGGGCGGCTCCTTGGAGTGCATCAAGTCCGGTTACCAGCAAAGTGTAATCCATGAAAGCGCATGGAGATATCTGAAGGGAATCGAGGATGGAAGCATAGAGCTGGTCGGGGTGAATAGGAATGTTTCGGAAAATGACTCGGTTTTCGAGGGGCAGTTACTCAACCCAGATGAAGTTACCAAGCAGATTGACTCACTAAAGCTACTGAGGTCTGAGAGGGACGAGGATAAGGTATCCGAGGCCCTTGAGTCGCTGAGAGAATCGTGCAATGGAAATGGGAACATCATGGATCCACTGATCGCCGCACTCAAGTTTGAGGCCACAGTAGGCGAGGTGAATGGAGTGATGAGGGAAGTATTTGGAACGTGGACCTCACCGAGTGGTGTTTGAAATGACCAGGATAGATCACATCGGCATAGCCACACAATCAATTGAAGAGGCCTCGGAATTCTGGGCCATGCTCGGATTCGTGAGTTCGGGCGACGATACCGTTGAGAGCCAGGGCGTTAAAATTCGGTACATGGAAGGCGACAATGAAAGCAGGATAGAACTCCTGGAGCCACTTGGTGAGCAAACCCCAGTAGGGCAATTTATTCTCAAACGCGGGGCGGGGGTGCAACAAGTGGCAGTATCAGTGAAGGACATCGATGACACGATTTCCAGGCTCCTCAGTAACGGGGTCAATATGATCAATCAAGAGCCCGTAGAGGGTTCAGGCGGTCATCGAATTGCATTCATACATCCCTCTTCAACGGGCGGTGTTCTAGTCGAGCTCGTAGAGGGCGATTGACAACCATCAAAAGGGGAATGTCGGTCGCCGGGTCGTGATATCATCAATACAGATGCTGACTGCCGGTGGAGTGCCGAGCGCAGCACAGGTTTCTGACGAGGTTAGTTTTCTCTCGGACACACTCTCGCTGCTAAGGGATTCGGGTGAAATCACCAATGACGAGTTCCTTGAGGCAGGTGTGATTCAAGGCGGCCTCAGTGTTCTATCTAGCATGATTTCTAATGGGGTCGGGGAATCAGAAGTTGACCAGCAGATGGCCTCTCTAGTTTCCAGGGCTGAGAACGTCCAATTGAAGCACCCCAATCTGGATCAAATGATCGAGGGTCACAGGTAGTATTACTACAATATTACTCTAGTAATACTTATGAATGGCACCAATGGGCCAATCTCATGCCCAAAGTAAGCCTTGACATGCCGAGTGAGATTCTCGATGACCTGAAACAGCATGTCGGAGACCACAAGAAATTCGTGAGTGTTGCCGACGCGATCAGAACCGCATGCAGGAAAATGCTCGACCAGTTGGACGAAATCGATGCTAGAAGGGGAAGAGGTGCTGAATAATGGCTGGAAGGGAAGAGGCGATTAGCGCGGTCGAGACTCTTGTTCGATATATCGAGAGCTGCCAGGGCGATCTAAGGGAGGGGCTTTCGGAGACCCCGCTGAGGGTAGTGAAATCGTTCGATGAGATATTCTCTGGATATGGAATGGACTCAAGGGAAATTCTTGACTCCACGTTCAATGCCGAGGGATATGATGGCATAGTACTCCTTAGGGACATGGAGTTCCACAGCACATGCGAGCATCATCTACAGCCGTTCAGCGGGAGGGGGCACATCGCATACATACCAATAGACAGGATTGTCGGCATTAGCAAGCTAGCCAGATTGATGGACGCTCACGCCAAGAGGCTGCAGAACCAAGAGAGGATCACGAAGTCGATTGCTGATGACATCGAGCAGCATCTGAGCCCGCTCGGCTGTGCTGTAATACTGGAGGCTCAGCACGGTTGCATGAGGTGCAGGGGCGTGAGGAAGCAAAACGCGGTCATGACCACCAGTGCGATGAGAGGGGTATTCTTCGAGAAGCCGGAAGCAAGAACAGAGTTGCTGCAGCTGATCAGGAGCCCTCCAGTACAGGGGTGATTACGTGATTACATACCCAATAGTTGAGATTTTCCACTCCACCCAAGGAGAGGGTTTCCACGTTGGAATACCTCACGTCTTCATAAGATTCGGAAATTGCAATCTAAGGTGCGAATGGTGCGATACAGATTTTCTCGAATACGATGAAATGGGCATGGGGGACATCATAGAAGAGGTTCTTTCCTATGATTGTGATAGGGTGATATTCACAGGCGGCGAGCCTGCGATGCAGGACCTGGGGACAATCGGCAGGGAGCTAAAGGAGCACGGAATCTCACTATCCATTGAGACGAACGGCACTATCGACGTCGATCCGATAATCGACTGGATTTGCGTCAGTCCCAAGGACCAGCTTTACCCGAACGTCTCAATCAAGCAGAGGACCGGTGACGAGCTGAAGGTGGTATACTGCGGGCAGGATCTGGAAATGTACGAGGACCTGAGGGGCGGTTTCAGCCATCACTACCTTCAGCCATGCTATATCGAGACAGATACAATAGAGCAAAACGGCATCAATTTCAGGGCTGTTGAGAGGCTAGTGAAGGAGGAGCCCGGATGGAGACTGAGCCTACAAACTCACAAATGGATGGGGGTTCTCTAATGAAGGCGGTAATGGCATTCTCTGGTGGAATGGACAGCACGGGTCTACTACTTCACCTATTGTCGAGAGGATACTCGGTAAATTGCATCTCATTCGATTATGGGCAGAAGCATGTGATTGAGATTGAGAGGGCCAAAGCGAACATCGATTACCTCGCGGGAATGGGAATAACCGTTGAGCATGAGGTGGTCGACCTACGTTCTGCCATGGGTATTTTCCATTCCGCACTGACCACTAGCGGCTATGAGATTCCCGAGGGGCATTACGAGGAGGAGCAGATGAAGGATACCGTGGTGCCTAATAGAAACGCAATTTTTACATCCGTACTATACGGCTACGCCCTAAGCCTAGCAGCCAAGGAGGGCACAGAAGTCGAAATCGCACTCGGTGTTCACTCTGGAGACCACGCGATATACCCCGATTGCAGGCCTGAATTCTACGAGTCGGTCTCGAGTGCTTTCGCATTGGGCAACTGGGACTCCGATAGAGTCTCGTTGCAGCTTCCATACATAGAGTCGGACAAGGAGGGAATACTGAGGGACTCGATCCAATCATGCAACAAACTTGGCCTGGACTTCGACACCGTGTTTGCCAACACGAATACGTCATACAATCCAGACTCGGAAGGCAGGTCGTCGGGTACTAGCGGTGCTGATGTTGAGAGAATTCTCGCATTCCATGCGATCGGCAGGAAGGACCCTGTTGAGTACGTGGACGACTGGAGCAGCGTCCTTGATTGGGCCCTGAAGGCCGAATTGAGGCACCATGTGATGAAGAGGAACGGTACAGAGAGGCCATTTACCGGGGAGTATGACAAGCATTTCGATGTGGGTTCCTATAATTGCGCTGACTGTGGCATGAGGCTCTTCGAGTCGGATTCCAAATTCGACTCTGGGTGCGGGTGGCCAGCCTTCTCTGAGGAGGCAGCGGGTGCAGGAATCAATCAACTAACGGACTTGACGCACGGCATGAGGAGGATCGAGGTCAGGTGCAGTGGCTGCGACTCGCACCTTGGCCATCTATTCCACGAGAGCCGGGGGCCGAGATACTGCATCAACTCGATATGCCTAGAATTCGAGGAGGGTAAGAAATGACGACAAGGATTAGGAGATGGATAGAGACGGATACCGGGCACAGGGTCCCCAACCACAAGAGCAAGTGCAGGAACATGCACGGGCACAGGTACAGGTGGGAAGTGGAGCTCGAGGGGGACGTGGTTACAGAGCATGGGTCGTCAGACGAGGGTATGCTGATGGATTTCTCCGACATATCAGGCATTCTCAAAGATCACATCCACGATGTGGTCGACCATGCATTCATCGTTTACGAAGGCGATGAGGCTGCCATTCAAGCGCTATCCCACATGCAAGACGGGCACAGGACGGTCATTGTGCCGTTCATCCCCACAGCGGAGAACCTGGCAAGGTGGGCGTTCGAGCAGGTCAATGACCACATCTCTACATCGTACGGCAATTCACTGAGGCTGAGGGCATTCCACGTGAGGGAGACGCCCAAGTCATGGGCTTCATGGTCAGCCGAACCATAGGTGCCTCTCAGGCCGGAGATCCGCTAAATCCTAGCACAGCAAACAACCACGATAATGGCACAATGATCGAGAGAGTATGGAATATTGCAACATATAGGGTGAGCGTCCCCTCTTTGAATCGTCTCCAAGTTAGGCGGACAAGATAGACCGCGTATAGCGGCAGTAGCAGAAGTAGACACATGCCACTATTCATGAAGAGATAGTATCCGGCGAATGCATCGTCAGAAGTTGATGTCACAAATAACAAAAAAACCACAGTTGGCACATATGCCAAAGCAATCTTAGGAATCAACAAAGGATCCGGTATGATTTCTTGAGCATCCTCATCGGGCGTTCCTGAATAAGCAATTTTTTCTTCTG
>DAQP01000052.1:0-34536 GCA_002504435.1 Euryarchaeota archaeon UBA438
GTCAGGGTGATTCACCATGCGCCCCGACTGCCAAATTCAAGCAGCATCCTAGTTGTAATGATACTGCTTTTGCCCCTGTTCTCTCCAATATCGAGTGTTAGCGCGGAGGCCAGGATAGAGTCGCAGGACTTCCAGATTCTGGATGATTTGTCCGATGTTCTGGGACAACGCCAGGACGTGCTCGACTCGAACTCTGTGGGACAGATAGCAGGTCCTTCATTGGATGCCGTACGGGACGGAGTCTCAGAAAGCGGCCCTAACCAACCCCTGTCCTCGATAGGGGAATCTCTGATCGACTCGTCCATGGTCGAGACCTCGCCCCCACTCCCCGAGCATCCACTTCCCTACAATGTGATTCTCGGGATAGATGATGGGCCCACTGGCCAGGTCGACAATGTTTGGCAGACCCTAGTCAACATCACGGATTACGTAATTTTGACTGAATACAAGGATTTGGATGGAAACATCATCAGGAACACCGAGGTAGTTACCTTCACGGCAAACTTCCTTTCCTTGCTGAATCTACAGACTGACCCACTGAGCCATGCTGTCGACGTCGACAACGATGGAGATGACGACATCCAGGTCGGCTTGGGAATCTCACTTGGACCAATAGGCCTTGACAACATCATCTCGGACTCAGGGACCCTCTGGATTCAACCGGCCATAACTTACTCTGTAGACGTCCTTGACTCTAGCATCACCGATCCAATGTGGGACGAACTTGACACTTTGCAAGTTTCGCTAATCAAGGCGTTTGCATACTCCAGCCCCGACTCAATACTAGCTCTCGGGGATGGTGAGAGCTACATTTGGGTCGTAGACTCAGCATTCAACACCATGCCAAGCCAGTTCTCACTTGAAGTCGGCATAGAGAGGGTATTCTTCAACGCCAGCGCAGTAATGCAGGACCTCATCCAGGCGATTCTGAATGTTTTCAATTCGAATTTTGATGGTACGGGCATGACCCTGATTGGGATCTCCGCCCCTTATTCAATCTCCGTCGACTCAAGCGATATGGACACGTGTCCAGACAGGTACACACCAGACCAACTCCTTTTCCTCCCCTCTGACGAGATTGACTGCGGCGTCTCAGTCGGCTTGGGATATGGCCATTTCTCCCCTCCAGGTTCAGACGGAGTCAGGGACCTCTGGGAGCTTGCATACATCAACATAGACATCCACCCAAACAAGGACTCATTGGTGATTCCGGGGGACTTGGAACTGATTATCAGAACCGACAGTACAATTCCAGCGGCCGGTGGAATCGAGGGCGATAGAAGCCTGACCACTGTCGAGTACTTCGCAGATCGTAGGGCGGATTTACACATCCATTTCTACGAGGATCGGTCGAACTCCCCTCCTGAGGATAACGGGGGCTCATTTGGAAACATCACGGAGTCTCTCGGCTGGTTGAGGGGGATGCCAGAGGGAACCATGTCCCCGGGAGAGATAACTAGAATCTTCAGGATGTTGGGTTCTGAAGACGAACCCGACTTGCCAGGGGCTAGACCCGACCGTCTTGGAATGATACTAGGCATCAAGAATTTCTCCCGGGACACTAGTCCAAACGTCGACGACCCCACCCTCCCGGTTAACCCCGCATATCCCCCAGTCAGTATGATACTGCTTAGGTCCGCTCAGACCATAGACTCCCTCGAGTACCAATCTTGGTTCCAGAGGGGAGGCCAGTCTGATGACCACAGGAGAGTCAGCATCTCGTTGGACTCGATACCTCCTGCATTGGTATTGTTCGGATCGTTCGATGTGGGAGGCTCAGAGGGCGACGATACCGATCTCGATGATTCCGACAATATGGACTTCGTCTCGAGGATAATGGACTCACTAATCCTCAATTTAGTCGACCTATACTTGGATGTCGGCTCTACTCTGAACGACATTCCTTCCACTGTGGTCGGCGCGATAACGGGAGGGGTAGGCTCGGGTGGAGATCTGCAGGGCAGGGAGTTCAATCTGCTAATGCACGACCATTGGGGGGCCCAGAGGACGCCGACCACGATTTCCAGGATTGGCATGGAACTAGGGTCAAGCCAGCATCCAGTGTTGGTAGGAGACCATCTGGTTCTGGCAAATGATAGATCTCTGACGCAGGTAGTAGGGAGGTCCGGGGCCCTAGTCGAACCATTAGTCCCTATTGCAGCCAGTATAGGCTTCAGCGGCCTTTCGGCATTCAGTCTGGACGACGATGATGAACTCGAGGAATTGACCGTTTACATTAGTACGGCTGCTACTGAGAAGTTCAATTTCATGTATCTTGAGCATGACGAGGGAACAATTTCTAACTCATCCCACCAAGCCCTCTCGATTTCAGATATCCCAGACGAGATCAGCTTGTTCCTGACCACGGAAGACGCACTGTATTCAGCTTCGAGTCCCATATCCTCAATCACATACACCGGAATTGATAAAGAACAGAGACAGGCAGTGAGGATTTCCGACTTCCCAGACCAATTCTCTTCCTCATTCGGAAGCTCATCAAGCTGGTCTTCAACGTCTTCTATCGGGAGCATCGAGGCCCAGATCACTAACTCTTCATCACCTGTAACAATGGGGGGCGATCATTTCCTCTTCCATCATGACCCCAATGATGGGACCTCGACAATTTCATCCAGGATATCGGGAATCTCAGATGCTGGCTGGGAAGCCCCTGCGGAGGAGGGGGCTTCAGGTTCCGCAGGAAGGGGCACGGCGTCAATCTCAGCTGCTGGAGACAGGCCCCTCAGCATCAGCGTCGAACATGCACCGACAACAGATGAGGATCAGCTCTCAGCTCTAGCAATAATTGACCCCCTCCCCTCTTCTGTCTCAATAGAGATTCCAACTGGCGCCGACTCCGGACCAACTCTTGATGTCCCTGAACTAAACACCTCGATGGGCCTCTCGGGACTAGCATTCTTCCTCGGTGGATTTGCCGATCTGGGGCGCTCGGTGAACTCAGTACTCTCAGGGATTACCACTGATATTTCGACAGGCTCAGGCGGAAGCAGCGGAGAGGAGGACTTCTCATTCGGAATGCAATTGGAAGCGGACGCTCCATTCGACCTAATTGTCGAGTCTAGTCACGGGTCTGGCACGCTCGTCGCTCCTCCTTGGGTTCATGGAGTGTCTTTCAATGCCGCATCATCTGGAATCTCTGATGGTTTCCATCTCAGAACCTGGCTCCCAGACCTTCCTCCTATTGTTGATATGTCGATATCGAGGACATCCGGGACCGACATTGAGGATTGGGATATTAGACTGGGATTGGATGGCTGGATTCCAGCACATAGCGAGTTGATGATTTATGCTCAGGGGATAAATGGGCAGGACCTTTTCATGACTCTCAACGGCCTTGAGGTAGGGGTAGAAACAGGACTACTGGTGGAATCAACATTCGAATTCAAGACGGTCGCTGGAATCACAGAGGTCTCTACGTCGACCCACTATTCAATGACGGACAGGCTAGACTGGGTTCACGCCCTTCTAATCAATAGGGAAGCAGGCAGTAGGACGGAAATCATGATTGACGAGATACCTGAGACTGTCGATTTTACTGCTAGTCTGGGTACTGCAGTATCCATCGACATGACAGTACCAGACATCTACCTCAGGGAGGGCGTAGGGATCGAATCGATGATGATGCAGCAGATGCAATGGCTCGACTCGGCTTGGTGGCCTGCGACAGTCTTCCTCACAGACTTGCCTGGTTCAATCAACCTCACCACGGAACCCGATCCTAATTTTGACATCACCAAAAGTCTGGCCTTCCAGGGAATGCCAATATTGGATTTCAGCGCTTCGAGTGATGGCATGTCACTCTATATCGAGGCATTTGGCAGGGCAATAAATACCCGAGGAGACACTATTCTCCTAGCAGAGGGAATGACGGACAGCCTGGTAATCAGGCCAACCGATGGATACGGACTCGAGGTCAGATCGGGAGGGGACGGGGTCGAAAGGATCTACATCAGGTCAAGCAATATCCCGGCCACACCCCCTGTAACTATGGAGGAGATGGAGGCCTTAGGTGAGGACCTAAAGAGTGCCACGATTCACGTACATGAATTCGGAAGGGTGTATGGTATCATCGAAATCTCTGACGTCCAAGGTGGAAGAATCATCGTTTCAGCTCGTGCATCGGCTGAATTGGGTGGTCAGACTTTTGACTTGAGAGGGGTCTTGCTGGACGCCCAAACAACTTCTGGCGTTCCAACTGCCACGACATTGGGAGTTAACGGCCTCGCCTCCGACTTGTCCCTACTGAACATGATCCCGGGCTTCGATGGGCCCACTCATCACATAATGGTGGTAGAGCCAATATCGTCGGGTATTCTGACCTTGGTTGCAACATTCATGGGGGGTGACTGAATGGGGCTCCTGGAGAGAATAAAATCGAGAGAGGAGCCAGAAGAGACTCCAGAGGAAGAAATCGCCCACGAGGCTCTGGAGTATATTGAGGACAGATTGAGCAAGGTCTCCCCTACTCGGGTTTTGTTCGCGTCTATCGCGGCATTGCTGATGATTTCTGCTACACTAGTCGTAGTTGCATGGGTAGTTCCGTATGACAGAGTTTCGGTGGATGTGGTCTACAGGCAGGGGGCCGCCGGCCACGTTGTATTAGCCCAGATAAACAATGAAGGAAGCAGGTCAATAGAGGAGGTATCTCTGGACATTAGATTCTTGGACTCGGATGGAATTGTCGAGATAGATCGTGCTCACTTCGGCACCGAGGTCATCACTGCACACACTTCGGTTGCAGGTGACGAACTGGAGCTTATCGTGCCTGGAGTTTCCGTATGGGACAACTACACTATCGAGATCATCCTTAGCTATGACAACTATCGAAATGGCGTATATGTGAAGGAACCCTACTCCGTCGGCGAGTGGACAATGGAGCTTTTCAAAGTCAAATCCCCATTCAAAATCTTCTGAACAAGATGACTGAACAATAGTTCAGCTAACCCATATGCTCAAAATGGTCCCGACAGGGGACAGTCACAATGAACCAGCGCGTGACCCTCCTTGTTCTCGGAATACTCATGCTATCTTACGCCCCATCAATGGGCTTCGCGTCAGACAGCACCTCGGATCATTCCGAAGAACTGAATATGGATTTCGAGAGGGTTGAAATTTCCCCAGATCCAAATAGCATCAGGGATCTTGGTCAGCCGATCGTTCACGAAGGGATGGAAGATGTCAGAGGCGTTATCGCCGACAGTGTCATCGGAATTTACACCGAATCCGGACTCATCCCAAGGCTTTCCATGGATTCGCAAATTGCAGAACCCCGTTCAGACCTAGTCATGGTCCTTATTGACGGGGAAGTTGGCCTTTGGGATGCTAGGGTTGAGATTTCGCAAATAGAAGGGGTCGAAATAAGGTCCACAATACCCCCATCGGGATTTCTGATCCAAGGTTCGTACGACTCGTTGGATTCCTTGTCGACTACAAATTCGGTTGCAGCAGTTCATGACGTGCCTTCAGGACTGCTTGTCCACAACTCCCTGATGCACCTCATTGATGGTGATGAAGTCCAAGTCGAGGTTATTGGCTGGAAGAATGAACAGTTAGTAAGGCAGGAGGACCCCGGACTCGGACTACAAGATTCTCTCCATGTTGCAGCTTCAAAGTGGCTAGAAGACGCATGGTCGCCAGAGGAAGGGAGGTACTGGGGAAAACTTTCCACTCAGGATCTCCCATCCCTAATCTCACACCCTTCAGTGGCATATGTAGCTCCTCAGCCAGTCTTGGTACTTCACAACGACCAGGCAAGGTCAAACATGGGAATAAACACAGTAGACAATGCCTTCATCACTGAACTCAATGGTAGTGGTCAGACTGTTGCTGTCGGGGACTCTGGGCTAGATGGCGACCACGGCGACTTCACTGGGAGAATTTCCGGATTAACCTCTGTAACACCCGGGGACTCGTCCACTGCTGACCCTAGTTCGGGTCATGGAACCCACGTTGCTTGCACCGTGCTCGGATCCGGATTCAGGAGTAGCGGGGGGTACAAGGGCATGGCCCCCGAAGCAAACCTCTACTTCCAGGCCATGGAGGATGACGACTCCGGGGCACTATACAGCTACGGAATCAACTCAATGCTGAACTCGGCATACAACGCCGGTGCAAGAATTCACACCAACAGTTGGGGGGCTGGTAGTGGCGCCGGAAGCTACTCGACACAGTCCGAGGATGCAGACGACAGGACTTCTACATGGGATCAGTATTGGTCTTATGACGGCATGACTGTTTTGTTTGCAGCCGGCAATGAGAGGAATGACGGCGTATCTCCTCCTGGAACCGCCAAGAATGTAATCACTATTGGAGGGCACAAGAATAGGTACAGCGGTGCTCCCGATGAGATGTACTACTGGAGCAGCAGGGGCCCGACCGACGATGGCAGGATAAAGCCCGATCTAGTTGCCCCGGGAGACTATGTGCGCTCTTGTAAAGCACAGGAGGCATCAGACGCACAAGGGTCGTGGGACAACACGTGGTATCTCGAATACAGCGGTACTTCGATGGCCACCCCAGCAGCAGCCGGGGCTTCCGCCTTAGTCAGGGAATATCTCACAGAGGTAATTGGCCGTCAGGCGCCCCAGGGGGCCTTGGTGAAGGGACTTCTGATACTGGGCGCCAAGGATATGGGCACTCGTGACATTCCAAACGAAGACGAGGGATGGGGCAGGCTCAACCTCGTCAACTCCCTGATTGCCGATGGCGAAGTCGCCATCTTCGTCGATGACAGATCCCGGATAAGGAGCGGTCAGACGGTAGAGTACAACTTCGATGTGACTTCCCCGGGTCACGAATTCAAGGCCGTACTGACATGGTCCGACTATCCCGGATCCACCAGCTCGTCCAATCAGCTAAGGAATGATCTGGATCTCGAATTAGTCTCCCCAAGCGGACAGTCGTACAAGGGTAACGTGTTCACAAACGGAAGGTCAGTCACAGGAGGGACCAAGGACTCGGTAAACAATGTGGAGGTCATTGCGCTCGATAGTGCGGCCCAGGGGACATGGACTCTGAGAGTCAGGGACGCCCAACACGGGGGCTCCAGGACATGGCAGCCATTCTCACTAGCAGTGAGGGGCTTCAACGTGAATGACCTAAACCCAGATCCAACATTCGTAGCCGATTCTTTCGAGGTCTCGACACCAATCCCTCAGGTGGGCGAGCAAGTAGAGGTCAGCGTCTCTGTGAAGAACTTGGGTGCCGGAACGGTGTCCGATTTACCAGTCCTCGCTAGGGTCGATAGCGCGCTCCTTGGAGAGGAACTGGTAACGCTGTCTCCAGGTGAGACCGAGGAGATTTCATGGGAATGGACCCCTAGCGAGGAGGGCGACGCCTCTTTCGAATTCTTCATTGATCCAAATGATGTGATAGAGGAGCTTTCCGAGTCAAACAACTATCTCGGTGAAATCCTAATTGTCAGTGCCCCGGGGGTCAGAGTGACTGCCGAGTCTGAATTGATAACCCTCTCCGATCCAACCTCGACAACGACCACATGGGATCTAACCCTCACAAATACTGCCCTTTTCGAGACGAATGCCTCGATTAGCGCATCAACTCCCATCAGGGTTCAGGACGGCATGGAATTTGGATGGTTCCAGTCCTTCACATCAAACACATTCAACTTGATGCCAACTGAATCAGTCTCTGTTGGGATGACGATGGTGCATCCAGCTCCACCCCCTCCGGGGACTTACTCTATGACCGTCACAGGGTACGACATCGAGAATGACATAGAATCAGAGCTAGCCCTAATTTTCGATGTCCCGGTATTGGGCGACGCCGACATCCAGATCCTGAATGAACAGATACTGGTTAGTCCATTGGTGCCTACTCATACTCAAATTTCAGTTGTTAATGGAGGAAATGGAGCCCAGTCTTACGATGTAGAATTAGTTTCCCCGGCTGGATGGCACTTGGGACTAGATGACATCGGGGCATTTGAGGGATCTTCCCATGGATCAACTGGAACCCTCCAGAAAGACTCCAACAAAATCGTTGACATCACGATTAACCCTCCTGGTGCGATGATTCCAGCCGGATCCACATATGAGGCTGCGATAATAATCCACTCGCGTGTCGGCTCGGACTCGTGGACCCAGGACATATTCTTGGTCGTGGACTCAGTGGACGAGGTATCCACGACCCCTATTTCCGGCGGCATCCAGAACCAAGTATCCCCTGACTCGCTTCTAGAGATTCCAATTTCTTTCAACAACATGGGCAACAGGGAGTTGGCGCTCCAGCCCTACCTGATGTCGATACCCGGTGGTTGGTCAGTCTCAGGAACCCTCTCGGCTATCACAGTACCCGCAGGACAGACGGCAGATTGGACAATGTCAATTCAAGGAAACGGGGTCGCAGTCAGTGGACTGTTGGAGATGAGATTCGCAACCGAGGACGGATTCAGGATCGACTGGAATCGCACACTGGATGTCCTTTCAGCGGCCTCTCCTAGAATTTCATTCCATCAGATTGATCTTCCAGACGGAACCTCCTCCGACACTATTCTGGGCGTTCCGGACCATCCAGTTGGACCTCCAGGGTTTGACTTGACCTGGATGGTTTGGAATGAGGGTTCTGGAACATGGAGGCCGAGTACCTACCTCGAGGTACCAAACGACGAGTGGTCTTCTACCTGCACTGGTCCGACCTCTCTTTCACCAGGCGCGACGTCTACAGTTTCGTGCCTGGTTACGATTCCAATATCGGAGCAGGCGGGCTCGGAGCCTGAAATCACGCTTGTTATGCAGGGCGAGGGAATTGAGATCAGGGACACGCAGTCACTACTTGTAGAATCAGCTCCGAAGATTGTTTGGGCGCTAAATTCAGACCCACTGGCCCACGAGGGCTACTCTGCAACATTCAGGTTAGACGTGACTAACACTGGGAATACCGACATTTCCCACACACTCCAGGTCGACGCCCCATCCAAGTGGAATGCCCATGTTATGGATGGTGTGAATGTTGTACTGGCACCAGGGGAGTCCAGGAGCGTTATCTTGGACTTCATTCCGAACAACGGCGATGACGGAAGCATAACCCTGACCCTAGCAGGCGCCGAGGGCATTGAGGGAGGAGTATTCGAGATCGACGTCGATGTCAAGCCTTCTGTGGGCGGTGAGGACGGTTTGGACAGTTTGATGCCGGTCCTTGTTCTAGCACTCATAGTGGCATTGCTAGTTGGAATAGGCACGTTCGCCTATGTCAGAACCGATGGTAACCCAGCTTCATTGTTCGATAACGAGAAGGTCAACAGGGCAGTTCAGAAGATAGCCCCAAAGGTAGAGCAAAAGGAAACCAGCGGCATCCCATGTTGGCTCTGTAGTATCGATGTCACCGTAGGTGAAGCATGGGCCTGTTCTTCCTGCGGGGCTAGGTATCACAAGGCAGGTCAGGTTTCTGGTTGCGACATCATGAATTCGGGCAGATGCATGCATTGCGATGCCGAATCTGAAGAGCTAGTTGAAGCCTGAAAAGCGCGACCCTAAGGGGTCGCGTGGTGCGAAGCCCTTAGAGGGGCGGTCTAGTGCGAAATGCGATGAAGCCGAGTAATTCAGCCAGTCTGATAGTCGCTCTTCTCGTTCTCGGCATAGTATCTCCATTGGTTTCTGCGGATGTGGATATATCAGTTTCCGCCAATCCAATGGCTGCCGAGGCAACCACTGATGATGCGGCTGAGTATGACATCGTGATACAGAATTCCGGTGACGATGATGCCTTGGTCTCGCTAAGCACGCAGCAGGGAAATGACTGCAGCGGATTCACATCAACTCTGGAGACTACCACAATAACGGTGGATTCAGGGTCATCAGAGACGGTGAAACTGACAGTCTCTGTTTCCGATCAGGCCAATGGGGAATGCGAGACAACGGTCAATGCCCAGGGCCAGGTCTCGGGCGGCGTCCCAGGCTCCCCCTCGAGTGACGACGTCACGGTAACAACTACGGCTGGAGATGGAGGTGGGCTTTACTCTGTGAAACTTTCAACCGACGAGCCGACAACCAAGAACTATGACGGAGAGGATAACGAGGTTACATGGGATGTCGACGTGGAGAACAACGGTGAGCAACAGGCCAACGTGCAGCTGGAGATGACCTCGGACAGCGATTGCGAATCTGATGATTTGACAGCCACAGTTGATCCTGCAATCCTCCAGCTAGAGCCAGAAGACCAGGAATCAGTGACAGTTACTGTCGACATGCCAAACGGCGCAGAGACCGAAGCGGGCTCTCATTGCTTCATCCTGAAGGCGACAGTAACCAACGATCCCAATGCGGCGGATCAAGCCGAGGACAACCTGACCATGAGCCTAAATGTACCAGAAATAAAGGAATGCGAGGGATCACTCCAATTTGGGTCTCACAGCCTTGATCCGGGAGAGTCCGCCTCAAACTCATTCGAGGTTGAGAATATCGGAAATACTGAATGGACAGTCACTGCGAACGCGCAAGCCCAGGACGGGCATGACATATCTGGCTGGGTTAGCTTTGACAGTCCTAAGAGCAAAATGTTGGGGGAGCCAGGAAGCTCCGATGACTCACACACTTTCACTTTCGACGTAACTCCAGATGACTCCCTGGAAGCAGGAACCCAGATCGCCATCAATATCCAAGGGAGGGCGGGGACTAATGTTGGGTGCGAGAAGGTACTCACAGTTACCGTAGGACAGGAGTTTGGTGCAACGATGAGTCTGAGCAAGACCACACTCTCAAACGTCGAACCGGGAACTTCCGGGACCCTCTCAATACAGATCACCAATCAAGGAAATGGCCAAGACACCATGGCAATAGGTGCAGACGGGTTGCCTCCCGGGTGGCAAGTATCACTCTCGCAGTCCTCAGTGACTCTTGGCAGCTCACAGTCATCAAATAACAAGCAGACTATCTCGGCAGAGGTCTTGGTCCCGAACGATGCTAGCGCAGAGAGCGACGTTGTAATCACCTTCACAGTCGGAAGGGGAGGGGGCTCCGATCCATATGCCACCAAGGATCTGACCGTTTCCGTTGCAGCCCGGCATTCTGTGACCACATCGATAGTCTCCGATCAGCAGACTGGGCGCTCTGGACAGATTGTACAATTCCCGATCGATGTAACTAATTCTGGCAATATAGAGGACACCTTCAGGTTGCAGGCCTGTGATCCGGGTGACCAGACGGGATGTAGCAATCCCATGTGGGATTCATCATTCTCGGACACCCAAGGAAACAAGATCCAACAGATAGTTCTGGATCCCGGTCAGACGCAGACTGTTTACCTTGATGTGCTCGTCGAAGGAGAGGAGGATGCGGACTCCGCGAAGGTTCTAGCCAGAATCGCAATCTACGGCACCTCCGAAGTCGACGAGCACACCCTTACTGTGGTCGTCTCGAACTACAACTACGGGATGGCAGTGTCTCCCCAGAGCCCCGGCGAGGTACCAAGCCAGATAGATCTGATTCTACCTCCTGGCGGCGAACTATCCAGCTTCTTTTGGGTAGAGAACACAGGGGACTATCCCGCAGGCGATAATGCGGTGATAACGATCACAGGCATGGACTCGTCCGTGGTTAGACAGATGTTCGTCGAGGGGGTTCAGATAGATGGCACGATCCAGATCGCAAAGGGAGACAGAGTACTCGTTGAGGTCAGAATGGAAGTCCTCGAAGGCGTCGCCAATGGCGTCTCCGGGATAATCAAGGTCAACGCAGCCTCAGAGAGAAATGCCGCTCAGACCACCACAGTGGACGTAATAGTTCAGGTAATGACAATTCATGATTTGAGATTCACCTTGGAGAGCCCATCGGAACAGACTGCCGACTATCCCGAGAAACTCTACTTCTCTCTATTCGTAACGAACCACGGAAATATCCTGGAGGAGGTCGAGATAATCTCAAGCGACTCCTTGAGGGGATGGACAGTGGACATCGTTGAAGACGAATTCGAGCTACAGCCCGGAGAGACAATGGAGATAGAAGTAAGAGTCACCCCTCCATCAGAAATGATCGATGATGACACATACAGATTCACCATCATCGTCCAGCCGAAGGGCATACCGGTTGCAGGACAGCCAGTTGAGCTGAAAGTAACATCAAAGGTCTCGAACTCATTCTTGAGCCTATCAGATGAGGTCGAGGAGGCCCTCGTCTACGGCCTGACTGGATTCGGCGCACTATTGGTAATCGTACTCTTCCTACGATCCAGAGCAGAAAACAGAATGATACAAAGGGCCCTCGAAGAAGAGGACTAATCCCAGCCTCAACCCTGAGTTCGTACCGGATAGGCTTATTGCCCAATTTCAGGTGGGTAGCGCTGTCGGTCCCTACGGGACCGGCGGGTGTGTACTATGTCGACAGTCCCCGAGGACTACCTAGCTGTGGCTGTAATGGCCCTAGTTGGAATCGGGTTCCCAGTAATGAGCTTCATCGCCTCCGGCTTCCTCAGGCCAAGAAAGACTGGAAACGACCCTCTGAAATTGAGCTCATGGCTACTCCCTGGTTACGAGACCGATCAGTCTCTCTACATTCGCAGGGATAGTACCTATGAGTGTGGAGCAGACCCAGTTGGCGACGCACACATAAATTTCCATTTCCAATACTACTGGTACGCAATCATCTTCCTGGTATTCGACATCGCATTCATGTTCCTCGCCTTCGGGGGAGTGGTCGCAATTCAGGAAGGAGTGGATATGAGCGGGATCTACAGCGCCCTAGCAACACTAACAGCATTCATCGTCCTGATGGGGCTTGGAGTATGGCACGTATTTCGAAAGAGGGGAAGAATCTACATCTGAGGTGATTGATTGTCGGACGACCAGAATTACACAGTTTTCAACAGCAGGATGCTGGTAGATACCGTTGGTGATGTAACAGATGAGGCCCTCAAGGCTAGCCGAATCAAAGACATAATCGGCGTTATCGCTGGCAGAATTTTCAACTGGGGCCAGAGGAAGTCACTATTCCCCCTCCACTTGGGAATCAAATGCTGCGCCCTGGAGATGGCCGCTGCTGGGGCCAGCAGGTTCGACGCAGAGAGGTTCGGGGTCTTCTTCAGATCCAGCCCCCGTCAGTGTGACGTACTACTCGTCAATGGCCCTATCAGCAAGAAGTTCGCCGATCCAATAGTCAGGCTTTGGGAGCAAATGCCAGAACCGAAGTGGTGCATAGCCATGGGGGAGTGTGCAATCTCCGGCGGCCCATACTTCCAATCATACAACATCCTCGAGGGAGTGGACACTGTAATCCCCGTCGACGTGTACATCCCTGGCTGCCCGCCCAGGCCCGAGGCCCTGATCGACGGATTCGACAAGCTACGTCAGAAAATAATCAGGATAGGCGCCATGCCCAGTAGCGACAGGCCAGCTACCCAGAGGCCATTAATTACCGGAGATTTGTGAGGTGAGATAATGGGCAGAGTAGTTCCGACTTCCACGCAAAAGGCATCAGCGGAGAAGCTCTGCAAGGCCATTTCAAAGATGAAGGGAGTCGAGGCAGACACCATCGAGCGAACCAGCGGAACAAGTCCCCGCTGGACAGTTTCAGTGGTTTGCGAAGCCGAGAACTGGAGAAAGCTCGCAGAGAGTCTAAACAACACACATTCTGTTGATTATTGCTCAATGATCACTGGGATCCACTGGCCCGAGGGGCCAGAAGAAAAGAAGTGGGAGGTGATTTACCACTTCCTGAGGACGGGGGTGAAGAATCCACCTTCAGTGGATGGAGTTCTGCAGCCTATCGTCACGGATCCAAACGGGGTCAAGGGCAAAGACGTCCCATTGGAAATTGAAGTCAGCATAAGGCTTCCAGACACCAGGACCCCTTCAGTGGCCAGCGTGCAGGACATATGGGTCGGCGCTGACTGGAACGAGAAAGAGACATGGGACCTCGTCGGAATAGACTTCGATGGCCACGTTGGGATGAGAAGGGTCCTGCAGCCCCACGAAACACCTACGGGGTACCACCCACTTCAGAGACATCACAATTTGAGATATCATGGATTCGAGGAGATGTACGATGATGCACAGGGATTCGGACGAAAGCCAGACGATATTGGGAAGGTAAAGTGAGGCTAGAATATGGCAGAAATGTGGATTTCTATGGGCCCGCAGCATCCCATGACACACGGTCTTTGGACATTGAAGATCAAGGTCGATGGCGAGACCGTAGTTGACACGGTCCCAGACCTTGGTTACATCCACAGGGGCGTTGAGAAGATCTGCGAGACAAGAGACTTCACACAAATCACAACCTATTGCGATAGACTGTGCTACGCCAGTGCCAATACGTGGTCCCATTCCTACATTTATGCAGCTGAGGACCTCCTAGGAGTAGAGGTCCCAGAACGTGCGGAATACATCCGACTCATTGCAGTAGAGCTCCAAAGGATCGCATCGCACCTGATGTGGATGGGTGCTTACGGCCCAGATACTGGAAACCTCTCAGTAATGGTCTGGTGCCTAAGGGAGAGGGAGATGATGATGGACCTATTACAGGAGCTAGGAGGCTCTAGGATGCACTACAACTTCCCTCGAATAGGAGGGGTCAAGAGAGACCTTCCTCATGGTTTTGTGCAGAGGGCCCGCTCTAAACTACACCTATTCCTTCAGAGGATACAGGAGTATGAGGCCCTCTTCGACGAAAGTACGGTATTCCTAGTAAGGACCCAGGGGGTTGGATATGCCAAACCGGAGGAGATGATCAACCACGGCGTCTCAGGCCCAAATCTGCGCGCAGGCGGAGTTAACTACGACGTTAGGTGGGCACACCCTTACTCGGTTTACAGTGAATTGGACTGGGAGCCACCCGTGGAGAGATCCTCTATCAAGGGCGCCGACTGCTATGACAGGTACAGGGTAAGGGTGGAGGAGATGAGGGTGAGCGCTCTCCTTGTCCTGCAGGCAATGGAAAAGCTACCAGGGGGTTCGGACACTTACCACGAGCCAGGGGACCCCAAGCTACTGGCTAAGGCTCCCAGCAGGGCTCCTGAGGGGACTAGCGGGTATCACCACTTCGAGGACAGCAGGGGCGAATCTATGTTCTACATCGCAGGAGGGGGAGAGGGCAGAGGAAAGAACCCATACAGGGTATCGATAAGATCTCCAATGTTCATCACCATACCTTACGCGTCCAAGTGCATGATAGGATACAAGGTAGCTGATATTCCAGCAATAATGGGTTCTTTCGACCCGTGCATAGGGGAAACAGATAGGTGATTTCATGGCGAGTAGTGATTGGCTGGATCTGCGTGGGTGGTTTGAATCGACCATAGGATGGTCCATGGACCAAACTCATGACCTCCTTCCAGACTCAGACTACAGCCTAGGCCCACTTGGCTCTGTAAACCCCCAATCAGGATTCTCGTCAATACAGCCCGCGCTCGAGTCCTTCTTCCATGCAACGATAATGTGCACCGTGGTGTTTACAACACTGATGCTAACAATGCTAGCCATACCCTACATTGAGAGGAAATTCATTGGCAGGTTGATGGACAGATTGGGCGCAACCACAACCCTCAGGAGCCTCTGGGTCGGGGAGAGCGGGGTCACTGCTGGAGAATGGTGGAACCAACTGCCCTTCGGCATCGGAACCCCCATCGGATGGGTCGTAAAAGCCCTAAACGCCAACTGGGGCAATGACCACGAGCTAGAGACTGTCTCAAGGGTAAACAACAGGAGCTACCACGGATACTGGTTCCTTCTGCCGGGCTTCTTCCAGGCCTTTGCCGACTTCTTCAAATTCGCAACCAAGGAACACCTAGTTCCGAAGGAAGCTGACAGAGTAGTCTTCGAAGTAGCACCCGTAATTATCGTATCCACAACTGTCATGGTATTCGCATTCGTACCCTTCGGGCCTCACATCTACGCCGCCAATCCAGACCTATCGCTCCTGTTCATGATGGCCATATTCGGAGTCGCACCACTAGGCGTCTTCTTCGCTGGCTGGGCCTCGAATAACAAGTACACATTGATTGGAGGAATGAGATCGGCAGCCCAACTAACCGCTTACGAGATCCCCCTCCTGATCACAGTTCTGGGGGTGGCCGTACTGAGTGGCTCCCTCAACATTATCGAGATAGTAGACTTCCAGATGGAGCAAGAACAGGGCAACGTCTGGAACATATTCCTCATGCCACTAGGTGCCGCTCTATTCCTAGTTACGATGATTGCCGAAGTTGAGAGAATACCATTTGACATGCCCGAGGCAGAAGCCGAGCTAGTGGAGGGATGGTGGACTGAGTATGGAGGGATTCGCTGGGGCCTGATGTTCTCTGCCGAGTACATGCGCTCGTACGCAGCATGCATACTATTCGCACTCTTCTTCCTAGGCGGTTGGGAGGCTCCCTTCCAGCACTCATTGTCTGACTTGCCGACCATTGGGACTATCTTTTCGACCATCTTTGAGTTTGTTCCCGGGCTCGTATGGGTCCTCCTGAAGGCATGGCTGCTATTCGCTGTCTTCGTTTGGATTAGGGCTTCCCTCCACAGGGTAAGAACGGACCAGATACTAGAATTCGGATGGAGGTACCTGCTCCCCCTCTCCATGCTCCACCTCGTAGTTTGCATCTACCTAAGGCTAGAACACTACCACGGAGGAAACTGGGACTTGTGGGTCCCAGCAGTCGTCTCCGCAGTGTCACTAGTCCTTTTCGTAATCTACCTCATGGATGAAGATGAGGAAGCATTGGACCTACAGAGCCGTCCATACAGCACTCAAGCAGTGATCAAAGCTTCACCGGGGAGTCACAGGGATTAGAGGAGGGAAATAGATGAAGTACAACACAGGACATCCGAGAGCCACACCTAATTTCAGGAATCTAGTCATACGCCCAATGTGGATGACGCTCAAGACTGCCTTGCGAACCGTCCCATTCCTCGGCAGACTCAATTTCCTAAGGAACAGCTATCACGGGGAGTACGAGAAAATGGTGGACCCCACCACCATGCAGCGGGTAGGAGATGGACACCCAAGCGTCGGACAGAAGTTCGCAGCAGATCGAGAGACTAGCCAGATAATGCCGTTCTTGGAAAGGCCGGTCACCGTCATGTATCCCTACGAGAGGCTAGAGGACCTGGAACCATGGCTCTTCGTACCGGGGAATTACAATGGGCGAATAGGCGTAATTTGGGAGACTTGCACAGCCTGCAAGGCATGCGTCAGAGCCTGCCCCAATGACTGCCTTCACATGACATCAGAAGTAAGGGTCAACGTTCTTGACACTGCAGAAGAGGGAGACGAATGGCACGGATATGGAAGCGAAGTAGAGGAGGGCGGCTATGCTGCTAGGCCCAAGGACGACTCCGGGGCAGAAGACTTCGACCTGATGACCGCACACGCAGCCGCCCCATCCGAGTACGACTTTGCCGAGGTCATAGACCTCACAGGTGACAAGGCAACCGTCCGTTGGATGGACGGTTCGGGAGTAGAGACACTTGACACCTCCGACCTAAAACCCGCTGAGAAGGACATAGTCTCCGGAAGAATAGACCTCGGAAGGTGCATGTTCTGCGGACTATGCATGGAGTCGTGCCCATTCGAGTCATTCTTCATGACCAACGAGTATGATGGAATGTCCGGGTTCTCGCGTCAGGACCTCTGGATGGATGCAGATAGAACCAGGGTGTTACCCTCAACTCACAAGGAGCGAGTCGACATGGAGCTCGCAAAGCGTGCTGAGAAGGAACTCAAGAAGAGAGAGCGCAAGGCAGCCAAGGCAGCCAAGGCAGAGGCGGAGGCGTAGTTATGGGCGTTGACTTCGAGGCCCTGATGTTCGTTATCCTGTCAGCTGTAACCGTTGGTGGTGCAATAGGATGCGTATATGGAAGAAGAGTCGCGCACTCGCTCCTCTTCCTAATGCTGACATTCTTTGGAGTGGCAGGTATTTTCGTTCTAGCTAGCGCAGAGATGCTAGCCGCCGTCCAGATCCTTGTCTACCTTGGCTCAGTAATGCTCGTGGTCCAGTTCGGAGTCATGCTCACACGTAGACAAATCCAGGAGGGCGACATAGAGTGAGGTTCCTTTCTGCAGCGACCAGGGTAGGGGTCGTGGCTTTCGTGCTAGTTCTCCTTAGGGAGACAATGGACCCATCAAACTGGCCCGCTATCGAAGAAAGTCCCCAACCATCGACATTAGACCTGGCAAACGCACTGTTCGACGAGTGGGCGGTAGCCACCATAGTCCTAGGGGCACTCCTCGCGATGGCGATGATCGGGGCCTCCTACCTAGTTCGAGATGAGAGGCTGATTAACCTGGTCTGGGGCATGGGGGGTGATGACCAATGATCGACCCAAGCTGGATTGCCGGACTCGGGGCCATCCTCTTCGGCGTTGGACTCATTGGTGCGTTCTCCAGAAAGAACGCCATAGTGGTCCTGATGTGCATCGAGGTCATGCTCAACGGCGCTAACCTGAACTTCGTGGCAGGCACAATGTACTGGGGTGGTTCCGATGGATGGGTGTTCACAACCATAGCTATCGCAATAACAGCCGCCGAGGTCGCAATAGGATTGGCAATTTTCCTTTCTCTATACAGCACACAAGAGACGATTTCTCTAGATGAGGCGAACATCCTGAAGAACTGAGGTGTAAGAATGGGCGAGAACAAGAGTGAGACTGGCCTGCTCGTCTACATCATACCCTTCCTGGCAATAGTGCCTCTGATGCAAAACCAGGGTTGGGAATCATCCGATTCGGCGATTCTCATAGTTGCAGTCCCGTTCGTAACTTTCCCCGTGATTCTTGTCGCGGGTCAGCTGTACAACGGCCACGAGACCTGGAAAGACAAGCTCAAGGAGGGAGGGATTCTGGCCCTCGGGGCCCTTGGGACATCCCTTATGGCAGCGGTTTGGCTAGTTTACGACTACTTCGACGAACTTCCCGACTTCGGTGATCAACACAGCATAGTTCAGTGGCTAGAATGGGTGTCCTTCGACCTCCTGCAGTCAGACTACACCCTCACATCCTCCAAGAATATCCTAGGGGTTGGCGTGTGGGTCGACTCAATTACACTGATGCTACTGTTCGTTGCAACCTTCCTCTGCTTCCTGATTTGCTGGTTCAGTCTTGGTTACATGAACACAGACCCGATCAATGAGGACAGGAACCACAGATTCTACGGAGAGTTTGTCCTCTTCGCCCTCGGAATGTTCGGCATGGTTCTGGCTGACAACTTCCTCTGGCTATTCATATTCTGGGAGATTATGGGGCTTTGTTCCTATCTCCTAATTGGATTCTACTACTGGAAGGAAAGCGCGGCATACGCCGCTAAGAAAGCATTCCTCACCACCAGAGTCGGAGACGTTTTCCTAATGGTCGGGCTATTCATACTCTACGACATCTACGGATCTCTGGAGTTCTCAGTAATCTTCCATGACCCATCTCTGCACGGAACGGTAGACTCAACCCAACTATTCTGGGCTCTACTAATGATGTTCATAGGGGCTGTGGGCAAATCGGCACAGTTCCCACTACATGTCTGGCTTCCTGATGCCATGGAGGGCCCAACTCCCGTATCGGCACTAATCCACGCGGCTACAATGGTGAATGCGGGACTATACCTCGTAGCCAGAATGGTGCCCTTCGTCGATGTGGGCCACCACGGCGTCCCCGGACTAGAGGACCTCGGCCTAATCGTCGCTTACGTGGGAGGGATTACAGCATTCATGGCAGCTGCAATAGCTTTCGTCCAGAACGACATCAAGAAAGTTCTTGCATACTCAACGATGAGCCAACTCGCTTACATCTTCACAGGCCTCGGATCTGCCTTATGGTTCTACAATAACGACGAGCACCATGCAGCAGTCGTAGTCTTCGGCGCCTCCATGTTCCATCTGTTCAACCACGCGATGGCGAAGGGAATGCTGTTCATGGCGAGCGGCTCTGTCATTCACGAGGTTCACCATGCACATGATCACATGCACCATGGAAAAGATGGTGAACATGGCCACGATTTCGACCCTCAAGATATGAGGAATATGGGGGGCCTCGCATCGAAGATGCCCGTTACTGCCACGGCAATGATGTTTGGATCCATGTCGATAATTGGAATACCACTGATAGGTGGATTCTGGTCGAAGGAAGGCATCATCGCAGAGACTTGGCTTGCCGCTTTAGAGCATGAACCTTTGATGATCGGGCCAGCGATTCTGGTCCTACTAACAGCCGGAATGACAGGATTCTACATGTCTAGGATGTGGTTCATGACATTCGCCGGCGAGCCAAAGAATGAGGTTGTCAACCACGTTCACGAGGAAACTCCCTGGATCAAGGAACCATTGATCATACTAACAGTAATCACTGCCTTTGGGGGGTTTGCATTCGCATTGCTGGGAGCGACAGACTACCTCTCGTCAGCTTACGACTATTCCGGACATCTCCACCTCAAGAAATCAACATTACTTGACTCGATAATTTACAAGCTGGAGTATGCATTCCTGCCAGAAAACCAGAATCTAAGGGTTATTGGCTGGATCACAATACTGCTGTCTTTCATAGCGGGCCCAATTTTCGCAGCTAGAGTCCATGGTGGCGAACTATCTGCAGGAGAGTCCGCGTCACCCGCAGTTTCCTGGCTGGTCAGCCTCTCAGGAAAGTTTGGCAGTCAGGATGTCACTTCCCTGTCCGAATCAGATTTAGCTGAGGCCTTGGAGAACAGGCTGTACTTCGATGACATCTACGAGGGAGTCCTAGCAAAGACCGTCGTACCCTTCGCCGCATTCACTGCATGGTTCGATCGAAACGTGATTGATGGAGTGATCAAACAGATTGAGTCAAATTCAGTATCTGGGTCTCTACAAGTTAGGGCACTCACCACTGGAAGTGCTCGCGACTACATCCTGATGACAGCAGTTGGAATGCTTTCCATCATCGTCCTAGTATGGGGGATTAGCTGATGATCAACGACCCACTGTCCGTAATCACCCTGGTCCCGATTGCGGTAGGTATTGCACTACTAATCCTGCCCAAGATGGTCGACTCGGCAGAAGGACTCGCGCGCGCCTCCAGGGCGATAAGCATGGGCGTGTCCCTAGCTATGCTGGCAATCACGACAATGATTTTCCTTGGTGAGATTGGCAATATTGACTGGACTGACTACGGCTCCGGCTACTCACTAACAAACGACTCCTTCCTGCTGATACCCTCCATAGGGGTCTCGTGGAAAGTCGGAATAGACGCATTGTCGTTCCCAATGGTCTGGCTCACAACACTCCTGATTCCAATATCCATGCTTGTCGAGTGGGATGCAAAGAGGGGTCACATTTTCCACCCCCTAATCCTAATCATGGAAGGCGCGTTGATAGGGGTGTTCGTCTCTCTTGACATGTTCGTCTTCTACGTATTCTGGGAACTGACCCTGGTGCCTATGTTCTTCTTGATCATGGTTTGGGGGGGAGAGGACAGAAGATACGCTTCCTTGAAGTTCTTCATCTACACATTCACGGCAAGCGTAATCATGCTTATCGGAATTCTAGTTATGTACCTATACACTCCAGATGTAGCCAGCTCGGGTACGATAACCGGCCACACATTCGATCTCGGGGTGATGGTCTCCTCGGCCTCAGGAATTCCTAGCGAGGGGCTAAGGCACCTCGTTTGGATAATGCTGCTGATAGGCTTCGCAACCAAAATGCCAAGCGTCCCTGTGCACACATGGCTGCCCGATGCTCACGTCCAAGCCCCCACTGCGGGGTCGATGCTCCTTGCAGGAGTGATGCTGAAGATGGGGGCCTACGGCTTCCTGAGAATTGCAGTAACAGCCCTTCCAGAGTCCACAATGGTATTCATCCCACTTCTCATATTCCTGGGAATGGTCAGCCTCGTGTACGGTGCTTGGGTGTGTATGGGACAGACTAACCTCAAGAGGATGGTGGCCTACTCCTCTGTCTCCCACATGGGGCTAATTTTCCTAGGTATAGCCACTATGCAGCCCCTCGGAATCGCCGGAGCACTATTCATGATGTTCGCTCATGGAATAATCAGCCCCCTTCTTTTCGCAGTGGCTGGGGCTTTCAAGCACCACTACCACACCCTGGAAATCGGGTCTATGAGGGGTATAGCCCACCACAGCCCATGGCTCGCAGGGCATATGATGCTTGGATGGATGGCTAGCCTAGGCCTCCCTCTGTTGGCCGGTTTCGTAGCTGAAGTAACAATCCTGATAGCGTTCTGGATGACCTTCGGTTGGCTGGTAATGCTTCCCGCTTTGACCCTCATCATTACCGCTGTTTACTACCTAACATCGATGCAGAGGACCATTTTCGAGTCTGACGATCCCCACCAGGGAATTCTGCCCGAGTCACTTCACGGGGAAGATCCGTCTGACATAACATGGCACGAGAATGCAGGGATGCTAATACTCGGTGCTCTCACCGCCCTATTCGGAATTCTGCCCTTCATATTCTGGGACATGATGTCTGACTGGAGCTCAGGCTTCATGCTAGAGTACCTAACTCAAGCCATGGAGTCAGAGGGGGTGAATCCATGATATCCCTGGGGCAACTTGCTTTGGACTCAGACACCGCATTCACCCTATTGCCAGAACTGGTAATGCTGTCCGGACTCCTAGCAATAATCTTGATTCCAAACCTCGGGGACGCCTCTTTCAGGATCCCATTAACCAACCTAAGGGTTCCAATCCTTATCGGTGGCTCCAGATTCGAAGCCACCAATGATCCGAGAATGCCCAATAGAATTGCCACTCTCGCTTTCTCAGTAGCATTCGCAGCATCACTCCTGATGATTGACAGCAGCTCCGAGGAAGTAGGCGGGATGCTGAGGTCAGATGCGTTTAGCCGACTGTTCTCCGCTATGTTCATCGGCGCACTATTGCTGGTCTCAGCAGCATCCACTCACAGAATTCCCGCCAAGCAAAACGCAAGGGCTCCAACGGACCATGACTCAGAGGCAACAGCATCGAGGAAGATCTCCATCCTGATGGACAACAGGAGGCAAGTGGACTTCTACATACTGCTAATCATGGTCGGTCTCGGAATGAGCCTGATGGCAATGTCAACCAACTTGTTCATGCTTGTTGTGTGTATCGAACTCGCCTCCCTGTCCACCTACGTCCTAGTAGCATTCCACAAAGAAGAGGATGTAGGGGGCGAGGCGGGTGCGAAGTACTTCATTGTGGGATCAGCTGCCTCCGCAGTCGGGATTTATGGAATGTCGCTCCTCTACCTCTGGTCAGGAGATCTAGCACTCGAATCACTAGCAACCAAGTGGGCAGAGATGGAAGGCATCGACCCATTCGCTGCTTTCGGTGTCGGCCTGATGATGGTCGCGTTCGGATTCAAGGTAAGCGCGGCGCCATTCCACCTTGCCGCACCTGATGCATACTCTGGGGCATCTTCCCCAATATCGGGCCTTCTTGCAACCGCTTCGAAGGCGATGGGATTCGTCGCACTGTTCAGGGTACTCGTGATGATTACTGTTCCAGACTACGGGGAGCAGGCCCCCTGGTTCCTTATGCTGGCAATCATCGCTGTAATCACGATGTCATGGGGGAACCTAGCGGCACTAACTAGCGAGAACCCAAAGAGGATGCTGGCATACTCTAGCGTGGCTCACGCAGGGTACATGCTTGCAGCCATCTCCGTCATCGGGAGCGGCCTCGCTGGCGAGGAAGGAACTAGGCTAATCCTAATCGCGATAACATTCCACTTGGCGGTGCTAGTCCTATTCAAGATGGGCGCATTCCTGGTTTTGTCCCTCCTCGAGACTGATGGATCAGGTCACCGGATGGAGGACCTCCACGGCCTAGGAAAGAGAGAGCCTCTGATTGCAGGATCCATGTTCCTATTCATGCTGTCACTAGCCGGAGTCCCTCCCCTGTCTGGATTCCTGTCCAAGTTGTTGATGGTAAATGGGATAGTCTCATCCTCAGCTGGCACCGGTAACTCATCGGCTACCGATGTCTATTCCTGGATGGACACAGTAGACCCCGTATTCTGGCTAGCAGCAGCCATAGTCGTAAATAGCGCTCTCTCACTGTTCTACTACCTAAGGCTCAGCTTGGTGATGTTCTTCGAAGAACCAGCCAGCTCATCCAGGCTCAAGTCGGCTTCATCCCTAAGGATGGCAATAATGGCCTGCGCGATACTCACCGTCTTGTGCGGAATAGGCCCAGTCAGCGAATGGCTAGTATCCCTAGTCAGTACTTCCATCGACTCCTTGGTCGGGTGAGATTTCAGGCTCAACTTCACATAGGGGACTCTCGACGGAGACCCAGTGGCACGCAGAGAGGAGAAGGTAGACTTCGAGCGCCTAGCACAACTCGAGTCAGGAAGCGGTGACCGTATCAGGGTCCCACTACCAAACCGAAAGGTGAACGAGATGTTCGCTATCGCCGATGAAATTCTCGGTGGCAGGAGGATAAGGGCGGTCTGCGAGGATGGCCTCAGCCGTATCTCCAGAATACCCGGAAAGATGAGGCGTCGCCAATGGGTGAGGGAGGGAGACCTGATAGTAGTTCAGCCATGGGACTTCCAGGATGAGAAAGCCAACGTCTGCATGAGGTACACGAAGACTCAATCGCTGTACCTGTCAAGAAAGGGAGTTCTACCTGAGATAGTAGACCTGTTCGGCCTTTCCTCCGAGGACCAAATTGAAGAATCCGCCGAGGAGCAAGTCGAAACATTAGAGCCGGTGGAGGAGGATTCTACTGAACCGGTCGCAGAAGAGAGGCAGGAAACAGTCGCAGAGCCTGCTTCACAGGATGACGATATCGACTCATTCTTCGGGTGAGCTAATGCCTAGCGAGGAGACATGGGAAGAGGAAGATCCCGATGCCCTGATGAGGGCACAGACCAAGCACGACTGGATGTCCGAACCACGCTTCAAGAAAATATTCAATGAGATCGAGGATGGTCTCCAAGGCGTCCTTGGGAAGGGCCCATTCGAATGGGTGGACAGAAGGGTATTCGACGCCGTCTTCGATCGCTCGACATTGCTTTCCATACACAAGCTGATGGAGAAGGGCGAGATTGACACCGTCAACTATCCAATAGCCAGAGGGAAGGAGGCACATGTTTTCCATGCCACTTCGATAAACGGCCCAGTAGCAGTCAAGATTTTCCACACAACCAATGCTGTATTCAAGGGACTAGCCAAGTACATAGATGGAGACCCCAGATTCGAGGGACTTTCAGGTAGGCACAGGGAACTGGTCAACATATGGGTCAAGAAGGAGTTCAGGAATCTACGAAGACTGCGAAAGCACGGAATCAGGGTACCCAGGCCAATTTCCTATAACAAAAACGTCCTGATTATGGAGCTGATTGGGGAAAGTGAGGCCAGCCCGAGGCTTCGCGATGTGATAATCGACGAACCATACGAGGTCTTCCATGATCTTCTGGACATGGTAGCAGTATCGTGGCAGAAGGCAAACCTCGTCCATGCGGACCTGAGCGAGTACAATATTCTGTGGAATGATGGAGAGCCATGGCTGATCGACGTAGGACAGGGAGTGACTCACCAGCACCCACATGCAGAGGAGTTCCTGGTAAGGGACGTAACAAGGCTGGTTAACTGGATCAACAAGCAGGGTTTCGATGCCGATCTAGCGGATAGCATGCTCAGAGTCCTCGATGAACCCGTCCCGGAACTCCCGGAACTCCCGGGCGGGGATTAAAACTGGAGGGCTGGTCGGCCGCAGCCGTGGAGACCGTTGCACGCATCCCCAAAGACCGAATTGCCGTGCTGATAGGCAAGGGTGGCTCAACTAGGAAGATGCTAGAGGAGGCATGCGGGGGAGAACTGGAAATAGACTCCCAGTCTGGCGAAGTAAGGGTCTCGTGGGGAGACTCAGAAGTAGATCCAATTGTAAAGATGAAAACCCCAGACGTGATTCTTGCCATAGGAAGGGGACTGGCCCCTGCGAGAGCAGTCCAGCTTCTCGAGGACGAGGTCCATCTCTTCATGTTCGACATCAGGGAGTGGGTCGGCAGGCAGCCAAACCAAATTCGTAGAATGAGGAGCCGTCTAATTGGAAGAAACGGAATGATCCGCAGTAGGATAGAAGAACTAACCAGAACTGAAATTGCAATTTACGGCTCCACAGTAATTGTGATCGGGGATGACATGGGCCTGGAGATTGCGAAGCCAGCAATAGAGTCTATACTCAGGGGAGCTGAACACGGAAACGTTCTCCATGGACTTGAGAAGGACCGAAAGAGGCAGAGGATGAGGTCCAGGAGCCTGGAATCCTATGAAGAGAGGGGGGATGAAGTCAGTGGTGCTTTCGAAACCCTGGTCCCCGGCCTTTCGGCAGCAAGGAGAAGGAGGGAGAGGAGGATGAAAGACTCCCAAGTGGGCCCCGAGGACGAATCAGCAGTTCGAGAAATGCTAGAACTATCAGAGGACGAGGAAATCCTGTACGAAGAGGAATGATCGTTTCCGCCATACCTAAGCGTAGGAGTCTTCTGGTAGCCTCATGAGCGACTCATGGGCAGAGTTGTACGATTACGAAAAGTGGTCAATTCACGCATTGATCGGCATAGCCGCGATTCTTTTCTCAGCCCTAGCCCTAAACGCTCTAGAATTCGATAACCCCCTTACAAGAATGGTCATTGAGTTCTACATCGACCCGGTGCTCGATGACGCCGGAAGCGACGCCGGATACAACGAAGTTAACACCATTACATATGCCGTAGTTCTCGCTCTTTTCGTAGCTGCATTGAGTGCATGGCTGAGGATTCTAGAAATAGACTCCAGCGAGGCAACGATTCTGGCACTCTTGCCCTACGTCCTCTGGGCTTCTCTCGGGGAGGTCGTAGAGGATGCAGAGATGTTCGACTCTACCCTGACCGCATTCTTCGTTAGTCCCGGCATACACTTCCAGACAGCAATTTGGGTAGTCATCGCAGGAGCCGTTGGCTACTCTATTTCCCACAGGGAAATGTACTCTGAACTGAAAGATAACTCTGTGGAGGTAACATCATCGATCTTGATATTGGTCCAATTTGTACTCTATGGGTCTTCTATTTCCAATAGCGAGGTGGTTGCAGGAGGAATAGATCTGGCCCCCTTCGCAGTGATAGGGGTCTCAGCGGCCTTCCTTCCCTGGTTCTTCAGGGAATCAACCAGATACTTCACTCACGTCCAGAGGGTCGTATACTTCGTTGGGCTGGGAGGGTCGATGATATTCTTCGGCGCCCTCTCGTCGTATGCAGCCAGCGTGCCCGAAGACCAACTCGTCCTCTGGCCGTTGCTTGTGGTAATCGGAGTTCCAGTGATGATTTGTATGGCCATGCACAGTCGTGGAATAGATGCAGCATCCACCCTTTCCTCGCATGGCCTGGTGGCCGGCATACTTCCCCCTGGGATGACTGAAGATGAATATCTCGAGCTCCCGGAATTTTTCCCAGAGAAGGAACTTCTCGAGAAACATAGGAACTCCGCGGCGATGGCCTATCCGGTAGTTTTCCTGGCCGTCTCAGGTCAGGTACTAGATGGCCTTGCTACATGGATCGGAATTGACTACTTCGGGTACCAGGAGAAGCACCTCCTCTCGGCCAAGATAATCGAAATATTCGGATCACCATTCGGGTTCACTTTGCTCAAGGCAGGCCTTGGGGCCGTTGTTTGGTACTTCTTCGCTGTAGCCAACTTCGAAAACAGACAGCAGCACCTCAGACTGCTGGTAGGTCTGATGATACTCGTGGTCGGCATGGCACCCGGACTTCGTGATGTCGGCAGACTTGTGATTGGTGTCTGAAGTCCGATATCTACGATATCGGCCCCATTCAATTGAAGTCCCACACACCCTCTGCGTGCCGAGAGAAATGGACAGGCTGCCAACCAGGGTCGACTCAGGAAGCGACGAATTCGCCGCTAGGAAGGCCCACAACACATCCCTCCTAGATGAGCTCAGAACTAGGATAGAGGATGCCAAAGAGGGTGGAGGTGGAAAGTACGTTGACAGGCACAGGCAGAGGGGAAAGAAGATGGCCAGGGAGAGAATCTCAGAGATCTGCGACCCAGGGTCCCCTTTCTTGGAGCTCTCCACTCTCGCAGCGTATGGGATGTATGATGGAAGGGCGCACTCCGCTGGAGTCGTAACTGGGATAGGCACCGTTCATGGAAAGGAATGCGTCTTTGTTGCCAATGATGCCACTGTCAAGGGAGGGTCCTACTATCCTATGACGGTAAAGAAGCACGTCAGGGCTCAAGAGATTGCTGAGTCCAACAACCTACCTTGCATATACCTTGTAGACTCAGGCGGGGCATTCCTCCCATTGCAGGACCAGGTTTTCCCGGACAAGGGCCACTTCGGGAGGATTTTCAGAAATCAGGCAATCCTGTCAAGCAAGGGAATCCCCCAGGTAGCAGCCGTTCTAGGCTCATGCACTGCCGGCGGGGCCTACATCCCGGCAATGAGTGACGAATCCATCATCGTCAAGGATAACGGGACCATTTTCCTAGCAGGCCCGCCACTTGTCAAGGCGGCCACGGGGGAGGAGGTGAGTGCCCAGGACCTCGGCGGAGCTGACGTACACACTAGGGAGTCAGGGGTCGCTGACCACTTTGCCGAAGACGAGCCGCAGGCACTTGACATGGTTCGCAATATCGTCGAGAATCTGAACATAGACCCCAAGCACCGCCTCGATGTACAAGCAGCCGAGGAACCGGCCCACGACCCAAACGATTTGATGGGAATTATTCCAACAGACAACAGGACCCCGTATGACGTAAGAGAGGTAATCTCTAGGATTGTCGACGGCAGCAGATTCCACGAATTCAAACAGAGATACGGCAACTCACTGGTTTGCGGCTTCGCAAGGATCCATGGATACCCAGTAGGAATAGTCGCCAACAACGGGATATTGTTCTCCGAGTCATCACTGAAAGGAGCCCATTTTGTTGAGTTGTGCGGCCAAAGGGGAATACCTCTCGTCTTCCTTCAGAACATTATGGGGTTCATGGTCGGCAGGGATGCCGAGGCAGGAGGCATAGCCAAGGACGGGGCCAAGCTAGTTACTGCAGTCTCTTGCGTTCCCGTGCCCAAATTCACAGTAATCATTGGAGGCTCACACGGAGCCGGCAACTACGGAATGTGCGGTAGGGCTTACGACCCAAGATTCCTGTTTATGTGGCCAAACGCTAGGATTTCAGTAATGGGAGGAGAGCAGGCAGCCAGCGTACTCTCTACCGTCGGTAACGCCAACCCCGACGAGATCAGAGCAAAGTACGAGAGTGAGAGCAACCCGTACTACTCAACCGCTAGGTTGTGGGACGATGGAGTAATCGACCCAAGGGACACCAGGGACATACTCGGGCTATGCATCTCCGCTAGTCTCAACGCACCAATGCCGGATCAGGGCTATGGAGTATTCAGGATGTGACGATATGGATTTGAGAATTACTGATGACATTCCGATGACCGAACTTTGCAGACTGTCCATAGATGGCTGCGTGGCCAATGTAACAATGGCCAGGAGCGAAGTCTACAACGCCCTGAACATTCAGCTTATCTCGGAACTCAATGAGATAATTGAATGGACAACCCAGAGGTCCGTGGGCAATACGGGATCACTGATCGATCCTTCAGGAAACCCCTACCTAAGGGCCTTAGTACTCAGAAGTGATGGTAGGCACTTCTGCGCTGGTGCAGACATCAACATGATGAGGGATGCTGGGGCCGCGACCCCAGAGGAAAACAGAAGGGACTCCGAGCGCTTGGACAGGCTCTTCAACTCCCTATGGTCGCACCCCTGCTTCACCATAGGCTGCGTTCAGGGAGTGGCATTGGGCGGAGGCGCGGGACTGGTTGCGTGCCTGGACCACGTCATAGCAGAGCCAGGCACCAGGATAGCACTCTCCGAGGGCAAACTAGGCATACTTCCGGCAGTAATCGGACCATACGTCTACAGAAAAATCGGAAGCGCCCAGTTCCGCAGGCTCTCAATGCTGGCAAGCAGGGTCGGGTCGGACGAGGCTCTGAGGATCGGATGGGTGAACGAGGTAGTCGAGTCCCCGGAAAATTTCGAGGAATCGGCATCATCCATCATTTCGGACCTTTTGAGCACAGGCCCCATGGCAGTTTACGAATCGAAGAAGCTGACCTTGGAGTTCGATAGATGGACAGGTTCAGACGAGGAGCTCCGAATCCGGACCATGGACAAAACCAGTGAGATGAGGGGCTCCAGGGAAGGACAAGAGGGGCTTTCCGCGTTCCTCGACCGGAGACTTCCTGATTGGTCACCCGATGAAGAGGATTGAGGTCTGCAGATGTTTCCGGATTGGATGCAGGGGGCCCCAAACCAATTCGACACTGTTCTGGTCGCCAACAGGGGGGAGATTGCTGTCAGGGTACTCAGAGCCGTCAAGGAGGCGGGACTGAGAGCCGTAGCCGTATATTCGGAGCCAGACTCGGAGTCCTTGCACGTAGAGATTGCAGACGAGGCTATCCTACTTCCAGAAGGCCCGCTCTCAGAAAACTACCTCAATCAGGAAGCGATAATCGAAGCAGCCAAGTCCTCCGGCTCTGGTGCGATTCACCCGGGTTATGGTTTCCTCTCGGAGAGGGCAGACTTCGCTAGAGCCGTTTCTTCCAACGACATCGTTTGGATAGGACCAGGGGCTGAATCAATAGAAGTGATGGGAGACAAGATTTCCGCCAGATCGAGAATGATATCCTCTGGCGTCCCAGTGATACCCGGTGACGAGGTATCCATACCGGAGGACGGGGGGCACCTTGGTCCGCTTGCAGTAGCAGCTGCCAAGGTTGGATACCCCCTGTTGCTGAAGGCAAGTGCCGGGGGAGGCGGGAAGGGAATGCGAGTGGTTCGCGAACCAAAGATGCTCAGGACCGAGTACGAGGCCGCTGCAAGAGAGGCAGCAGCAGCCTTCGGAGACGGTACGGTATACGTGGAAAGGCTGCTGACTGGAGCCAGACACGTGGAAATACAAGTTCTGTCCGACTCCAGAGGGAACTGCATCCACCTCAATGAGAGGGACTGCTCGCTGCAGAGGAGGCATCAGAAGGTAATCGAAGAAGCACCATCTCCAGCGGTAAGCGGCCTGGTAAGGGAATCCATGGGCAAGGCCGCGGTAATGGCTGCGAAGGCCGTAAACTACGTCGGCGCAGGGACCGTCGAGTTCCTGCTATCCAGCAAGGGGGAGTTCTATTTCTTGGAGATGAACACCAGACTCCAAGTCGAACACCCGGTAACTGAGATGATCACAGGCGTTGATCTGGTGCAGAAGCAGTTGGAGATAGCTGCTGGTCTGGAGATGGGAATTTCCCAAGAAGAGGTGACAATATCCGGTCATGCAATAGAGGCTAGGATTTACGCCGAAGATGCAACCAGAGGATTCCTCCCCGCGATTGGAAGGCTTTCAACTTGGATAGCCCCCTCAGGGCCCGGCATCAGAGTAGACTCAGGCGTCAGGCAGGGCGACGAAGTAACAGTCAATTTTGACCCTATGCTGGCTAAGCTAGTAGTCCACGCTCCAACTAGGAAGGCGGCAATAAGGAGACTCGACTCAGCCTTGTCAAATTTCGTTGCACTGGGCGTCGTTACCAACATCGGATTCCTACGTAATGCGGCCTCGCACCCGGCATTCCTATCGGGGGACATCACCACTGACTTGCTGGACTCGTCAGATATCTCAGAATTCAGCGACCCCGATCCCCCCGCTCAGACACTTGTTTCAATAGCAGAGGCAGCTCTCAGAATGGGATTGGACAAGGCAAATCATGGAGTCCCCGGAAATCCAGTGGATGAGCACACAGGACATTCAGGCGATCCTTTCAGGACCCTCTCAAGGAGCTACCCGTAGGTGATGTAATGGAATGGTCAGTTGGTGAAAATCAGGAGATATACTCGGTCGTCCTGTCAAATGACGGAGAGGCCATGTCTCTGTCCTCACTCACAAAGGACGGCAACGAAATGGTGGCTCCGAACCTCCAGATATCATCCGACGACTTCCCTGGAAGGATAGTTGTAGTTACTGAAGGAACTCCAAAATTTGCCCACGTTGCAAGGGTGGGGGACGACTGGTGGATACACCTCGATGGAAGGGTCCACGTAGTAAGGGGGCACGAGAAAGGAGGCCAAAAGGGCCAAGATTCTGATTCAGGTTTGACGGCCCCTATGCCCGGAACGATACTAGAGGTATTGGTCAAGGAGGGGCAAAGGGTCCGCGAGGGTCAGACCCTAATGGTAATGGAGGCCATGAAGATGGAGCACAAGATCCAGGCCCCCGGTGGTGGCGAGGTATCACTGATTCACTTCCGAGAGGGGGAAAGAGTCGACATGGGCTCAGTTTTGATAGAACTAGCAGACTAATTCCGGGTCCGGGTTAATATCACACCCCCTCTTCCGTTAAATCGTGGACGAGGCTGGAATCGTAATTGCCGCATTCATGGGAATCAGCCTTGCAGCAGCCTCCGGATTCAGGGTGTTCCTCCCGCCCTTCATCATGTCTCTGGCAGTGAGGGTCGATTTCATCGAGATAGACCTTGTCGGCTCGCAATTCGAATTCTTCACATCCACCCCCGCTATCATCATCCTCGGAATAGCCACAGTAGCAGAGTTCGCAGCATACTACGCCCCTTGGATAGACAACCTCCTGGACACAATAGCCACCCCCGCCGCAGTTCTCGCTGGGATAGGGGTCACTGCAATCTCCCTGGAGGGCAGTGAGCCTATCGTCCAGTGGGCGATCGCAGTAATCGCTGGAGGGGGTATGTCAGCCACCATACAGACAGCCACGGTCGCAACTCGTGGAATCAGCTCCACCTTCACACTGGGATTTGCCAATCCAGTAGTCGCGACGAGCGAGAACATCGCCAGCGTGGCACTCACTATTATCGCAATCTTATTCCCGATCCTTGCAATCGTATTCGCATTACTCCTCGCTTTGCTGCTCCTAAGGCTAAGAATCACAAAGAATCGAGAAACGACGGCAACGGATTAGAACCCCTACCGGCCCCAGAGTTCGATGGCACGCGGAGTCAGGGCCCAACCTCCAATCGAGGAGGAGAAACTCAGCATAGGTCGCCCGAAGAAGGTTGCCGCTGGTTTTACCGGCGTTCAGAAGTCATTCGCCATTAGCCTAAGCGAGGCTGGCCTGTTGCGCACAATCAAGACTATGAGGACCGTTAACAGATTCGACGGATACGACTGCCCCGGGTGTGCATGGCCAGACCCAGACGACCACCGGAGCGGCTTCGAGTTCTGTGAGAACGGGGCCAAGGCATTCGCAACCGAGGCCACCAAGAAGAGGGCCACTCCGGGGCTGATAGGCAGCATGACCGTGAGCCAACTCTCAGAGATGAGCGACATGGACCTGGACAAGCTCGGAAGGATAACTCATCCCATGATTCTCAGGAAGCACTCTGATAGGTACGAGGAGATCGCCTGGGAAGACGCCTTCTCCATTATCTCAGATGCCACGCGAAACCTCGCTGATCCCCGAGAAGCTGTACTCTACACCAGCGGCAGGACATCCAACGAAGCGGCCTTCCTATGGGGAACGCTCGCCCGTCAGATAGGGTCGAACAACCTCCCCGACTGCAGTAACATGTGCCACGAGTCAAGCGGCTATGCTCTAGGCAGGTCGATAGGGATCGGGAAGGGTACTGTGAGACTTTCCTGCTTCGACGAGGCGGACCTGATCCTGGTGATCGGACAGAATCCAGGCACAAATCACCCGAGAATGCTCACAGCGCTGTCTAACTGCAAGAAGAATGGGGGCTCGGTAATCAGCATCAACCCTCTCGAAGAGACTGCGATGAGGAGGTTCAAGCACCCTCAGAACCCATTGCAGATGCTTGGCACCGGTACTCAGATCGCAGACGAGCACCTCCCCGTCAGAATCGGCGGTGATGCTGCCTTGCTTCAGGGGTTCGCGAAGGTGATGCTAGATGAGGGAGGCGTAGATCGCAGTTTCATTGAGGAGCACACATCTGGCTTCGAGCAGTGGAAGGAGCACATCGAAAACGCCGATTGGGGCCAGATAGTATCCCAGTCAGGGATAAGCAAGGAGAGGATTCTGGAGATCGGTAGTGCGGTATCCAAGTCAAAGAGGATGATAGTTTGCTGGGCTATGGGGCTGACACAGCACAAGAACAGCGTCGGGGTCATCCAGGAGATAGCCAACCTCCTTCTCGCAGGAGGTCACTTCGGGAAGCCGGGTGCAGGGGCCTGCCCAGTGAGGGGGCACTCCAACGTGCAGGGCGACAGGACGGTTGGCATCAACCACCACCCTAGCGATGAATTCCTGTCCGCCTGCGAGGACGCAACCGGAATCGAGATGCCCAGGGAGAGGGGCTATGACGCCGTGGAGTTCATCCAAGCCGCACTCGATGACAGGGTCAGGCTGTACATGTCCATGGGCGGGAACCTGGTCTCTGCCATGTCGGACACCGAGAGGGTCGCCGAGGCGATAGGAAAAATAGACCTCAGCGTGCAGATTTCCACCAAGATGAACAGGTCCCACCTAGTCACAGGGAAGACCGCCCTGATTCTCCCCTGCCTCGGTAGGACTGAGAGGGACCCGGGCGGCTTCGTCACGGTCGAGAACTCGATGGGGCTCGT
>DAQP01000052.1:34915-35091 GCA_002504435.1 Euryarchaeota archaeon UBA438
GTCCGGAGGATAGGTTCAGCATGCTTCCCCAACGGACCCTTCGAGTGGCAGTCCCTCTCCGATCACGACTCGGTAAGGGAACTCATTTCGAGATGCGTCCCCGGGTTTGAGGACTACAACAGCAGGTCGAGGGAGAGGGGCGGCTTCTACCTCCCAAACGGGCCGAGGGACGGGCC
>DAQP01000038.1 GCA_002504435.1 Euryarchaeota archaeon UBA438
GTGAACCTCATCGCAACACTTTCCGGCGTGGCTCTGGCATTTGTGGCGAGTATTCAGTTCCTATAGGAACTGGCAGCCGTTGGGTTTGAACACCACCCCCTCTCAGGACCCCTCATGGGGCGTACCGGCGAAAGCGGTCTACCGGCCTTCCTGATAGGCTCTATGCTGGCCTGTGTCCTTCTGGCTTCCTCTATCTCCGTTGGCCAGTCATCGATTGCACCAGATGGCCCCGGGGAGGAATGGGAATTGCCGGAGGAGCACATGGTATTCCTCAAGGGGGACGAGCAGAACCCTTTCTTGGACAGGAATTGGTCAGTCCTAACAGGGGAGCCGCTGGGAAGGGCCGAGTTCACCAGAACCAGCTCCTCACTGTCTCCAAATCTAATTGACATCCAGTCAGCCCCCCTTTCGGAGGCATTGAGGTTCCAGGGCAACATCACAGTCCAGCTATTCGCATCACTGGAGTCATCAAACGATGGCTGTAGGATTTCTAACGCTCTTCCCGGTTCAGCGGGGGCCGAGACTTCATTCACCGTCTCGCTAAGCTTGGGGACCTCGGCGGTCCTGACAAACGCTGTGACCAATTCATTGGCCATGGAAGAGTCGTTCCTTTTGGCCCATCTATTCACAGTTCAGGCATCAGATGTGAATGTCACCTTAGCCCCCGGGGATCTGATATCACTCAAAGTAGACGTCCAGCATGATTGTCTACAGAGCGGCGTTCTTTGGTGGGGCTCGTTCGATGCTAGGACCGGGATCATACTCGACGGCGAGATCCTTGATCCATCTCTGGAAGTCATATTGGACTCGAATAGGATGGCCAGGGTCCAGTTCACCCCCCTGTCCCCCTGGGGCGAAGGCGACTTCGATTGGCAAGTTCTCGAAATAGTGGGGCCCATGGATTGGGACGAAATGATTCACGGCAACGGTGACGAGGACCAGAGGGTCGACCATTTCGAGATTCCCCATAGCGTCATGATTGGGGATGCAAACCGTACCGTTAGGGCATGGTCATCGGAAAAGCCCCTGGAACCCGGGAAGTACATGATCGACGGCTGCTTCGTCCTCACGGACCAACATCCCGGAGATACATGTCACGCAGTCGGGGTGCTGAGGTTCGAGGTCCCTGAGGACAAGGAGCCCCTGTTGGGTGGTTTCTGGGCCGCCGTACTTGTCCCGCTCTCCATCGTCGGATGGATAGGGTTCTCAGTCAGAGAGGCCACCCTCCCCCTTCCAGCATATGCGGTGATAATATTGCTAGCCATAGCAGCTCTGGGGCCTGCTTCACAACTTCCTGATATCGACACGGAAGCTAGCGGAGGCAGGGGTGCTGCGCCCCCATTCGTACTGATATCCCATGGAAGTGAAGAAGTATCGATATCATTGGATGAATTGCTAGAGGGTTCTGATGCTGTGGTGATAGGCCTATTCCAGGCCGGCTCCCCATACGCAGAGCATCAGAGGAGCGATTTCGAATCTGCTATGATAATAATGGATAGAGACGTAAGTTTCGTTCAAATTGCCACTGGAAACGACCTCAAAGCAGTAAACATAGACGGCCATGCAGCAGTAATCAACGAGTCCTGGCCATTGCTGTTGGACGAGGCGGACTCCAGCACTGGGCTTGGACTTCCGAGTGGACCCACTGATGCCGTCATTGTCATTGATCCCGCTGGTTTTGTGACATCATGGAGTCCCGGCACCATGTCATCTGGAGAGATCAAGAAGGCGGTTGAATCAGGGATTAGGGGGTCTGGGAACGGCCCTCTGGATTTGATTTCGATGCTTTTCTCTTTCACACTACTGCCACTATTCATCCTCTCCTTGCCATCAGGCAGAGAGAAAGAACCGGAAGCAGACATGAATCCATTTGCAGGATCAATGATGACCGCAGCAGCAGCTTCAGCAGGGTTTTCCGTCTGGGCCATTCCAGTCGCTCTGTTGGCGTTATTGGGCCTATCTCAATCATGGCTGATTGTCGAAATAATACTCTCTCTTGTTCTCACTTACCATGGACTCTCGGTCTTAATGTCAGGAAAGATTGCAGAGATCGAATTATCTTCATCCTTCATCCATTCAAGGATACCTGAGAACTATTCCAATTGGAGGGGAGTTGCTGATTTCAACAAGGACGCCTACCTGGGCCTCTGGCTAGCGTGGCTAGCATGGATTGGAATGCCATTCCTGATTCCGCAAGGTGTTGGGGCCGTGGCACTATCTGGCACATTCGGCCTGCTTCTATCCGCCTTCCTAATGCTCGCCTTCGTTTTGTCGGCAGGAGTTACAGTGGCCTTGGCAAGGGTCATATCCTCCATCCCCGGTGCTATTTCAATTTCCCTTGGTCAGATAAGCAAGGGGATTAGGCCTAGGGCATGGGGGATCGCCACAGCGGTTTTCGGACTATGGATGTCATTGAGCCTAATCGTCCTCGCTTCTCAGACTGGACTCTAGCATTTTTCTTACTCTCCGGACCGTGAGCATCATAAGAGCGGGTCCCCACCGAGTATCACTTCCTTACGGGGGTATAGTATAACCTGGTAGTACCGCGGGCTCCAGTTGCACGGGAATGACGACGAGTGGGTTTTCTGATGGATCTGATGACCAACTGGAGCACCGACCCGTCGCAACCCGAGAGCGTGCGCAGACCGGGTGCACGCTAAGCGGAAGATACCCGCTGATCTGGGTTCAAATCCCAGTGCCCCCACCACATAATTCCTCTTTCACCTTTTTTATATCTATAATTTGTACAACTATAAATTACTAAGTTTT
>DAQP01000041.1:0-213 GCA_002504435.1 Euryarchaeota archaeon UBA438
CGCGATATCCAACGCACGCTACTCTGGTGTCGTCACTTGGCCATATCTAGTACGTGTACGGGACTTTCACCCTCTTTGGTGCGCCGTCCCAGGACGACTTCCACTTCCTAGAATTAGGCTACAGACGATCCTTACCCCACATCTCCCCAAGGTTTCCCAAGGGGATTCGGTTTGTCCTATTCCGTTTTCATTCGCCACTACTAACGGAATCTC
>DAQP01000041.1:535-3016 GCA_002504435.1 Euryarchaeota archaeon UBA438
TTGATTTCTATTCCTCCCCCTACTGAGATGCTTCAGTTCGGGGGGTTCCCTTTCCTACAATAAAGAGGAATGGCACTGAGTGCCAGGAGGTCCAATTCGGTAATTCGCGGATCCATGAGATTCATGCCTCTCCCCGCGACTTATCGCAGCTTGTCACGACCTTCTTCGGCTCTCGAGCCGAGCCATCCCCCAGTCGGGTTGTAGCATCTTGTGATTCCACATACCCACCTGTATGAGTTTTAATCGCCCCCCCACTATCAGATAGCGGAGGATTGATTCCTCTGGTATTCCAGGCATATCAATTCAGGTTTCTCTGGCCATTCCGTCTCCCCGCGGGGCGGAGCGGCCTCAACCTCTTACCCTGGTACGCGATGTACCAAGGAGCACACAAAGCATCCCGGCGACCTACATTCGGTATATGAAGTAACCGGGGTACTAGGCCTAGATTTAGGTGCGGAGAATAGCCTTCAGTGATTGGATTATCAATGATCGGAGGGGGAGTCCGACAAATCATATGGAATGTAGTCTGTGGATTGCTCGGAAATTATGGTTTTTTCTTCTTCTTTTCCTTCGATATCAGGGGATTTTTCCAGGCCGAAGGCCAATTTACTATTTTCTGACTCTTCGGGAGATAGTTCTAGCCCGAAAGGAATGGCGGAAGGAGTCCCTTTACCAGCTCCCCCGTCCAAGCCGAAGGGCAGCCTATCCCCTTCCCCTGGCTCCTCAAATTGCGATGTTTCTACTCTTTGTGTGTCATTGGAAGGCTGACTTCCGCATGCAGGGCAAGATGACGAAGAAGTTACCAACCCGCAAACAGCACACTCAGGCATGATTGTCCGAGGAGGGTTTCGCGCTTCATAATGATGGTCGGGACATGTGCTGAGACGTCACAATGGCGCATACAATGTGCCATGGAAGAGGTACATGAATACGGTCGCTACGCAGCATGTGATCAGCATCACGGGAAACCCTGCCCTGACCCATTCTCTCGTAGTTATCGGATACGGTGAACGCTCGCTGATTGCTACGGTCATCACATTGGCGCTGGATCCAATCGGGGTCGCGTTTCCACCGAATCCGGCCCCCATTGCCAGTGCCCATAGTAGGGGCTCTGGGCTCAGAGTCCCTCCACTGGCCTCGGTGATGCTGAATATTACCGGAATCATGGCTGCTGTGAATGGGATGTTGTCAATCAGGGCACTGGCTATTGCAGAGACCCAGATGATAGCTATGGCGAGCTTGACCTCGTCATCTCCGAAGTTATCGAAAATCCAGTTGGCGACCTGATCGAGATAGCCGACATCGCCTATTCCTCCAACTAGCAAGAATAGACCTACAAAGAACAGTAACGCTTGCCACTCAACCTTCTCTACTACGTCATTGATGAATCCTTCTCTGATTTCCTCCCTCGGCCTGGCAGCAATCAGTGCGAAGCCAGCACCTGCTAGGGCTATCCCATCAATCTCTATCTCCAGATCTAGAAGAGACTTAGCGGAGAACGCTACTACGGTCATGCCGAGAATGAAGAGAGTCGTATACATCAGCTGTTTGTCGTTGATTGCATCCCACTCGTCCTCTTCCATGAGAAGGTCGACGTGTGGTGACTTCTGCTCTGCCCAGTCCTTGTAGTACCACCTGAAGTAAGTCAGAGTTGCGACCCATGCAAAGAATGTTAGAATACCGAGCTTGAAAAGAAAGCCATTGAAAGAGAACGCTTCCAAAGCAGGAGTTGCATCAGCAGCGGCTGCGGCAATCATGACATTGGGGGGGTCGCCTACCATCGATGCCACTCCGCCGGTGTCGGACAAGATTGCCTCTGCGAGCAATGGGGGGACTGGATTAATCTCCAATTTATTGCAGATTCTCAAAGTCACGGGAGCGATGATTATGATCGCAGTGACATTGTCGATGACAAGAGATAGCAATGTGGTGAAGGTTCCGAGCAGGACAATCAACCTCCAAGGGTCGCCCTTGCTCATCTTGGATGCCTTGATTGCGACATACTCGAAGAATCCGCATATCTCCAAAATCGAGGCGAAAATCATCATCCCCAGTAGCAGGCCAATGACTTCCCACTCAATCCATCCCAACATGGTGTGCTCAAGTGTGTAAGTATCGATCAACTGACCGGCTGAGTTGTACTCTTCATGGAGGTGGAATACTCCTGTCCAATGGCCGTAAATTAGCATCAGGACAGAGCCGAACCAAGCGGCTATTGTCCTATGGACTACCTCTGAGAGAATTAATACGAACGATAGGATGAATATCCCCAATACCACTTGTTCCTGACTTACCATGGCCCGTCGAACTGCGAACACCCTAAATATTTCACGATTCAGAGAATTCCGATATGCCAATAAAGCGGCGTTATTTTCCAGACCAGAAAACGGCGACGTTTCCCCTCTGGAAAACCAATCTTGATCCTGTCTCTACGGCCATGGAGTTGAACAGCTCGCTCCTCTCGCCAGAGTTTCCTACGAT
>DAQP01000015.1 GCA_002504435.1 Euryarchaeota archaeon UBA438
CCTGAAGCTGCCGCAGGAGCGGCCGAGGCAACTGGTGCGGCTACGGCAGTGGCCATCGCCTCTCCGATATCCACAGATCCCAACGATGCAACCATCGCCTTAACGCGGGCGCTATCAGCGTCCACTCCAGCAGCGGTCAGCACAGCGCTTACGCCCTTTTCGTCAATCTCCTTATCGGCCGAGTGCAGTAACATTGCAGCATACACATATTCCATTTTTTCACCTTCTTTTTCATCCGAAGAGGTCGCCGAGTCCATCGAACCCGCCTTCCTCCTCTTCCTCCTCCTCGACTTCAGCTGGTGCTCCGCCTTCGTCTTCCACCACTTCGGAGGCCGTGGTGGCAGCATTCGACTCTGCAGCGGCTCCAAGTGTAGCCGCGAGCTCTTCGTCGAGCGCTGAGGAATCTAATTGGCCGGCTATGGCCAGTGCCCGCGCATTCGCGCGAGATATGAACAACGAAGCGGTCTCGTCGTTGACGACCCCCGCCTCTATGGCAACAGAGAGGGCCTCACTGCCAGCCTTCGAAAGTAGTGCAGGCATAGTTACTGGAGTGAACCACCTAATGTTGCATGCTAGATTGTAAGCGCCCGAATTAGCGACCAGTATGTCATTCCTCAGGCCATCGGTGTCCAAATCCAAATCGGACGCCGCGAGGATATCCCCATCGTCTAGGACGCCAATCAGTATCAGTCCGATCTCTATGGGGTTGATTCCCAACTTCGAGAGCATCAGTCCCAGTTCGCCGTCGATCGGCTCTCCTTTGTTGACTACAGTAACGGTCTTCTGTATCGCGACTGCGCCCTTGTCTATCTTCGCTGGAATGCCAACGGCGTTGAATTCACCGACAATCGGCCCAGGGCCGAACTCAGTGGGGCCCTGTTCGACAACAATGTCGTTTGGAGCGACTTCTCCGTCCTTTGCCGCCCTTCCCTGCCTAGTCTTCTCCAGTTCTTCGAACAACTCGTAGCAGTTGAGTGAGTCAGAATGGACGACGCATGGCTGCACGGCCCCTTCTAACAGGGACTCCAAATCGTCTTCAGTCAGACCAGCATCTTTCCAGGCTATCCTGATTAGGCTTTTCTTGGCCATGGTCATGGTCAGCATTCCTCGAAGGGACTCTCGCATGTCTAGCATATTCTTCGCTGGTACTCCAGCCACGTCTACAACTCCGACGATCCCATCTCTACTGACAATCTCAGTAAGCTCCGATACACGATCGGGCTTCCAACTTGCAACCTTGGGAATCAAAGGACCACCTCGACCTTGATAGAGGGCCCCATTGAGGTCTTGACGTAACATGACCTGATATTGCCAGCTCCCCTTTCCAACTTTCCAACCACTCTGGTCCAAATCGCCATTCCGTTTGCAGTAAGATCTCCAATGCCTTGTTCTCTAGAGCCCATGGCGGTATGGAAGGTCACTTTGTCCCTCGATCTTACGATCGCTGTGTCCTTGAGCCCAGCCGCGATCATTCCCGGATCAACGTTAGGGGGAACCGGTCGCGGCATCTTGCCCCTAGGTCCAAGAACGACACCGAGGAACCTACCGACAGTTCCCATGTGGGGTATTTCTGAGAGAAAGAAGTCGTATCTGTTCGCCATCTTCCTAGCCTGCTGCCTGTTTCCACCAATGTCCTCAATCTGAGAGGGGTCAATGACCTCGATTCCTGCAGCCTTAGCCTTGGTGGACATTTCGCCACCTGCGAACATGGCAATTCTAACTGGCTTACCTCTTCCAGAAGGTAGCCTGACCTCCTCTTGTATCCTGTTGGCAGGATTCTTCAGATCAACGTCCCTAAGAGTGAAAGATATCTCTAGAGACTCAACGAAGTTTCGCTCAGGAGACTCATCTAGAGCCTGTTGAATAGCGTCTTGTATCTTTTCCTTCATTCAAACCACCTCTGCGGTCAGCGAGGTTACCCTCTCCCGCAATTCGTGAAACATCATGCGAAATGCTCGGCGAATTCCCCCTTGCTCATAGCATCGAGAGCATCCTTCGGAGGCATTCCCTCGACGTTAACTCTCATTGAAACGCATGTTCCCATTATCTCACGGCACTTAGCGTACAGCGTAGCACCAGTGAGCCTATCTGATTGGTCCTCAGCTAGCTTCTTGACCTGATCCATGGTGAGGTTCTCAGTAGCCTCTTCCCATGAGCCATTGCACTTCTTCTTGCCCAGGGACTGGATAATCTTGTGAGGAGTCTCATTACGTGCAGACATCTCTAGTACCCCTTGGTGCGCCCCGGCGACCTACTCTCCCTATTTGAGCGTGATGCAAACTCCGGAAAACCGACTCTCCCCTCATTCCACTCTTTGTGTAACTCTTACTTGGTCGGCTCTAATGTTCAGAGCAACTGGAACGGCCGCCTCGAACAACTCCACAGTGACCTCTTCTTTGGACTCACTAACGCCAATAACTCTAGCAGTCGCTCCCTTGAAGGCCCCACCCCTGATTTCTACGATGTTCCCTTCCTCTATTCCTGCTGTAGCCGCCTTCGGCTCTAAGTAAGGCAGAATGTCACGAAGCGGTGACTCCCCATCCAGAACTTTGCGGCAGTTCTTCATTGGAGTCGCAGAAACACCAACTCTTCCAATCAGCTTCTCGACATGGTGTAGTGCAGTTGCTTCTATGAAGACGAAACCCTTGAGGTAGCTTGGACTGAGGACGCCGAAGATCTTGTCCTGAATATCCTTCAGCGATCCAGTCCCGGAAAGTCGGGCCCTAATCTCCTTGGATACGTTCTGTTCTTGCCCCATGCTGGTTTTCAGGATGTAAAGGAAAGAGGCAACGTCACCATACATGTTTCCTAGCTGTGGAACCATGTATCTAGAGGACCTGCTGTCCGAACTGTCTTCGGGCTCGACCCAGTTGATGTACCCCGGGTCGACCCAACTGAATCCCTTGTACAGTCCACGAGCCTCAACATCGTCGCTATCACTCAAGAACAGTAGTGGAGTCACGTCATTAAGCCTGTTACCAAACTCCAGCCCTCTGGCATCCCCAGAACGGACGAATGTCAGACTCTCGGCCTCTATCCCTGTGGTCTCTGCGATTCGAGCGGCAACCGCGTCGATGTCGCTAGCATCCCCTGCACCGTAGATACCGTCCCAGGCACCAGGGAAGTCAGCTACCCCATCAGCTCTCTGCATCAATAGGACCTTCTCACCGTGGCGGATGTAAGCAACAAATGCGTCAGACATAGTTTCACCTAGTTAATCAGCCATGCGAAGAACTTGGGGAGTGCAGTATCCATCGCCCACAGCATAGCGAACCCAATGAAGCCCAGAACGAACATCCCTATTCCACAAACGATTACAGTTTGCCTGAACTCCTGCTTAGAGGGCTTTCTGGCCATTTTCAGGATCCTTGCGTATGAGCCGGTCTGAAGGCTCCTGACACGTCCCTCGATACCATCTTGCCAACCCTGCACGGTCTCTTCAATGGGTCCGATATTGGAACTCTCGATAGCCATGACTCAACCTCGAAGCGGTCTGCCGACCGGAGGACCTCATTTAAGCACGCCGGACGAGCCCTAAGGGGCTCGAAGAGCAACTCACCCTACGAACTCGACTGTTCTGCTACGTAGGTTGCGCATTTGGGTGTGCAGTGCCGCCCCATGTATCTGCTCGCTCTTCACCCCAGTGAGTACCAGAAGGACCCTTATCCCATCGCCCATACTTGGATCAGTAGTTGCCCCCCAGATTATCCTGGCATAGGGATTGATCCTGTCCCTGATAATTTTCGCACAGGCCTCCGCGTCGCCTAATGAAAGAGTTGAACCTCCGACAACATTCACCAAGGCACCCCTGGCATCTGAGATGTCAATGTCCAGTAACGGCGATTGCAGAGCCTCCTCGGTCGCCTTAATCGCCATGTCTTCGCCCTCAGCCTCACCAAGGCCGATCATTGCAACGCCTCCTCCGTTTTCCATCACTGACCTCAGGTCTTGGAAGTCGAGATTAACAATGCCCTCCTTGGCAATCATCTCCGAGACTCCCTTGATGCTCCTCATCAGAAGCTCGTCAGCCACTCGGAAGGCAGCATCCAGCGGCAGGTCCCTGACGCCCTCTACTTCCAGGAGTCTTTCGTTAGGAAGAACCACCACTGTATCGCAAACTTCCCTCAGTCTCTCCAGGCCCCATTCCGCGTTCTGTCTCCGCAGAGCTCCCTCGGAAAGGAATGGATAGCTGACGACAGCAATTGTGAGGGCACCGGCGGAGCGAGCAAGACGTGCTATGACATGCGCGCTCCCTGTGCCGGTACCCCCGCCAAGCCCTGCTGTTATGAAGGCCAGATCGCAATCTTCGATCTCGGTCTTCAACGAGCGCTCGGACTCGTAGGCTGCCTGTTCCCCCTTCTCTGGGTCTCCTCCAGCGCCCCTGCCTCGCGCTGACCTCCCAATCAGAACCTTGTTGCGTACGGCCACCCGCAACAGGTGCTGTGCATCGGTATTGACTGCAATTCCTCTGACGTATTCCTCGTCGAAAAGATTCTCATGCTCCAATCGTGCAACTGTGTTAGAGCCACAACCACCGCAACCGAAAACCCTGATCTTCGGTTGTAGTGACATGAGGAGGTTCTGTAGCTCAGGATCACTCTCCGTATCGATGGCCCCAGTTGGGATTTCTCCATCGTCATCAAGCTCTAGAACTCTGTTGATGAGGTGCTTCACGGACACGAGCCGAGTCGAACAGAGGATAACCATTACCCCAGTGGAAGGGTGGTTAACAGGGGTTTAGTCACGGCCCCTCAGGGGCCGTCAGAGAAGTTGCTCTCTGGTCTTGATGAATCTAACTATGAACGTGTAGAGGCCCCCCCATGCAGAAATAGCGAGAGCGAAGGTCACGCCATTCAACTCATTATTACCTAACAACGCCCATTCTGCTAACTCGTGAATACTGGAGGATGAGACCCCCATAGTACCAGTTTGAGCCTGCCATGCCGCTACTACAAGTCCTACTAGAGTTAGTACCATCCTGTCGGCCCTGGAGAATCCGCCGTATATCCTTCCCAGGCCAACTGATTGTGCCTGCGTCCCCATATATGAGCCGAAGAGGGTCAATAGCCCTGCCAATAGTCCAGAGCGTGGGTCGCTGACGAATGCGACGTTCATTCCCAGGGCAACTAGAAGCCCGACATCGACAACCCTGTCAATAGTGTGGTCAAGGAAATCCCCGTAAGGCCCGTCAACACCTTGGTGCCTCGCAAGTGCCCCGTCCAACGCATCCAGTACGCCAGCCACAAGTATCAGTAGAACCCCTCCTAGGATTGCAATTGCCCCGGCCTCATCCGCCCCCGCCCCAGAAAGCAGATAGAAGGCAACAATTGCGAGTAATAGGCTAGCCCAAGTCAGAGTACTAGGGTCAAGATCGCCCATCCTCAAAACCAATGGGTGAATGGCCTTCGTCCACTTAGCCCTCATCTTCTCAAACATCACGATTCCTCCATGTGCGCGACCCAGTCTATTGTCGAGCCGAGCCTCATTGGCTTGAAGCCATCTGATATCCAACTCTCAATATTGTCTACTACGGACCCTATCTCACTCGCCGTGGTATCGAATTCCGTCCAGGGTACACTCTCGTCCCAGTCATTCCAAGCACCCCCCAATAGCTCCCACTCGTAGTTTGAATTGATTTTGCTCTCTGAGTAGCCCCTCTCACCGAGCCTGACTTTGAGGGTCTCGGGGGAGCACCTGAGTACTACTACCGCGTCAACGGGAAGATTGTGTGAAAGATGGCCATCCACGACCCCGACACCCTCCGCCGGTTCGATCCATGCTTCCGAAAGTGACCCTCCCAGCTTCTCAATATCTATCGGTCTGGCCCCGTCCTCAGGATCGACCTCGCCTATGCACCCGAAATCTTCAGCAAGACCCTCGACGGAAACCAACGCGAAACCCCTCTCCTCTAGCATCCTGCTCACAGTGGTCTTTCCTACGCCCGGTGTCCCAGTAATGGCGACTCGAGCCCCTTCTCCCATGATTGTCCGAACGCGTGAGAAGCAATGAACACTGCGTGGGCCGAGCGTAACATTGACCACACACATGCGTTCCCCAGCATGAGCGCGCATGTCAGGCAAAGTCAGTTGGATTGGTGCTATGGACCCAAGAGAGAATAAGTTGAATGTGCTATTGATCGCACTTCCAATTACCTGTTACTTCGCCTACTCGGCCGCGCATGACGAGTCCATGGCCTTCGTCTTCTCCCTTCTAGCCATCATGCCCCTGGCTTTCTTGATGGGTAGGGCAACTGAGGAGATATCCCTCTATACGTCAGAATCATTGGGTGGACTGCTCAATGCGACCTTTGGGAATGCCGCTGAGATGATAATCGCCTTGCTCGCAATTTACACAGCATCGCAAGCAGCCTCCGGAAGCGAGACAGAGGCACTCATGGTCGGCCTAGTGCAAGCCAGCCTAATCGGCAGCATCCTCGGAAATCTACTACTCGTGATGGGCCTCGCGTTTTTGTGGGGCGGGATCAATTTCACCGAGCAGAAATTCTCTGAAACCCAGGTCAGCTCCAACGGTTCGCTGATGATGTTGGCGATGATTGTGCTAATCATTCCAACCGTGTTCAACTCAACCGTGGGAGGGACAGATGGCGAAGAGGGCGTCAAGCAGCTAAGCCACGTAGCGGCAATCGTGCTCCTTTTGTTGTACGGAGCATTCCTTTACTTCCAGTTCAGGTCTCACGTGGATCTATTCGCTACCGAGGGGCATCACCACGAGGAGCCCGAGATGAGCAAGCGTGATGCCATAATTCTCCTAGTCGTCGCCACAATTCTAGTTTCTTGGATGGCCGAGATACTTGTTCATTCGGTGGAATATGCCGCCTCGGACGAAGGACTGGGTCTTCCCCATCTATTCATCGGAGTCATCCTTCTTCCCCTATTCGGTAACGCGGCCGAGCACTTCACCGCCGTCGTAGTTGCGGGCAAGGACAAGATGGACCTCTCCTTTGCCATCTCAATGGGCTCATCGACTCAGATCGCAGTCTTCGTAGCCCCCATGATGATTCTTGTGTCATGGGCGTTGGGCGTCCCCCTCACCTTCGAGTTCGGCATGCTGGAAACGGTATCCGCATTCCTCGCTGTCCTCATCGTCAACATCATCGCATCAGACGGCAAGTCGAATTGGCTCGAGGGAGCTTTGCTGCTAGGGACCTATGTCGTATTGGGCGCCGCCTTCCTTGTGCACCCATAGTGAAATCAACAGCACCCATCTTCACGATCAGGCGCCAAAACGAAGACCACCCGGTCTACACCCTCTATGTTCCTGAGCTCCGCAATCATTTTTCTGATTGAATCTGCTTCTCCCTTCACTTGCATAGTATCGACGCACGAGTGGCTAGACGGTAGGCAATTGTGATGATACGATGAAACATCGACATTCCCTGAGTGCCTAATCTCAGCCAACTTATTCTCAACATCATGTTGAAAGTATACCACAGCGGTACCCTCCACCTGGAGATCGCCATCCATGTCATTCAGACTTCCCCTCATTGACTCCTCGGCGAAATGTATGCTAGCATCCCTGAGGAACATGCTCCTATTTCTGTAGCCTGATTTCTCAACCAGTTCTCCTAGTCTGTCAGCAAAGTCGTTGTCTGTGCTGAAGGATACTATTCGGCTCACAAATTGCCGTCTGATGGTCCAGTAATAATAATTTCGGATTTACTAGTTAATAACATATATTAAATATATAATAGAATACGGAGGGCCCATGAAGAGTGTAGCGTACAGGTCAGTACTGTTGAGTGTGTTAATGATAACATCCAGCCTAGCTGGATGTATAGGAGATGAGGCGAATGATGCCGATGAGAGTGAGGTTGTAGACCCAATTCCTGTATTCGGTAGTGTAATGGTCTCGACATACCACGTGGGCGAGCTTGTCAAGGCCGTTGCAGGAGATCACGTCGTGATGGACTACATGAGCCAGGACAACATCCCTGTTCACGACTACGAGCCCTCTGCGACCGACTTAATCAGGCTGCAAGAAGCTGATGTCTTCTTCTACCACGGACTCAATCTCGAACCATGGGTAGAATCTACACTCTCGTCCCTTGGAAGCGATGCACCCCCTTCATTCATGACGCACACAATGCCCTCTGGCGAGATTACGCTAGATTACGAGTCACTGTTGGTTGCAGACTTGTGTGAAGTTCTGACTGATGGGCCATTCGAGAGTACTACCTTGGGCACTATGTCTGATGACCATGACGACGACCATGATGACCATGACGACGACCATGATGACCATGACGACGACCATGATGACCATGACGACGACCACGACGACCACTCAGACGAGGAAGGCGAC
>DAQP01000018.1:0-5215 GCA_002504435.1 Euryarchaeota archaeon UBA438
TATCCATTTCTCTCCCTCCGCTGGCATTACCCAGATCAGGTAAAAGGGTCGTCGCCTCGCGGCGACCTCTCAGCACTAAGCTCCCCTGACCACCACTAGGGAAACAGGATATTCAATGTTGGGACCCTTATTCGTCCGCTCCCATGAACGGGTAGGTCCAGTCCTGCGGTATGTCCAAAGTCCTCTTTACGGAGCGTGGCGAGATCCACCTGAGTAGGTTGAGAGGGCCTCCTGCCTTGTCGTTTGTGCCCGATGCCCTGGCCCCTCCGAACGGCTGCTGGGCCACCACGGCACCGGTCGGCTTGTCGTTGATGTAGAAGTTCCCGGCAGTGAACCTGAGCGCTTCGTAGGCCTTCTGGACATTCTCCTCGGAGCTCGAGAATATTGACCCGGTAAGTGCGTAGGGGGAGGCCTTGTCACATACCTCTAGGACGTTCTCGAAGTCTTCGTCATCGTAGAGGTAGACTGTCAGAACGGGGCCGAATATCTCCTCTATCATGGACTCGGAATCTGAATCGGTGGTGACAATAATGGTTGGCTGGATGAAGTACCCGACTGAGTCGTCATACCCACCTCCGCAGACGATCTCGCATGTGTCCCTCTGGGATGCCCTTTCGATGTATCCAGAGATCTTGTCGAATGCCCTCTTGTCGATTACCGCTGTCATGAAGTTCGTGAAGTCCCGGGCATCGCCCATCTTTATCTTGCCAATCTCGCTAATCAGGTCCGCAGAAATAGCGTCCCAGACGGAACGGGGAATGTATGCACGGCTAGCAGCGGAGCACTTCTGCCCCTGGTACTCGAAAGCACCCCTTAGAAGGGCGACGAGGAGTCCTCTCCTGTCACAGTCTGGATGAGCGACGACGAAGTCCTTCCCTCCTGTCTCGCCGACAATTCTGGGATACGACCTGAGGCCTGGAAGGGCCAGTCCTATCTCCTGCCACAGCCCTTGGAATGTGGCGGTCGAACCAGTGAAGTGCAAGCCTGCGAAGTCTGGGTTAGACAATGCCACTTCTGTTATCTCGGCACCCGAACCAGGCAGGAAATTGATGACACCTGGAGGCAGTCCGGCCTCCATCATCAACTGCATCAGAACGTAGTTAGAATGGTATGAGTTGCGACTGGGCTTCCATACGCCCGTGCACCCGACGATTGCAGGGGCGCTCGGCAGGTTCGCAGCGATGCTTGAGAAATTGAAGGGGGTTATCGAGAGTACGAAGCCCTCTAGGGGGCGTATGTCAGTGGTGTTCAAGACCCCTTCAGGAGATACCAATGGCTGGAAGTCATCATGGAATCCCCGGGCATAGTGGCAGTTGAACCTCCAGAAGTCTATCAGCTCGCAAGCGGCGTCTATCTCGGCCTGGAATGCCGTCTTGGACTGGTTTAGCATGGTTGCCGCATTGACCCTCATCCTCCAATCTCCGGCAAGTAGGTCGGCGCATCTCTCGAATATCTCGCACCTGGCCTCAAGTCCGATCCCTATCCACTCCCCCTGGGCGTTGACTGCTGCCTCACAGGCGGCCTCCATCTCTTCCCTTCCAGCGAGGTGAACCCTAGCAATAACGTGGCCGTGGTTGTGGGGGATCACCTGTGTCGTGGTGGTCCCGGTGTAGACCTCCTGACCGTTGATGATGCAGGGTATCTCAATGACCTCGGACATCTGCCTGTCCATCTCTTCCATCAGGGATTGTCTTTCCGAACTTCCTGGAGCATATCCCAATATTGGCTCATTCGTAGGTTGTTCTGACATGAGTGTCGCTGGAGGCACTCATCTAACATTGTTACTGTCGATGGGTTTGCCCCTAACAGGTCAGGTCCACTCGGTTGGCTCGTCCTTCTTGGCCTTCTTCCAATGCCGGTAGCAGGACTTGCACACGGTAATCCTACGAGAATCACGACTGAGTCCCGATTCCCCCCAGACATCTGCCGCCCTGTCAAAGGCGAGTTTTCGACCGCCTACCTTCTTGTCGGCCCAGTTCTCGCAACCTGCTACGTCGCATCTTACCTCGCCCACATACTCCTCGTCCGACTTAGAGGACGACCTGGAATCAATCCCAGCCTCCTTACGCCTCTTGCGGGCATTGGACTTGAATCCCATGTGAGTCCGCCTGAGTTAGCCGATTAGAAGGTTGCCTCGACGGGGTTGACGTCGAAGGGGCCTCCGGCGCTGGCTATGGAAGCTCGTCGGTCTGGTCCGACGCCAACGCTGACAACCGGGATGCCGGAAAGCTCCTCTATTCTGCGGACGTATCTGAGGACCTTCTCTGGCATTGCACCTAGGCCCGAGCCGGATGCCCTTGACTCATCCGCCATGGCTATCCAATCTTCGTCCGATAACGCAGGGAAGCCTGGATGCACCTCGTAAACAGGGATGCACCTAGCTAGGTCGTCACAGCTTGTGGGCATGACCTCGATGACATCTCCGTCTAGCTGGTAGCCGGTGCAAATCTTGATCTCCTCAAGCCCCCCTAACACGTCTAGCTTCGTCAGGACGAGTCCTGTGTAGCCGTTTATCCTGTGACTGTCCCTCAGGGCCACCATGTCAAGCCACCCAGTCCTTCTGGGCCTCCCTGTTGTGGTGCCGAATTCATGACCAACCATCGCCATGTGGTTTCCTGGTCCTTCCTCGTATGGGAGTTCGGTAGGGAATGGGCCATTTCCGACTCTGGTCGTGTAGGCCTTTGAGATTCCGAAGCACTGTGAGACGTGTCCGGGGTGGATCCCAGCGCCATGGGTCGCATTTGCCCTACTGGTGACAGATGAGGTGACGAATGGGTAGGTTCCTTGGTCAATATCTAACATGGCGCCTTGGGCTCCCTCCAGAAGGACGTTCTCACCATCCCTAAGTGCCTCGTCGACCATTAGCCCCGTGGGCCTTATCGCATCACCGAACCTCTCGATAATCCATTTGAGGTCAGCCATGAGCGCCTCTGGCTCTATCCTCTCTTCGACACCGACCGCGGCGAGTTGCTTGTTCATCCTCTCTGCAGTTTCGGAAATCTTCTCTTTGTCCGATGAAACAGCGCCCAAGTCTACAAATCTGATTCCAACCCTTTCTATCCTGTCCCTATAAGCCGGGCCGATCCCTCTTCCAGTTGTTCCGACGAGCTTGTCTGCGCTGTCGTACATCCTGTGGAATGGCAGTATTACAGAGGCCCTCTCGCTGATGAAAAGTCGGTCGCCCTCCGGACTTTCGCCCGTTAATTCCCTCCACCTGTCCAGTTCCTCTTCTAGGACCCAGGGATCAATTACCATTCCATCGCCCAGAACTAATTTACAGTTCTGCGAAGTTACCCCGGAAGGTATCTGGTGCAGCTTGAGAGTGGTGTCTCCAAGGACTATCGTGTGGCCAGCGTTGTTGCCTCCTTGGAACCTAACTGCCCAAGAAGAGTCTGCCGCCAGCTGGTCTATCGCCTTCCCCTTTCCCTCGTCTCCCCACTGGGCTCCGAGCACGACGCTAGCAGGCACCGTAGATTGGGGCGGTGCGGCGGGTGTTTGAATGCTTTGGAGGCAGGCAGTGTGGAAAAATGCTGGGCATTGTTCACGAAGCGGTTATGAAGGGCATGCAGGTCGGCGGTCTCATGGCTCAGAGGCACCCAGTGGCAGAAGCTCGTCTCCTGAAGAAGTGGATATGCATGAAGTGCTCTGCCACCCACAGAGGAAACAAGAAGCCACGGGCATGCCGGAAGTGCAGCTACAAGAACTTCAGGCCCAAGTCCGCAGAGAGGCGTCAGGGTGCATAATCGGCCTCTAGGCCCTTTTTATCCCCGTATCACGGTTATGAGCGCTTGACCTCAGACATCAGGGTCTCCAGCGCAGTCTGAATCTGGAGGCAGAGGGGCCCATAGTGGATTGGCAAGTTCGCGTCATTGAATATCTCGTCCAATTTCGATGCGGTCATCCCGAGTCTGACGTCCATGTCCTTGTCCTTGTTGAGAAGCCACTGATCTACCGATTCCTTGGCCGATGCCCTGATATTACGAGGGACCTGGCTGTCGTCCAGCTGCGAGAGTACTTGCGCTATCTGCTGTATTCTAGCCTCGATGTCGGTCAGTTCATCCCCTCCATTCCCGGCGACCGGTGAGTTCTCCTTAAGCGCATCCCCGTCAGGAATCCAATAAGACTCAGCCGTGCCACTCCGCCCATGGCATATCTGTGTTCGAAAACCCCACTCCTGCACCCTCCCTTCCCAAAGCAATCAGCCCCACGGAGACTCCTTCTTCTATCAGTTCGGAAATGCCCCATGACATCGCCTCGATTAGCGGTTCGTTGCTACTCAACGCCCTCTCGCTGACCCTGTAACTGAGGAGAGCTGTCGTAATCGCCTCTCCCTCGCCCGTGGCCGCCACGGAAAGCTCGCTTGAAGCCCAGAATCCGCATCCAGGAAGTGGGACGTCGCCGACCCTCCCCGGGGGCCTGTAGCTGCACCCCCCAGTACTGGTCGCGCAGGCCATAGCTCCAGTGGAGTCTCTAGCGATCACGCCGACTGTGTCGCCAACCCCTTCCACGGGCGGCCTCCCCTCGACCTGCGCCCTCTTGTGGCCCTTTGAGTCGGCCCAAAGCCTAGCACCCTCTCCCGTCAGTCCGTTGATTGGCTCATCTAGAAGATCGACTGCTACACGTATCGGGTTCGGGGTGTCTTCCATGGCGATTACGAACCCCATCCTGCCATCGCTTACGTGAAGGGATGCATCCAGAAGTACGGAGCCGTCGTTGCGGAACACCCCTCCTGTTCCAGCATTGAAAACGGGGTCGTCCTCGAGGACGACACATGCCTCCACCGCTGCCTCAATAGCGGAGGCTCCCGATTGGAGGAGTCTCGATGCGATCTCCACTGCCTCTTCGACGTTCTTTTGGCGATCCGGCCCTGGTCCGGCGCCACCATGTGCTACGACCGCGGGTATCGCCTCTGGCATCACATCCCCCGACCTAGGAGCGGTAGAAGGGACTTAGTTAGAGCGGTCCCCTATGCAGAAGGCTGCTTGTCGGTCTGAGAAGTAAATGTGTCAATGACCTTGGCGAGACGCTCGACTAGGCTGACCTTCTCCTCCGCCCCTACCAATGCAAACTGGAGGACCTCGTCCAGGGAGTCGACAGGGTGGATTTTCACCATCGACTCGTATTTCTCGTCGATGAGCACGTCCTGGAGATTAGCACGTGGGATGATGACTGTCTCTATTCCGGCCTTTGCTGCTGCCTCTATCTTTGCAGTCAC
>DAQP01000018.1:5569-21268 GCA_002504435.1 Euryarchaeota archaeon UBA438
TAGATTCTGCTCTATCGGAACGCCCTCGAAGGCGCTGATTATTGCGGTTGCCATGGTTATTGATGCGCTATCCCCGTCAACGTTATGCGTCCCTGGGAATTGAACGTGGAGATCGAAATCCTTGATGTCCTTCCCGGTGAGCTTCTTCACCACTGCACTGATGTTTGTGACGCTCTCCTTCGCCATATCCGATAGTCCACCAGTGGCAATAACCTGACCCGACCGGCCTTGTGCCGGAGTCACCATTGCCTCAACAGGGAGGACCACCCCGGAGAAGTCGGAGAGCCCGCTATCCGCACCAAGTACTGCTAGGCCGTTGATCCTACCAACCCTTGTTCCACGGTTTACGAGCATTGCATACTCAGATTGGCGCTCAAGGTACCTGTCAGCGACTTGCTGCTCGAGTGGTTTTGCTATTGCTCTGGCACGCGTGATGTGCTCGGCTCCGACGAGATCTGCTCCCTCCTCGGATGCCAGGTCCCCGGCGATTCGAACGAGGCCCCCGAGCTCCCTAAGCCTCAGAGAGAGCCTCCCCCTTCTGCCGCTTCTCCTCTGCGCCTCTTTCAGCACCAGGCCGATTGACTCTCTGTTGAAGTGGGGGATAGAGCGGCCAGAGTCCTTGTTCTGCTCATTCCTTACTTCCTGAGCTATGAATCTGATTAGCCTCCTACGGTTCCTCTCAGTGTCCCTCATATCCGAGTTGACGTAGACTTCGTATCCATACCCCCTTATGCGACTCCTAAGGGCGGGGTGCATCTGCTGTATGCTGTCGAGGTTTCCAGCAGCGACCAGGATGAAGTTTGTTGGCACGGGCTCTGACTTAGTGAGTGCCCCGGAGGATCTCTCGGAGCGGCCGCTGATTGAGAGTTCTCCTTCCTGCATTGCAACTAGCAAGGCCTGTTGCTCCTCCATCCTCAGCATCCTTATCTCGTCGATGTAGAGTACTCCCTTGTTCGCCCTGTGTACTGCCCCGGGCTCTACTCTCTCATGGGCTGGCGTGGCTAGATCTGCTCCTGATTGGAAGGGGTCGTGCCTGACGTCTCCGAGAAGGGCCCCCGCTAGAGTGCCTGTTGCATCGATGAACGGCGGGTCGTCGTTTCTGGCCCTCTTGATGAGCAATTTGGGGATATTTGATTCGTCGCCGGCCGTGAGTCGCGTCCTTAGGAAGAAGTATCCGAAGATTAAGAGGAACGACCCGAATATGAGGGTCATTATGTCACCAGTCTGAAGTACGGCAAGCAGGAGGGCGGCTCCAATTACCATGACTACGAAAAGAAGGGTCCGATTAGTGCGCTCCCTTTGAATCCTAATCTGGGCCTTCCTCTCGGAAATAATCGCAGAGCCTCTTCCTGCAGGCACCGTCCTGACCTTTGGTTCGTTCTCATCCTCCGTATTCCTGTAGACAAGAACGTCCTCCAAACTGTCTTTGGGAAGGAACTCCGTCATTGATCGGGCGAGCATCGACTTCCCAGTACCTGGGTCTCCGACCATGATCATGTGTCTGCGTTGCTCAGCGGCCTTTCGAACCACTATTGATGCGGCTTCCTGACCTATCACCTGATCGACTAACTTTTCGGGAATAGGGACACTGGCAGTAGAGGGGATGTCGATAGTATCTATCCACTCCTCGACGGCGACCTCGCAAACGGGATCCTTGTCCTCGCCGATGCCAAAGGCAGGGCCCTCGTCCCATGAGTCGAGATGGTCATCTGAGGGGACTTCTGGTGTCGTGGTGACATCTGAATCGTCGGACATAGCGCACCCTCCGCGACCACTGCTGACGCTGACACCTTCTTGAAGGTGTGTCAGACATGAAAATGTGAAAAATGGTCACTTTCGCCTGCTGAGGTATTCCTCGCCGTAGTAATGCCACTGTTCCATTGACCATCCATCGGGAAGCCCCTCGGGAGGGAGGGGGATCGTCATCGGAGGGGGCGGTGGCGTTAGCCCGGGAGGACGGGGTGGCTTGGAAACAGGGATTGTCTCCAGGGGTTGTCTGGAGTACCCATCCTCGTAGTGGTCGTAGTCGTAGCCCGCCCTCCTCCTGAGGATGAACGCAAGACCGAGAGCTAGTGCGGCACAGGCCAGAAGTGCGAATCCAGCTATGCCAACGGTGGCCATAGAAACTGCAAATGAAGACGATGGGGCGTCTTGATCATTGTCTGAAGGTTCTTCCACGACCTCTGATGGTTTGGTGGCGAAGGTCTTGTATTGGGTTTCTGTGGATCTGTCGAAACCATCCTGATCAACTGCCTGAACACTCAATGTGAAGTAGTCACCTGCCCCAAGTCCCTCCCCGCTGGCAGGGTGGATAATGAATGGTCCTAGGTTGTAAGAGGTCCCTGAGGAGTGGCAAATTCCAGTGATGCTATTGCAGACGGTCCAAATTACGCTGATTTCTGAAAGCACTAGTTCCCCAACATTGGAAATGACTACAGTTGGATTTGTGCCATATTCTTGAGTGTCTACTGACACTTGAAGGTCGGAATCCCACTCTATGGGGAGGTCGTCAACTACATCGAACGTGATTTCCACGGAAGATGACTCGCCATGCCTGTCCTCGAGGGTGACCGTGACCACTTCCTCACCCGGTTCCTCCCAGCTGACTGTAAGGAGTCCTGTGATGGGATTGTATAGAACGGCACCTGGAACTATGTTGGAGGCTGTGACCCATATCTCATCATCAGGGTCATCCACATCGGTGATGATGTCTAGGATCTGGATCTCTACGACCTCGTCAATCTTGATCATTAAATTCTCTAATCCGGAGAGGTCTATCCTAGGTGCATCGTTGACGTTGAGAAGATGGAATGTTATTGTCGTGTCCGAAACCATTGACCCGTCATCGGCTCTGACCATTATGTCGACCATTCCAAAGCCATCGTCATCGAGGGCGTTTATGTTCAGAGTCTGGCCGTATATGTTTGCCTCGACTAGGGAATTGTCGGAAATGGACAGTATTTCTAGTGAAATTCCAGCCACGGAAACCTGCTGTCCGTTATCGTTTGTGTCGGACAAGAATGAAGTTAGACCAAGGCTGGTTGAGCCGCCCTCATTGAATGATTGGGTGGGGATTGGTGACCAACGCGGTGCCCCGTTTTCAATGACATTGAACATCAAGAGTCCTGTATTCGTGTCGTCGCCATCGCTAATTGTCAAATGGATGCCTTGTGGCACGGGATTTCCTTGACTGTCCAGAATGACGTCCTGGAATCTAACGACTATCTCCCAGTTCTCCGCGTCCCACTCCATGAAGCTTGACGAGCTACTGTCTATTTGCAGAAGGGACAGTGGGGTCTCAGCATCCTTGACTAGGCCGAAAACGGAGACCCTCTCGTCGGTGTCAACCTTCACCGTAGGCGTTCCGGCGAATTCTGAGTCTCCATTGCCCAGAACCACAGGAAGGGAGTTCTGAAGCCTGAATGCGTTTTCAGAAAGTAGCCAATCGCTACTCTGGCCTGATGAGTCATACCACTTAACCCTCAGGTCATAGTCACCTATCTGCGCACTTAAGGGCGTGTCGAGTGTGTGGAGGTACCTCGCATTGTCCCCGGACCCGAGGAGCTCAGCATCCCTAATCCAGGCATCGTCCCAGAGGCCCGTTCCAGTTGGGCAATACTGCATGATTGGTTCCATTGTGCTAGTGTCGTCAACCATGTCATTGGAAATCGCATTGGTTTCAAACTGCACGGAGCTCCCTCTGTCTATGGTCGTGCTTGAAACTGCAGCTGGCTGGCTGGGTGTCGGAGGGAGGTCATGTATGGCGAATTCGTCCATCGCGTTGTTTGATGACACCCTATCGCCTTCTAATCCGGTTAACCTAGCCCTGAATGAAGTGGAGCCCAGGTTTACCATCTCTATTTCGTGAGTCTGGGAAGATGTGCTGAATGTCTGTGTTGATCCAGTTCCAAGGTTGCCGATTCCCGTAGATGAGACCTCTATCTCTTCGGACCCATCCATCCTGAAGATGGCTATCTGGCCGCCATCCGAATATGTGTCGACCCCATTGTTTGTGATCTCGACAGTTAGTTCTAGGGTATCTCCCTGCTTGAAGCCGTGATTCCCGTTGCTGTTTGAGATTGTGAATTCCGATATTCCTACGTCCACTAGTGGGACCATGTCGAGATCGGCAGCCGAGAGGAAGTTGTTGTAGGATGAGTGAGGCCCGTCCATTAGGGCAACCACTGGCCAGAAGTTCTCGAATTGTGAATATCCGCCAGCTGCCCTGACTAGGCTGATAGGCATGGTCCATGTCTTCTGCACAGGGGTGTTGGGGGAAAGGGTAAGTTGCTCGAATCCATTATTGCCGCTGTTGAGAAGCCAGTCCCTGAAGTTGTGATGGGGCCTGACTCCATTGTCATACGCATCCCCCCCTACCTTCTCTGTAACTGCACCATAAAGGTACACTGTGACAGAGGATAGGGGACCCATGTAAGTTGAGTCGACAGTGATCGTGACCTCATCGGAAGAGGATTGGTGGGCACTTAGCGTCATTGCGTAATTGGAGACATCCGAATCCATGCAACCTCCTGCTGAGTAGTCGGGATCGTAGTAATTGGTACCCCCTGCCCCCACCTTGTAACAAGTCCCAGACTGCTGATCGGCGAAGGAGAAGGTTGGATAGCCCGATGATGCGGCCATGACGTGGCTCCTGCGGTTAATCGGACCATCGGAAGGCCAACCCCCCGAGGAAGACTCGAAGAATGAGACGAAGGTGAAGTCCTCGGGATTGGACGTCTTCAGATTGTCCAATGAAGGTGAAGCGCTACTCATGCATGGCCCACACCAATGAGCCCCCACATATTCTCCGAAGACAGTGTGTCCGGGGCTGGTTGCGTACATCTTAACCCCTTCTTGAGGGAGTTGGTTACGTGAATCGGAGTCCGAACCTGCGTCAGAAATTCCTGAGAATGACATGAATATGACCAAGCCGGTGACGGTCAGGGCTTGGACGACAGCCGTCATACGGTCTACCTTCATCGATTGAGGCGTTGTGAATGCCCGTATAACCATGATGCATTCAGGTTTACTCGCCGACGGCTCTTTAGAGCCGACATAGGAATTGATATTCTGGAAGTCCTCGCAATGGCGTGAATGGCGAGTGGGTGGCGCTTAGGGAAGACGATGGCAGGGCCTATCTTCTAAGGAGGGCCTCCGGCGAAGTCAAGGTCAAGGGACTAGGAAGATTTGACGCTGAGGAGCTTCTGGACGGATATTCGATTGGGGATAGGATCACTGTTGGGCAGAAGTCACTGACCATTGTTGACCCGTCACTTCCGGAAGCTCGAAGAAATATGGCGCGTAGAGCTCAGGTCATAGGCGCAAAGGACTCGGGTTTTCTTATTTCTTGGATGGGGATAGGAGTTGGATCCCGGGTCCTAGAAGGCGGTCATGGTTCTGCAGGACTAGCTATGCACCTAGCCAATGTCATGGGCTCTTCGGGGACCCTCATCTCTGTGGAGTCTCGTCCAGAGCATGCTGAGGTCGGCCGGGCGAATATGGAAAGGCTGTCCGAAATACTGCCCGAGTTCCCTGAATGGCACCTGGTAGACGGTGATTTAGTCGAAGTGGGGTCCATCGTTTCGGGCATATGTGGGGAGTTGGATGCTTCGATAATCGATGTCGCTGAGCCTTGGCTTGTCATACCGATTGTAGAGCCCCTCCTGAGGACAGGGGGAAGGATAGCATGCTACTGCCCGACTACATCGCAATTAGAGAAATCATGGGAAGTCGCGCAGGAAAATGGCCTAGTCATAGAATGGGCTGGAGAAATGATCGAGAGGCGATGGGTCAAGGCCAGCAAGGGCGGGGTCAGGCCCGGGAATACCCCCATAGGGCACACGGCTCTCTTGCTAATAGCGGCCAAGGTCGCGACTTCTGAGGAAGAATGAGCACCGTTGATAACACGGACCTGCTGCGAGGGGCATGCGCGACAGCACGTCATGGGCGCCGACATCGTACAGGACCCATACCATTGGGCAGGTTTCTGGGAACGGAGCTTCGATGGTGGGTTCAGAAGTCACAATTGCTGGATATGCAGAAACGGTCAGAGGGAGAGGGGCTATTTGTTTCCTAATGCTTAGAGATGGGACAGGGCATATCCAGGCTTTCCTGAAGAAAGATAACATGGATGAGAGGTCCTTCGAATCAATTCAATCAGCATCTCGAGAGTCGACCATTCAAGTTACTGGAACTGTGGCACAGAAAAGGCCCCCCAAGGTCGCCGAGGGAGAGCCTGTTCCACCACCCGAGTACGAAGTCAACGTTTCCTCTGGGACTATCCTTGCAGAGGCTGCGGCGCCACTCCCGGTTGGGGTTACTGATGAAGTACAAGTGGGACTAGACGTAAGACTCGACAATAGGCATCTGGATCTTAGGCGGGCGCATGTGAACGCGATGTTTCAGCTCAGGTCGAAGGTTCTTCAATATGGCAGAGAGCACCTAATCAAAGAGGGCTTCCAAGAAATAAACAGTCCGAAGATTATCGCTGCGGCCGCAGAGGGGGGGACTAACCTGTTCCCAATGAAGTACTTCGAAACTGAGGCGTACCTGTCCCAGAGTCCACAATTATACAAGCAACTGGCCGTACTCGGGGGACTTGAGAGGGTTTTCGAAATTGGCCCTGCTTTCAGAGCTGAGAAGCACGACACATACCGCCATCTAAACGAGTTCATTTCCTTCGACATAGAAGGTGCCTGGATGGACGATGAAGACGTGATGGGCGTTCAAGAAAGGATGATCCACCACATCTGGACTGAAGTCTCGACTAACGATCAGGGCCTCATGGATGTCATTAACGAATACAGGGCTAGCCAAGGGCAGGAGCCAGTTACTGTGGATGTTCCAAGCCTACCTTTCCCAAGGATCCCATATTGCGACGCAATAGAAATTGTCAAGGAGGGAGGTGGCGAGATTCAGTGGGGCGATGATATCGAGAGCCATCATTGTGACCTCATTGCAGCGAAATATCCGGGTTTCCACTTCCTTCCCAGATGGCCGATGGCGATGAAACCATTCTATATCCATCACAAGGAGCAAGAGAAGGGGGCGTCGGGCGGACAGCTCAGTAGGGGATTCGATCTCAACTACGGGCGGGATGAGATGACCAGCGGGGGCGCCAGGGAGCATCGTGTGGATGTCCTAGAGCAGAATCTCAGGAACATGGGTCTCGATCCAGATGACTTCACATTCTATACTGATGGATTCCGATACGGGGCACCTCCACACGCTGGTTGGGGACTAGGAGTGGCACGATTACTCATGGTCTTAACCGGGGCCGGGAATGTTCGCGAGGTAGTACTATTTCCTCGCGATAGAAGTCGTGTAACTCCTTGAATTATGATTTTCCATGGACCGAAAATAACGGGTATCCATGGCCCCTCCGCTAGACGAGGCATATGGTCAAGCCGAGATTCGCGTTTCTTCTTCTGAAGGAGCACCCATACGGAAGGGAGATGCTCCGGCAGATACTCTCAGAGGGATTCGTACCCGAGATAATTATCGAGGAGGATTCTCCGATTGCTGACGAAGAGAGGGAGAAGTTTCTGAAGAGGATCGAGGGAAACCCAATAGCGCCGACTATAGAGGAACAGGCCGGGGAAAATAGAGTCACATTGGAGACCGTTGATATTCACAAATCACCTCAGGTAATGCCTTACCTGGAAAAATTAGATCTCGATCTAATTGTGTTTGGTGGAACTAGGATAATCAGAGGCGAGATTCTAGACTATCCACGTCATGGAGTTGTAAATTCGCACCCTGGAATACTTCCTGACTGCAGAGGTTCTGCGTCACCGGCGTGGTCCGTTTACCACGATATAAAAATCGGTTCGACATGTCATTTCTGCGACAATGGGATAGATACCGGGGAGATTCTTCTAAAGCGTGAAGTTCCAGTAAGGAGAGGGATGAATTACGAAGATCTCTGCTATGAGACCCTAGTTCTTTCAGGAGTCCTGATGAAGGAAGCACTGATGGCATATGATGAGGGACGGTGGTCCGACATGCGGCAGCCCCAAGGCGAAAGTGAGCATCCAACATTCAGAAATGCTCCCGAGGAGATACTAGAGGCTGTCAGGGAGAAGTTGGAGAAACAGACGTACGCCCATTACGTGGATTAGGTGGAAGAATGAGTGATAAATTACTGAGAGACGAGTTTCCCTTTGCAGAGGGAATTTTGGAAGGGAAGACGGCTTTGGTTTGCGGGGCATCCAAGGGGATTGGCAGGGCGGTAGCACTAATGCTCGCCAGAGCAGGTGCGAGAGTTATCGCTTGTGCTAGGTCTGTTGACGACCTAGATTCACTAGTTTCGGAAATGCACGGCCAAGGTCACAGATATCTCGAATTGGACCTCGAAGACACCGATGCCTTATCCCGAAAAATTGCTAATCTAGGAGCGGTGCACATCCTGATCAATAACTCTGGAGGACCCCCGGGTGGACCACTTCTTGAGAACACGGTTGAAGACTTCAGCGGCCCGTTCAAGAGGCATCTGCATGCTGCCCACACCCTCACAAGGGCCCTAACACCTCGAATGGAGAGGGAGGGGAGTGGCAGAATTGTGAACATTATCTCTACATCCGTCAGGGAGCCAATAGACAATATCGGGCTGTCGAACACTCTGCGTGGAGCCATGGCTTCATGGTCGAAATCACTCTCGAGAGAGCTTCCTACCTGCATTACGATCAACAACATTTTACCAGGGTTCACGGACACGGGGAGACTGGATTCTCTGGCCGGTTCAATTTCCAACAAGACCGGGAAGAGCGTTGATGAGGTCAAGGAGAATTGGATGGATGGAGTGCCCATTCAACGATTGGTTGACCCGCTTGAAACAGCAGCGGCAGTGACATGGCTTTGCCTCCCATCGAGTGGTGCAATCCGTGGCGTGAGCCTCGCTGTAGATGGCGGAAGGATGCGTTCAATCTGAGTGATTAGATGGAGTTCGACATTTTTTTCTCGATTTCGCAAACCCCTGATACGTCGGGCTACACTCCATCCGAAGTGGAGATGTACTCCAACTTCTTTGATCAGGTAGAGCTTGCGGATGACCTTGGATTCGGGGTCGGATGGGTGGCTCAGGCCCACCTTTCTACTGAAGTTCAGAAGCAGAATTCCAATCCAGTGGTTCCACACTACCCAGGAGAGGTTGGGCTTTGCACAGACTTCTTCCAAATTGCTCAGTCAATGCTGTCGAGGACCAGTAGGATGGAAGTTGGTAGTGCCGTGATGTCGATCCTGGCTTCTGGTGGACCGATTGCACAGGCTGAAAGGGTGGGTTCCTTCCTTGCACTTCATGGAATGAACCCGGATGAGAAAAGGAGGTTGCACATTGGGTTCAGCGCTGGAAGATTTGAATTCATGGCGAGGCCGTACGGCATAGTCCCAAGGGACGATGTCGAGGAAGCATCATGGCCAGCGCTAAGAGGACAAGTTTTTGCAGAGGCTTCTGAGATATTCCTCAGACTCCTCAGGGGGGACGTGGTTTCAACTGACGACATAGGAGAGACCTTACTGACCAGAGAAAATTTCAGGAGTGCCGAGGATTGGGAAGAAGTCCAAAGAGTAACTATGCGTGAGAGGGGGCTAGATGCCCCTCCTGATTCGGTACCAATAGAGCCTAGATACCAATTTGAGGAAATCAAGACCATACCACAGGAATGGAGGAGAGATTTACTGAACCTGGTTCTCGGGAGTCATGATCCAAGGCTACAGGTAGAGGTCAACAAGTGGATGCCAGTTCAAGTTTTCAACCTCTCAATAACACCTCCGCATGTCATCGAGGCAACTCATGAGAGGATGTCGAAAAGCTATCACCCGGGGGGAGGGAGTTGGAAGAGGTCAATGATGCCACGGACTGTGATGGTTTTCTTGAACAACGAAGATGGGCTTACGGGGGAGCAGAGGAGTATTGCGGCTCGTGAGGAGGCAAAAGCGGCCCTCGGAACATACTGGAGCGCGCTAGAGGGGACAATTGACCCGTCTAAGGTAGAGAAGGCGGTGGATAACGCGGTGATAGGGAATGTAAGCGAAGTCGCGGATCAAATTAGGGAGAGATTTGACTCTGGGGACCGCTTAATGTGTTGGTTTGATTTCTTTAACCACGACAATGAGAGGGTAAAGAGGAATATGGCGGCATTCATGACTGAAGTCGTCCCGCGTGTGAACGGAGATGGTGCGGCATGACAGCTAAGAAGGAGCAGCCGTCTTCTGTTTCATCGGGCAGGCCGGGTTCTGCACTTTTTCCTTCAAATCCCTTAGGCGAGAGTCACGAGGGTATAGCGACAGGAAGGGACGTTGAGTGGGAGCCACTCGTCGACTTCCGAAGGATGGACGTTTCTGAGAATACCATTCATGGAGCAATTGCGTGGGCCCATGGGAATGAGATAGTGCATTCTTTTGGGGGGAATGTTCTGGTTTACGGTCGTTCCATGATGAAGCCATTCATGATGAAGCCATTCGTAGAAGTTCTGGACGATATGGATTGGCCCCAGAAAGCGATCGCCTGTTCTTCGCACAATGGAGATACTGAACATGTAGCTACTGCCCAGTCCCTTCTTTCCGAATCTGAGTGGGGATTGATGCAATGCCCACTGGATGTCCCTCTAATCCAATTTGGTAGACAGGTCAGGAGGCCTCGGAGATGGTTTCACACCTGCTCGGGGGAACATGCAGCTATCCTCAAGGGAATGCGGAAAATGGGAATAAATAGGGCCGGCTATACATTACCTAGTTCCCCGTGGTTTCCACTATATCTCGAAGTTCTTCGTGACTATATGGGCAAACCGGACTGGGAACCACTTAGAGTGGCGAAGGACGGGTGTGGCTTCCCCACAGTTTCGAACACTGTAGATGAGCTTGCAGTAATGTTCGCAGGACTTGCTAATCGTAAAAACGATGACTGGATTTGGGAAGCGATGAATAGGGGCCCCGACCTTGTTGGCGGATTCAATAGGCTTGACTCAACCTGTCTGAAGGCGGGAGAGGGGAACCTGCTAGCAAAGGAAGGCGCTGACGGGCTTCTCGGACTATCCGTGATTCATCCCGATTGGCCGAATGGCTTGGGGATAGTGATCAAGATAGCCCATGGTTGGAATAGCCAGGCAACTTGGTATGTAGCGAGGGCTGTACTTGGAGTACTCGGAATCACCCTGAGGAATCCCTACCCCCTTCACAGGCAGAAGGCATTCATCGTACCTGGGATTGTTCCCGAAATGTACAGAGAAGCATTGGAAGAAGTGGTCACTTGGGACGAATGGGATCCCGACAGGGACAGATTCACAATGGACTGGAAGGAGTATACTTCCGCAATGACGAGAACTGATCCGTTCTCCAACGAGGGAGTCGGTGATCCCTGATGGATCTGATGAACTACATCGGAGGGAAGTTTGAGGGGCATTCCGGAGGAAAATGGCTTGATGTCAAGGAGCCTGCCACTGGGAATGTGTTTGCCAGAGTCCCGTTATCAAACTCAACAGATGTTGACTCAGCGGTGCGTGCAGCTAGGGAGGCCCAGCCAGAATGGGGGGGTTTGGGTAGTAACGAAAGAGCGAGATGGCTAGACAGCATTGCTGATGGACTGGAGTCGAGATATGAGGAAATTGCATCTCTGGAAAGTAGGGATACTGGTAAACCGATCTCACTTGCTAGGGCGGTTGATGCATATAGGTCGGTTGCAAATTTCAGATTCTTCGCAGGTGAAATCAGAAGTCACGAGGAGGAGGTCTTCGAGATGTCAGACGCAACTAATTTCGTCTCATACAGGCCAGTTGGAGTCGGGGCGCTAATCACACCTTGGAATCTCCCACTATACCTGCTATCGTGGAAGGTTGCACCTGCCATAGGCATGGGTAACACTGTGGTATGCAAGCCGAGTGAGTTGACTCCGATGACAGCAAATCTACTCATGGAAGTAATAGATGAAGTTGGGCTGCCAGAAGGAGTTGTGAATTTGGTTCACGGAGATGGTTTGGGAGCGGGAAGTAGCCTTGTCTCGCATGGCGATGTAGACCTAGTGTCATTCACGGGTGGAACCTCAACGGGATCTGAGGTCGCCAAGGCTGCAGCGCCACAATTCAAGAAAATCAGCTTGGAGCTTGGGGGTAAAAACTCTAGCATAGTCCTGGATGACTGCGAAATCGACTCTACAGTCAAGGGCGTGGTAAGGTCTGGTTTCTTGAACCAGGGGCAGGTCTGCCTATGTGGCAGCAGAGTGCTAGTCCAAGACGGCATTTATGACGAATTCGTGGAACGATTCATAGAGGAAGTAGAATCGATGAAAATTGGTGACCCCTCCGATGAGGAGACTGACTTGGGGGCATTGATTTCAGCGGAACACCTGACGAAGGTGGAGGGCTACATCGAGTTAGCCAAGGAAGAAGGAGGGACCATAGTTACTGGAGGCTATCCGTGTCTACCGGAGCCATTGGCGAATGGAAACTGGATTGCCCCTACTGTGATTACTGGCCTCAGTGTTGATTCTAGGTGCTCGACCGAGGAGATATTTGGTCCGGTCGTCTCTGTACATAGGTTCTCAGAGGATAGCGAGGCCATTGGAATAGCAAATAACACTCGATATGGGCTTGCAGGAAGCGTATGGACTGGCGATATAGAAAGGGGAAGGAGAATTGCGGATTCCATCCACACAGGCATGGTTTGGGTTAACACATGGCTTCACCGAGACCTCAGAGCGCCCTTTGGCGGAGTCAAAGATAGCGGGGTTGGAAGGGAGGGTGGCAAATGGAGCCTGGGATTCTTCTCAGAGGCCACTAATGTGTGTGTCAAACATGATTGACTCAGCAACAGTGAAAGTCCGTTCTTGTCCGAAAGGCGCACTGTGGCACCAGTCGGAATAGTTGGTATCGGCTCCTACGTCCCCCCTCATGAGATGACTAACGAGGACTGGGCCGAGATAGTGGAGACCAGTGACGAATGGATTACGACGAAGACAGGAATGAAGAGGAGGCGCATAGCCGACCCCGGAGTTTCCACTTCAGACTTGGCAGTAGAGGCCTGCAAGATTGCAATTGATAATGCTGGCCTTGAAGCTTCTGATATTGACATGATCATCCTAGCCACCTCATCCCCTGACGTCCCACTATCCTCGACAGCCGGGATTGTCCAGGATAAATTGGGATGCACGGATTGTGCTGCGTTCGACATCAATGCAGTCTGTGCCGGGTGGGTACATGCTTTGGACGTTGGATCTAGGTACGTCGGTACGCCCGGATATGACAATGTCCTGGTGGTTGGTTCAGAGATATACTCCCGGATACTCAACTGGGAAGACAGGACTACCTGTGTGCTATTCGGGGATGGTGCTGGCGCAGCTGTGATTTCCAGAGTAGAGGATGGTCGCGGGATTCTGGGATCGTGGCTATTGTCGGATGGTTCGGGCTCATCGGTAATTGAAATTCCTGCGGGAGGGGTCAGGACGCCCATTCCTTCCGAGGACTTCGTTGAAGGGATGCAATATTTTCACATGGACGGGAGGGCCGTTTGGGACTTCGCCATTGAGGCATTCCCGCAGGCTGTGAGGGAGGTCCTAGAGAGGGTTGGCAGGTCCCTTGACGAGGTGGATATGATAATTCCTCATCAGGCCAACATCAACATTATCGAGGCTGGGATGGAGAATCTTGGCCTACCCATGTCCAAGACTTTCACGAACCTTCAGAAGTATGGCAATACCGCTGGCGCGAGTGTCCCTATTGCCCTCCAGGAGGCGATTGATGAGGGCCTCGTTGGACCTGGTTCACTGGTTGTAACCGCTGCATTCGGAGGCGGCCTCGCATGGGGCGCTAACGCGATAGTTCTCTGACTACTGATCTAGGGGCTTCCATGACCCAGACATGGGGTCGAATGACATTACGCTGCCATCCGGGTTCTGACAGTAGACTGCACCGGATAGGTCTACCCACACGAGTTGGCCATGTTCGTTCATCCTTGCATCCTCAGGAGCTGAGATGGCGGTTGGCTCTGAATCGGCTTGTGGCTCCTCGTGGAACGTCACCTGATCTGTCTCGGTTTCGACCTCGATGGGTTCATCTGGCACTGGTTCAGTGATTTCTGACTTGACACCATGGGACGGGGTTTCGAACGGAACATATTCCTCTACAACGGAGGGCCTTTCCTCTACTATTGAGGCTTCTTCGGTTTGGATGGCCTCCTTCACTGGCTCACTGACTGACTTCCTGCGCATTACCATCCAACCGCCCAATCCTATCAGCGAGATTACGACCAATGCCGCAGCCGCGAATGCATACTTTGCCATGCCGTCTGGTTCTAGATGTCTGTCGGGATCCTCTGGGAATGCATCCCCGTTATCCCCATAACCATCTCCGTCCGTATCTGACCACTCTGCGGGATCGGTGGGAAACGCGTCTACACCATCCTCGAAGTTGTCATCGTCAGTGTCGGTGTCGAGTCGGTTGGAGCCGGCCGCTTCCTCATCAACATCAGAAAGTCCGTCGTTGTCATCGTCAGTGTCGGAGTTGTCCCCTATCCCGTCCATGTCACTGTCGACCCACTCGCTGGAATCGAGTGGAAGCGCGTCGTCAGAGTCAGGGAATCCGTCGTTGTCATCGTCGTCGTCCTCTTCTGAGTCGTTGCACCCGTCTATGTCATTGTCATTCGATGTGTCGCTGGTCCACCCCAACAATCCCTGTGGGCAATAGTCGTAGTTATCCTCGATGCCGTCACCGTCATCATCCTCGTCTATGTCGTCGTGGATTCTATCCCCGTCAATATCTGAATAGCAGTCTTCCACTGATGATGCGCCTTCCTGAAGAGTTATGTGAGAATCTGGACACTCCTCGAGAGTTGTGCTTGATGACTCGGAGACGTAGAAGTCTAGAGGCGCTGGTGTCTGCTGACTTTGGCCGTCGTTTGGTGCGTAGTAGCCGGGCTGGGCCGGATTGCAAGATGTCTGTCCTGAATTGGGTTGGAAGCTTCCGGGGCTGCACTTATCTTGACTTGGGCTGGCAGGTGACTGGACGAAGCTTCCTGGGTCAGCGTCGAGACAGTCAGATGGGGACTTGGAGCCACTTTGGGGGTTGTAGGTTCCAGCTGGGCACTGAGACTGGTCGCTCGAGCCAACCGAGCTGACGAAGTGCCCTGGGTCAGCATCGACACACGAGGATCTGCCTGAGTTGGGCTGGTAGGTGCCTGGGGAGCAGGGGGCCTGGGAGTCAGAACCCGGATTGGCAACAAAGTGACCGGGGTCGGAAGTAGTGCAGTCAGCCGAAGAGTTGGCCCCTACAGAGGGGTTGTAGGTTCCTTCTGGACAAGGCGCCTGAGATGGCTGACCAGAGTCATCTACGTAGTTCCCGGGCTCTGCGTCTAGGCAGGATGCAGCGCCAGATGCTGGCTGGTAGGTGCCGGGGGAGCAGGGCGTCTGGAATGTTGACGATTCCATTGGGACGTAGTTTCCTTCGTCGGCATCAATGCAGGATGTCGCACCTGATGATGGCTGGTAGGTGCCGGGAGAGCAGGGCTCCTGATTGGCTTGGCCGTCAGAAGATGAATAGTTCCCCGGATCTGCGTCTAGGCAGACTGCAGAAGAGCTAGAGCCCTCGGATGGATTGTAGGTGCCCGCGGGGCAGGGGGTTGGAGAAGTGGCGGCGCTGTAGTCCACGTAGTGGCCGACAGGAGAATTCAGGCAGTCGTCCTGCCCTGAGGATGGCTGGTATGTTCCAGGCGAGC
>DAQP01000018.1:21639-21913 GCA_002504435.1 Euryarchaeota archaeon UBA438
CCTGCGTCCGCTTCCAGGCAGGAGGTCTGGCCGGAGCTGGGTTGGAAATGCCCCTGCGTGCATGGTGTCTGGAATGTTGAGCCGTTTGAAGGGACTGAATGGCCCGGATCCGCGTCCAGACACTCGGAGATATCGCTAGATCCCTCTGATGGGTTGTAGGTCCCGGCGGGGCAGGGTGTGGGAGAGACCGCGGCGCTGTAGTCCACGTAGTGGCCTGCTGGAGAGTCGAGGCATGCGGTCTGACTCCCATATGGCTGGTATGTTCCAGGCGAGC
>DAQP01000018.1:22235-22458 GCA_002504435.1 Euryarchaeota archaeon UBA438
AGGATCCCTCGGAGTCGACGTAGTATCCAGGGGACGCGCCATCGCACTTGTCCTGTCCGGGGAGTGGCTGATATGTTCCCGCTGAGCAGGGTGTCTGGTCAGTTGATGCACTCGACGGCACGTAGTTTCCGGGAGAGGCGTTCAGGCATGTTGACTGGCCCGTGCTTGGCTGGTATGTGCCAGGGGAGCAAGGGGTCTGACTCGTGGAGTTGTAGTAGTAAAC
>DAQP01000018.1:22823-31635 GCA_002504435.1 Euryarchaeota archaeon UBA438
CCAGGGGAGCAAGGGGTCTGGGAACTGGAGGCGTTGGATGGAACGTAGTAGCCCGCGTCAGCGCTTATGCAAGAGGTCTGTCCGGTCGAGTTCTGATATGTTCCTGCTTGGCATGCAGTCTGACTGCTTGAACCGTTGGATGGCACGTAATATCCTGCCGAAGCTGGAGTCTGTGTCGATGCGCCACTGGATGGGACGTAGTTCCCTGCGGATGCCTGCACGCATGAGGTCTGGCCGTACATTGGCTGGTAGGTTCCTGGTTCGCACTGCGTCTGAGAAGCAGAGCCACTTGATGGCACGTAGTTTCCGGCCGAGGCCCCCAGACAGCTGGATTGCCTGGTCCCAGGTTGGTAGGTACCGGGATTGCATTCGTATTGCCTAACCCCAATTTCGACTGCGATCTGGAATGTCGAATTTCCTATCAGGGACCCATCGTCGGTCGAGAAAAGCCATAGGACCATGGTGTATGAACCGCTCCCCCAAGTTCTATTCACGTGGATGAAGGCTATGGAGTCACCAGAGAATCCGGTTCCGTTCGTGGAAATGGCGTCGAAGCCAGAGGAAGTGTTGCTTGAGCTGGAGCCTAGAAGAGATAGCGAGGAGTTGTAAATGGAGAGGTCGAAGTTCGTGCCGTTCGGGCTGGTCAGTCCCAGAGAGAAGCCACTGTTTCGCGGGACATCTATGGCGAACAGGTCTCCGTGGTCTGCAGGGCTCTGGCCTGCGTTAAGCTCGCCGAGGTATGTGGCGCTCCGATCTGACAGATTCACACGCGGGTAGGTGTTGCCCGAGAAGTCTGGGGCGTCTCCGTAAACCTGGTTGACCCAGTTGCCGGGGGAAGTATCCGTGCATGTATTCTGCCCTATCCCACTCTGATATGTTCCTGCTCCACACTGGGTTTGAGCTTGGGATGCGGAAGTTGAGACGTAATTTCCAGCGGATGCAAGGTGGCATGCTGATTGGCCGTCCTCCGGCTGATATGAGCCCGGGATGCACTCGTTGTAGTATAGTGATCCGTAAACTGAGAAATGTCCCGCGGGAGAATCCTGGCATGTCAATCTGCCCCATTGCCCATCTGCGCAATCAAGCCACCTTGCCGGATTGGATGGGTATGGGTCAGAAGGGACTGGGACGCCGTCTCCGTCTTCATCGCCGGCGATGTGTGTATCAAGGACGTTCCAAACTCCATCGCCGTCATGGTCCTGATCGGAGAATGCCAAGTCGGCGCCTTCACTGAAATCCATCCAATGCGGGAGCAGGAGGTCATCACTAGTCCCATCGAACTCCCCGGTCTGGCCCCCCCAGCATGCTAAGCTGTAGTTCTGTACTATTGCGCAAGTGGATTCCTCACCGGTTGCAATTGCCAGAACGGGTCCGCCTATGCTAACGTGAACTGGGGTATTGCCATCCTCTCCAGTACAACCGCTGCTGGAAATGGAGGAGCTGCAGGTCCCATCGCCCCATTGTCCGTGTGTGTTCAGGCCCCAGCAATTCATGGAGCCATTGTCCAGAATTGCGCAAGTGTGCCAATATGTTCCATCAATGGAATGGGCCGACCTCCCAGTAGAGAACGGTATGTTTACCGAACCATTCGTAACCGCCCCGTTCTCGGCGGAAGTCGTGTAGGTTCTGCCCCAGCAGTAAACTGAACCATTCTCGAAGATTGCGCAAACGCTGTATCCGGGAGTTGCCAAAGAGACCGCACGCATACCAGTGGAGTGATTCACGACCACGGGTGTGTTACTGTCGGAAGTTGTGCCGTCTGCTAGAGTTCCAAATCCATTGTAACCCCAGCACTTCACGTCTCCAGTGTTTAGGAGTGCGCAAGTGAAGTCGTTGCCTGCAGATACGGAAACTGCTGTCCTATTCTCTCCCAAATCTACATCGACGGGCGAGTTCCTGTTGGAGTAGCTACCATCTCCCAGCTGTCCGTGATTGTTTCTCCCCCAGCATTTGAGTGAGGCATCATCCAGTATGGCGCAAGTGTGGGTATTTCCATTAGAAACAGCTACTGGGATGTTATTGCCGAATCCCACAGTTCCATTCACCAGTGTGGTGCTCCCCAGGCCTAATTGGCCGTAGTTGTTCATACCCCTGCATCTAAGAGTCCTATTCTTCAGAATGGCACATTGGCCCGCGTTTGAAATGACCTCGTCTTCTGTGAAATCCGCCACGCTGCTTGTTGAGCCATTTGTTGTTACTGTGGAGAATGTGACAAGTGTCCCATTTGACAAGACTAGGGTGGGCGAACCAGAGTCCAGATCTAGTATCGAATTACTGAAAACTGACCCCCTTTCGGATCCCGGTTGATTTGGTCCGATGGTTGAGTTGCTTGTGTTTGTAGTCGAAGTGGCCTCGGAGATTGACCATGAGTCCGTGCCCCACGCGTCTCCCGAGGTCCCACCGTTGCCATCAACAAAGTTGACGACTAGGTAGAATGTTGCTGCCCCTGAGCCTGTCGATGGGGCAGTCCAATCAACTGTCCATGACCTGGAGTTAGAGTTTGAGTGGGTTACTTCCCCGGCCTGGATCTTGGCGTTTGACCCAGCATTGGAGAATGTGCCCAAATTTGAGTCTAGATTGAAGCCACCATTGGAACCGGAAGGGCCACCGGAACCGCCTATTGAGAGAGAGTATGTCGAGCCTGCGGAGTATCCGGAGCTAGGCAGGCCGGTTAAGGCAGGGGTAACCGTTGACGTACTTGAGTGGCATCCTCCGCCCCCGCACCCACTGGATGAGCTTCCGGTTTTCCCGCTGCTGTACGCAAAGGCTGAGTCAGGGACTGAGACTAGCATTATCGAAAATAGGAACATAGCAATAGCGATTCTTGATTTTCTACCATTCCAGCCCGTCATAGTCACCAATTCCTGCGTCGTATCAGCCAAAGAGGTTTGTCGGACCAGTCCGAAAGCCCTCTGTAACATCACCATAGCGGTTCTATTGGCAATATGACTATTCCTACGACTCGCATACTCATGCATCACTAGTGAGGACCTCTTTTGCATAGCGAGGAATCTGGACCCCAGCCCCGTCGAAGAGGGATTGCAGTGATTCTATTGGGACGCCTTCACTGGCCATCTTTGCGCGATGGCTAACTATCCTCCATGAGGAATTGCGACCTATCCCGGGAATTGCCTCCAATTGCTGCTGCGTTGCGTCGCTGAAATTCAGGCCAAGTTCGACAGCAGAGATGCTTCTTTTACCGTGGCCTGTAACCATGACATCTGAGCCAGTCTCAAGGGGGATCAAGTACGGAACACCGACCAGTATTGGGTAAGCTCCCATCTGCCTTCCAAACGTGATTCCAGAGGAGCCATGTATTGAGGGGTCCCTGTGCTTAGGGTCAATGACGTGCTCTGGTAGCCTAATCCTATTCCCACTTGACTCCCACCACAAGCCCCTCAATATCGTCCCGAGGGGGAGCATCTGCTCCAGCATGGGTTGGTCTATCTCATCTCTGACATCTCTCTTGAATGTCCTGAAGGCGGATTCGTTGACGCTCTGGAATCCTCGGCCCTCGACCTGTCTGATGTTTATCCTCCTCAGAAGTAATCCCTTCGATTTTATTTTTCTGAGTAGATTGATGTTCATCCGGTAGGAATCGTCAGTCTCGCCGTTGAGTCCCGCAATGAAATTTAGCCCGGGGAGCATTGATGGCAGTCCTCTTGGGCCTCTTTCCCTACCAAATTCGTTGATGTGTTCGATGGCGGCCATGAGTTGTTCTGAGTCGCAATTCAGCCAGTTCTTCTCGTGCACACTAGGATCTGCTGACTCCAGCCCGAAGGAGAGGACGGAACCGTCTGAAAGATTCTCAACGAGAGCCTTTGTGATCTCCGTTGATTCCTCAATATTTTCAGCGATAATTGAGGGATTGGCGTTGTCTACGTGGAGGACATCTAGCCTGTCGTCATCCCTTACCTCGTTGAGCACGCGTATTATTGGTTCAGGGTTTGGGATTGGGTACTCTAGGTCTTCGACCCCATCTGCTCGATAGGTGTAAATGTCAGTGGCGCCGCCTATTCTTACATTCCTGACACCGGAATCCAGAGCTACGGTTATCTCATCGATGACATCCTTTTCTGGCCTCCAGAGGGGCAATCCCTTCTTCGGCTCTATGCAAAACTTGCATCCTCGTTTGAATCTGACACACCCCTGGTAGAGTTCGATCTCATACATCAGTGGACCGTGTTTTCCATCCGGGGCAAGTATGTCCGGGTGTTCAGTTACTGATTTCGAGGAGGCCCCTAACAACGCCCATTTCGACCACTGCTCTGGCGTTCTTCGTTTGTGTGACCACTCCCCTGTTGAAAGGCGATGGTCGAGGGTTGCGTCAGTATCTTGGACCGTTAGGAACAAGTTTGGCCTCATGGGGGACCAGCCGTCGTTTCTCCAATGTCTAATCGCCCATCCCCCACAAAGAATTGGGGTATTCATGGGAATGGTCGAGATTAACGAGTTGGTTTCCCTGAGGCTTATTGGGGTGCCTCTGATATACTTCCCCGGAACTACCGCACCAGCTAGTAATACCACTCCTGAAAGAGCATCCATTTGACTTAGAATAGCTTCTCTTCCCTCTGGGTCCGATAGTCTCGACTTGAACCTGATTCTCCAATCATCCACAGTCATGTAGGTGTATTCGATTCCTCGACTTTCAAGGACGCCACAGATGTACCTGATGTGGAAACCGACGTAATTTGGAACTCCGAAGGCGGCTGGCTCGTCCTCGTAGCCATCCAGAACCAGCCATCCCTGAAGGGGCTCCATGTTACCTCTGATGAGTCGGGAGAACTTCACCGCTTCGACCGATTTCGATTGTCGCGGCCCCTTCTGTGGGAGCCTTTCCTACCGCCTCCCGATGGATTCGACTCCTCTACGACTATCTTCCTTCCACCGATCTCTGCCCCATTCATCTTCTTAGCTGCGGCCAGTCCTTCGTCCCTGTCTGAGAATGTTACGAAGGCGAATCCTTTGGAGCGGCCAGATTCCCGGTCCATTGCAATCTGTACTGACTTGAGCTTTCCAAGGGCGGAGAAGGCCTTGGTCAATTCTTCCTCTGATGTTTCGTAAGAAAGCCTGCCCACGAATAGTTTAGTCCCCATTGTGGCCTGTGCCTTGGCCCTCATCTCATTCATCGTCGCCCTCTCCTTGGCAAGCTCCTCCTTGGAGGCTCGGCCGTCCTTCACCTTGTCCATACAATCACGGCAGCGGATCGGTTTGCCTGGAGTGGGTTGGAATGGGACCTGAGTGTCGCATCCACAAAGGGTGCAAACTGTCTTGTGCATTTCTCTCCTTGGTCCGCCCTGACCGCCCCCTCTGCCGCCTCTACCGCCTCTACCGCCTCTACCGCCCCTGGTGGCTTTTGCACTGGCCGGCATTTCGTGGGACGCGCCTCTTCTGAAATCAGCTAGCGGGGATAGGTATGGTCTCGCACCATCGTGGCCAAGTCCGGCCTCTGCTTCTGGGGACCACCTCTCCCCTGACCTGTTGAGCTTGGATTTGTTGGACCTTATTTCATGCCCGTGTCCGAACCCGTCAGAAAGGACCCTGTATGCCGAATAGTCGCATCTGGGGCACTTGACGTTGAAGTCGGGCTTATCGTCGGATGCCACGAGATCTTCGCCGCACTGTGTGCACAAGGCGGAAAGAACGCCGAGATTAGTGCTACCCTTGGTTGTGGCCTTGAGTATTGGATCTGATTTAGTTATCTTGGCCCTGACGATATCACGCATTCTCATAGCATCGCCTGGCGACGGGGTGAACCTATCAACGACCTCGGAAACATGAATATCAGCGAAGAGTTTCATTGCAGGGAGGCTCCTGTGGCCGCCCTCATTGCTCTCAACATGAAGAATCCTGATTTCGGCAACGTTTTCGTTCAGACGATTAACTTCGCCGATAACGAGATCCCCCACATTTGGCGAATTTATGGGTGGCCTTGAAGGGTCGACTGAGATGTTTCCATCATCCATAACTATCCTCCCGTTTACCACTGCTACGAAGCCAGCACTGGCTTCTGCAAGCCCATTTCCAGGCTCTGCACCCACTGGGACCTCAACAGGGGTCCCGGGTGTGACAAGGTCACCGACAGTAGCCGTCATCGGCCGGGCGACCGGCCGACCCCCTATCAACGGTACGGACGGCCTAAGGCGGGGTCAATCTCCAGAAACCGGCCTTGGTGACTCCCCTAGAGCTGCGATGATGCTCGAATGAAGCGGGAATTGCGAAGTCCGCCTCCCCGTACATTTCGACGCCCCACCCCGCTTCCTCAAATCTAGGGCGGATGTGTTTAGCGTTAGAGCTGTGCATGATGTGAGTTACAGCCCCAATTGATTCTATTAGGTCGAGAAATGGTGCGTCCGCTTTCTCTTTCTGCCTCCCCCATGGAGGATTAGAAATTATCAAATCAATGTGGCCTAAATTGGAATCCAATGTAGAGACATCGGTTTCTAGGACCTCGTATGACTTTGGCCCCACATATGATTCTGCATTTCTTCTAGACACCTCGCAGCATCTGCTGTCTGAATCGACCAGAATGGCCTTATCTGCTCCGAGCTGGAGTGCTCCGATTCCGAGAATTCCGTTGCCCGCCCCCAAATCAAGGACGGAGGCACCATCTAGAAGGTCGCCGAATGCCGCAATGTCGAATATCCATCTGGCGGCCAGTTCTCCCGAGGTTGGGTATTGCTCTAGGCTTACATCGGGATTTTCGCACTTGTCCAACTTTGATAGCAGAATGGACAACTGTCGCAGGCGCATGGACGGGGATGGGGGGGCAAGTGATGAACTACTGCCCCTCTCAGGTTGGCCCAAGATAGCTTGTCTGTGGGTGGCCGGTGTCGTGAATCATTCCTTCTGCAAGCAGCAATTCCGCCATCAAAACGCTGTATCCGGCAGCCCCTCTGATCGTATTGTCAGCTACAGTGGTGTAGCTAATTCTATTTCCTGAAACATGAATGTCGCCAACTGCGACAGCCATTGCTGCGCGGAGATCGTCACCTGGGGATCGAATTACTCCCCCCACCCACCTTGAGTCCTCGACGTTATTGGGATCGGAGACGAAGTGAATTGGTTCTTGGCAAGCCGAGGGGAGGTCGAGTTCCTGGGCCCTTGAGGTATGTTTTGACCAGATTTGAACAATCTCATGGGCGCTTGCTTCCCTTTCCAATGTCACATCTATCCTGGCCAAGTGCCCGTGTTTCCTGTCAACTCTTTCACAGCATACCTCGATGTCGATCGCTGCGTTTGTGTATCCCTCGGAATTGGTATTGCCGAGAATTCTCAGGAGTTCGCTTCGTACACTATCGGCCTCGCCTTCGATTTCCCCCTGATGCAGGTTGCCATCATCGCGCCTAGAGAGCATTTCCCTCCCTCCTCCTGAGAGGGACTGCTCGGTCGAAATTGAAATGCCACGTATCCCTATTTCTGAATTCAAAGGGGAGAGGGTTATCGCCAGCGGAACGGACATGCAGTTACTGCATGAGATCAACCTTCCTTCTCCATACTGATTCTGAGAGCTGAGGATTTGCAAGTGGCTGTGATTCGCCTCTGGTATTACTAAAGGGACGTGTTCCTTCATCCTATGAATTATGGAGTGGCTAATTACAATCAATCCAGCTCCCGCGAGTGCCTCTTCCGTGGTTTCTGCTGGCCCCTCGGGTAGAGCTGAGAAAACTATTCGAATACCCTCTGAGATTAGGTCCTCGGCTAGGGACTCGGGGTCGCCAATTTCTCTGACGGTTATTTCGGGAAGATCTGGTCTCCTTTCGTCCAATGACCAGGGCAAATCGGAGATACGCTTTCCAGCTGTTTCGGGAGAGCCTATCACTGCCGAGGGATAGAGCCAGTGGTGGTTCACGACCCTCTGGAGGATCCTCTGAGCGACTAGGCCCCGAGAACCTAGTATGGCACAACGGACACGTCCCAGTCCGCCCATGTCCTGCGGAGTGGAAAGTAGTACGTAAGAAAGACTGTTTCTTGAAATGAATAGTTCAAGTACCCCCAGTAGTAAATGGCCTCTGTGAACGACCTCCTAAGTGTGCTCTTTGTCATCCTCGGGCTCGTAATCGGCTGGCTCGCTGCCTCAGGTAAGGCGAGGGGCGACGTTGTCCGCGCGGAGGAGCGTCTCGCCGCTGTCGAGCAAGGCCGTGAAGTAATGGCCGCGCAAATGGAGAGCGTTGCGACACAGGTCTCGCGGCAAAACTCCGAGGACTTTCTCAAGCTGGCCGAAGAGCGTCTTGGCAAGGTAAATGCCGAGGCGGAGAAAGACCATGAGGCCCGCCGCAAGGAGATAGAGGCACTCCTCGGTCCAATGAGCAAATCCATAGATGACCTAGAGAAATTCTCAAAGGATCTGGAGAAGGAGAGGGTCGGCGCCTACGAAGGCGTCAAGCGACAGATTGAGGCACTTGGTAATCGCGCTGACAGGCTCGGTACCGAAGCCTCGAATCTTTCCACTGCCCTTCGCAAGAGCTCGAATGTCAGAGGGGACTGGGGTGAGGTCGCACTGCGCAACCTGCTTGAGATGGCGGGAATGACCAAGCACACAGACTTCCTTGAACAAAAGGGTGCGGAAGGACTCATTCCAGACGTGGTCATCCGATTGCCTGGTGACGGCGCGATTCCCATTGACGCAAAGACCAGTGGAAAACACTACCTTGAAGCGCTAGAGCTCGAGGATGGTAAGGCCCGAGAAGACAAGTTGGTGGACCACGCAAAGGCCATGCGCGAGAGGGTCACGGACCTTTCTCGCAAGGACTACCTTTCCAAGGTCAGCGGACGTGCTGAATTCGTCGTCATGTTCGTCCCCTCTGAGGCA
>DAQP01000026.1:0-1388 GCA_002504435.1 Euryarchaeota archaeon UBA438
GTGGTCGCACCGCAGGAGTTGCACTTCAGGCAGGTCCCGTTCCTGACCATCTGGCTGCTTCCGCAGTCATCGCAGATGTCGCCTGTGAACCCCGCCTCCCTGGCCAGCCTGTAGGTCCTCGCCTCGGCGGTCTCCTCCGGTTGGATGGCGTCCAGCGTCAGCTGCACCTCCCTCGTCTCGCCCTTCGTCCTGACAACGCCGCTGTCGGTGATCTCCGGCTTGGCTATGGTGAACGGGTCGAGGTCCTCTGCCGCGACGTGCGCTAGGTCGTCCCTGCCTGCGTACTCGATTGCGAGCTCGCGGAAGATCCAGTCTACGAGGCTGGATGCCATCTTGACTCTCCCGCTCCCTCCCTCGACCATCCCGCTGGGCTCGAACTTCTGGAATGTGAACACCTTGACGAAGGCCTCGAGCGGCACGCCGTGCTGCAGGGCTATCGACACGGCTATGGCGAACTGGTTCAGCATGGCCCTCCAGGCAGCGCCCTCCTTGGATGTTACCAGTATGATCTCGCCGAGCTTCCCGTCGGGGTACTCGCCAGTGATCAGCCTGACGCTGTGGCCCCCTATCCTCGCCTTGACGTTGTCACCCTTCTTCTTGTCAGGGAGCGGTCGGCGTGTCGCGATGTAGTTGACGAAGGACTCCGCCACCGGCTTCGCGACCTCCTCGGGGACGGGCATTGTCTCGACCACCTGCTTGACCATCGTCGGGACCGCCTCGTCGGCCTCTTCCTCCTCCATGGAGGATGTGTCCACTAGCTGGTTCATCAGTGGCTGGGAGAGCTTCGAGCAGTCGCGATAGACGGCGCATGCCTTGTTCATGGTCTCGTGGCTGAGGTCGTATGCGGCCCTGATGTCCTCCACGGTTGAGTCGGAGGGCATGTTGATCGTCTTGGATATGGCTCCTGAGATGAACGGCTGAGCGGCAGCCATCATGAGCACGTGGGCCTTCCAGTCGATTGCCCTGACGCCGTACTTGCCGCAGGGGGTCGCGCAGTCGAACACCTCGAGGTGCTCGTCCTTCAGGCCGGGCGCCCCCTCAATGGTCCCCCTCCCGAAGACGTGGTCGTTCGCCTCCTCGACCTCGTCGCTGGAGAATCCTAGGTGGCTAAGGACGTCGAAGAAGGGGTCGTCGCACTGGTCCTTGCTCATGCCAAGGGCGTCCATGCAGAACTCCTCTCCCAGTATTGACGGCGCGAATGCGCCTCTGATGCCGAAGACGTCCGGCATGCTCGCGTCGACCCTCGAAATGACCTCCTTCGTGAAGCCCATCTCGTGGAGCTTGTCCGATGTGATGTGTGGGCAGCCTGTTAGCTTCATCGAGCCCATGATGTGCTCCATTATGCCCTTGATCTTCGGCTTGGAGTATCCGAGCCTCTTGAGGGCGGC
>DAQP01000026.1:1761-8462 GCA_002504435.1 Euryarchaeota archaeon UBA438
AGGGAGAACTGCGGCTCTACTCCGGTCGTGTCCGCCCCCATGACGAGCCCGATTGTGCCGGTTGGGGCTATCACAGTGGTCTGCGCGTTCCTGTATCCGTGCTCCTCGCCGTCCCTCAGTGCCTTGTCCCAAGCCCCCCGGGCTGCTTCGAGGAGGTCCTTCGGGCACTTCTTGGCGTTGATCCCCATGGGGGGCACGGAGAGGCCCTCGTACTCCTCGGCTGGAACGTCATAGGCTGCTCTTCGGTGGTTCCTCATGACCCTGAGCATGTGGTCAGCGTTTCGCTCGTAGTCGGGGAAGGGGCCTAGTACCGAGGATATCTCGGCGCTAGTCGCGTATGATTCCCCACACATGATCGAGGTGATTGCCCCGCAAATCGCGTACCCCCTCTCATCGTCGTATGGTATTCCCATGTGCATGAGGAGGGACCCTATGTTGCAGTACCCTAGCCCCAGGGTTCGATAGTCATAGGATCCCCTGGCTATCTCCTCGGAAGGGAACTGCGCCATCAGGACGCTGATCTCGAGTGTGACGGTCCAGAGGCGGACGCTGTGTCTGAAGTCCTCTACCTGGAATGTGTGGGTATCCAAGTCGTAGTACTTCAGGAGGTTGATGCTCGCTAGGTTGCACGCGGTGTCATCTAGGAACATGTACTCAGAGCATGGATTTGACCCGTTTATCCTGCCTGCCTCCGGGCAGGTGTGCCATTCGTTGATGGTGGTGTCGAACTGGACCCCTGGGTCTGCACATGCCCATGCGGTGTATGCGACCTTGTCCCAGAGCTCTCCGGCGTCCAGGGTCTTGCAGGCGCCTGGCTCTCTCCCCTCGGCCTTGGCCTTGTCGAGCTCGGTCCTCCAATGGAGGTCCCATTTGCCGCCTTCCTTGACGGAATCCATGAACGAGTTGGGCACTCTTACCGAGTTGTTGCTGTTCTGCCCGGAGACGGTTAGATATGCCTCGCCCTGCCAGTCTGTGTCGAGCACCTCGAAGTCTACTCCCTTCCATCCCTGCTTCGCTAGGTCCACTATTCTCTGTATGTGCGGCTGGGGTACGCTGTCTCTGATTGCGGTGACCATCGCCTTTCGCAGGGATTCATTCGAGTTCTGATCGAATCTGGTGTCATCGTCATCGCCCTCCCATATGGATTCCATGAGATTGTTGGCGTGCTTCTGGAGGATATTGCTACCAATAACCAGAGCCGATACCTTCTCCTCTTCGCTGCTCTTCCAATCGATGTATTCCTCTATGTCAGGATGATCCAAGTCGAGCGTCACCATCTTCGCTGCTCGCCTCGTTGTTCCCCCTGACTTGATGGCCCCAGCGGCCCTGTCTCCTATCTTCAGGAAGGACAGTAGTCCGGAGGAGCTTCCTCCACCGGAGAGGGGTTCTCCTGCACCCCTTATCTTGGAGAAGTTGGAACCGGTTCCCGAGCCGTACTTGAAGAGGAGCGCCTCTCTGTTCCAGAGGCCCATGATTGAGTCCTTACCGCCCACCAATGAGTCTCCGACAGATTGGATGAAGCAGGCGTGCGGCTGGGGGTGCTCATATGCGTTGGACGAGTACTCCAGCTTCCCTGTGATCGGGTCGATGTAGGTGTGGCCTTGCGCCGGCCCTTCTATTCCATAGGCCCAGTGAAGTCCGGTGTTGAACCACTGGGGGCTGTTTGGGGCGGACCTCTGGCTTGCGACGATATAGCACATCTCGTCGAAGTAGGCTCTTGCGTCGGCCTCGCTTGCGAAGTAGCCGTGCTTCCATCCCCAGTAGGTCCACGTTCCGGCGAGACGCCTGAAAAGCTCCCGGCCGTCCCTCTCGCCTCCGAATCTCTCGTCTAGTTCTAGGAGGTCCAATTTCTCCGTATCCGGCTCACTTCTCTGAAGCCACACCGGAACTCCCTCCTCCGGCACCTTCCTCAAGTGGGTGGGAACTCCGGCCTTGCGGAGATACTTCTGAGCGAGGACCTTGCCAGGTACGCCCGCAAACCCCGAGGGGAGTTTCACCCCCAGAATCGTGTCAGCCATGGATCCATCTGGGTTGCGTATCTCCGCATCCATCTCTATCCAATCGAAGCTCTCGAAGGGGTCCTTTCCGGAGGATGTGAATCGGCGCTCGACAACCATTCCGGATTCCGCGTCTGAGCTCTCGGCGGTGTCCTTCATTTTCGGTTGCATTCGATATCACCTCCCTTCCGTTTGCGTGTCCCCTCACACGTCCGAGCGCACAAGGGATTCCGTCTTCTTGATGGGGGGTTCTTAATGCTAGAGGAAGATGTGAATATTTACGCTTGTAAAAACGTAATTATTTGCATCGCACAATTACTGAATTTGTGATATTTCTAATCGGTCATTTCCAACGTCCAATCGAGGGTTGCCCCCGACCTTGTGATCATTATTCCGACGCTGCAGAACTTCTCATGGCTGCTCTCGATTAGCCTCCTCACTAGTTTTTCCGGAACATCTCCCCTGACAATGTAATTCATGTTGACTGAAGTGAAAACCTTCGGCTTGTCCTCAGCTCTCTGGGCTTCGATTTCCACTGTCACGAAATCGACATTGTCCTTCCTGTCTTTGAGACCGTCTACGACATCGATAAGGGAGCAGGCCGCATGTGCGTGCAACACCATCTCCATCGGACTAGGTGTTGTTTCCCCGTATATGCCAAACACCTTGCCTCGAGAGGTTGTTCCGACGTAGCCGCCGTCACCTGTCCACTTCACCTCGCCCTCCATGGGTCGCCCACCAAAGGCATCAGCCTTCAAGGGTTGGCTTCATCAATGTCATGCGGGTCGGCTGTCTGAGAGACATGACCGACGGTTCGCCAATCACGCTATCAGACGGAGGGCTGGACGTGCCTGACAGGCCTATCATCCACTACATCGAGGGAGATGGGATTGGGATCGACATCACCCCCGTCATGATTGACGTCGTCAATAGCTCGGTTGAGCTGGCTTATGGCGGCTCCAGAACCATTGAGTGGAGAGAGGTGCTTGCAGGGCAAAAGGCGTTCGATAGCACGGGAGAGTGGCTTCCTGAGGAGACCCTGGAGGCCATGAGGTCCGGCTTGGTCTCCATCAAGGGGCCTTTGACTACCCCAGTAGGTGGGGGGATACGCAGTCTCAACGTCGCTCTCAGGCAGAAGCTCGACTTGTTCGCTTGTGTGCGCCCGGTACGTTGGTACGCAGGGACTCCGAGCCCGGTTAGAGACCCGGGTGCGGTTGACATGATCATCTTCCGTGAGAACAGCGAGGACGTCTACGCTGGAATTGAGTGGGAGGCTGGGTCTGCTGAGGTGGCGAAGGTAATCGAGTTCTTGCAGGGGGAGATGGGGGTCGAGAAGATTCGTTTCCCTAAGACCAGCGGAATAGGCATCAAGCCGATTTCGAGCGAGGGCACTGCGAGGATTGTCCGTGCCGCGATTAGGTACGCGATCGATAACGACAAGGACAGCGTAACTCTGGTCCACAAGGGGAACATCATGAAATTCACAGAGGGCGGTTTCCGTGATTGGGGTTACCAGTTGGCCCAAGATGAGTTCGGGGCCGAGTTGCTTGACGGTGGGCCGTGGTGCACTATGACCAACCCTAAGACGGGGACGAAAATCACGATCAAGGACGTAATCGCTGATGCTATGCTTCAGCAGGTTCTGACTAGGCCACGCGAGTATGGCGTTCTTACTACAATGAACCTCAATGGGGATTACATCTCAGACGCTCTTGCAGCCCAAGTCGGCGGAATCGGTATCGCCCCAGGGGCCAACATAAACTACGACACCGGAATAGCGATTTTCGAGGCTACGCATGGAACCGCTCCCAAGTACACGGGACAAGACAAGGTGAATCCGGGAAGTCTAATCCTCAGTGCCGAGATGATGCTTAGGCACATGGGTTGGGCCGAGGCGGCGGATCTGATTGTCAAGGGGATGGAAGGCGCCATCAGTGCGCAGACCGTAACTTACGACTTCGAGAGGCTGATGGACGGAGCCACACTGCTGAAGTGTTCAGAATTCGGGCGGGCGATAGTCGACCACATGTGAAGTGAAACTGATGGATGATAAACTCGCAGAGGTGCGGGCTCGTCTCCTGAAGCTATCCGAAGCCGCTGAGGCAGAGGGGGAGCCACTTCGTTGGTTCGAGGAGCTTTATGTTGGTGCAAATAGGGACTCGGATGAGATTCCTTGGGCCAGAATGGAGCCTCATCCCAAGATGGTGGAGTGGGTTGCAGCACGCCCCTCCGTGAAGGGGAGGGCTTTGGTTGTGGGGTGTGGATTGGGGGACGATGCGGAGTGGCTATCCGAAGCCGGATTCGAAGTGACAGCCTTTGACATTTCACAGTCATCGATTAATTGGTGCTCTGAAAGATTCCCTGAGTCTTCTGTAGAATACCTAGCAGCGGACTTGCTGGCCCCCCCTGAAGAGTGGTTGGAGGGCTTCGATCTAGTCGTTGAGATCCACATCTTACAGGCCATCCCGGAGAAAATTCGCGACCAAGCTGCGGTGCAGCTCAGGAGTTTCCTGAACAACTCTGGCCACGTGCTATGCATTGGCAGATTGTTAGGAGGGAGTTTTCCGGGGGACCCCCCTCCTCCCTGGCCACTATCCAGAACGTGGTTGGAAGGGGTGTTTAGGGGCTTGAGGCTTGACAGTTTCAGCCATTTCGTAAATGAAGATGCTCCGGAGATTGATCGTTACGTGGCTAGCTGGAGTATCGCAAAGGCTTGAATCGGGAGTCGGGGAGCGGGGCTCATGAGCGGGGTTCTGCGGTGGGCCAAGATTCTGTCGGGGTGTTCTTTCCTGCTCCTGCTGATTGCCGTGATGTCGGCAAGCAACGCCCTCGATGACGCCGAGCCGTACCTTGACCCAGAGCAGTTTAACGTGGCCTCTGTGGAAGCGGGGGCTGGTTCTCCAGTGGAGCTGTCCAACGACAGGTACTACCTGGCCCTGAGGGTGGCGGAGGGAGGGGAGGATGTCCCTGTGGAGCTCAGACTGACTGACCCGGAAGGGAACGATTGCCCGTGGGAGGAGCCCGGAGCGCTGAGCATAGATCGTCAGGTCTCTCCGGACAGTCCGGTGTATCGCACCGTCAGGGTGTTCCTGCCCGAGGTTTCGGGGACGTACACCTTGCACAACGATGCCGGTGATGGGAGTGTCTGGATAGTGGATGACTACGCCGCGCAGTCTGAGATGCTCGGGAGTCCGTCCGTGCTCCTCATGATGTTCGGGTGCTGCTTCGGCATTCCTTTCGGGGTCGTCGCACTGGTCCTAGCGATAGTGGGGTGGTCCAGGCCCAAGGGGGATAAGGTGGAAGTTTCAGCTCAGGTTCGGATAATGACGACTGAGGAGGTTTTCGAGCAGCACAACGGGGGAGCACCAGCGGGAGAGGGGGTCCCTGGCCCGTGGAAGGGCCCCGAAACCAGTACCGCTGCCGAAGAAGTGGTGGAGGAAGAGCCGGGCCCACAATCTTGGGAGAATTGGGACAACGGCTGATCTATTCCCTGCCTCTTCCCAAGAGGGAGCGGGCGATTGGCGTTATGACCAGTAATGCCCCCACTACGTTGAGCGGGGAGACTAGCGAATCTAGGGTGTCCCTCTGATCCTTCGCGTCCTGGCACTGTCCCTCGTCAGCACCCACGGCCTGCCCAATGGTTCCGACTGTGTCATCACAATCCTCGGCTATCCTCTCGTCGTAGTACGACACCACTACAGAGGCGCCCAATGCAGCCAGAAGAATTAGTGCTCCGAAAATCACTGATGCTGTCTTCAGAACGGTCGTCGCGGTTCCCATGGAGCTTTCATCATACCGTATGCTATTATTCTATGCTCAGGTTGGGTTTTTAGATGGGGGTTTACTAGACAACTACGAGTTGGTAAGTGTGGTGGACTTTGAGGAGGCCATGTCAGTACTCGAAAATTCGACTAGGCGGCAGATTCTGAAGTACCTAGTAAAGGAGCCTCACTACCCCCTTCAGCTATCCGAGCTACTCGACGTGAGTCAGCAGGCTGTTGTGAAGCACCTGAGGGTGCTTGAGGAGTCAGGATTCGTCGAGAGTGAAAAAATTCCTTCCGAGAGGGGGGGGCCTCCTAGGAAGGTCTACACAGTAAACCAGTCATTCTCCCTTCGGCTTGACCTTGGTCCTGATCTATTCAGAGCAGAGCACCGTACTATGCCTCGCGGGGGCCCGCTGAGGCTGTCCAACAAGCTACCTGATGACTTGGATGAGATAGTGGGGCAATTGGGAACAAGGAGGAGGCTGCCCATGGCAGAGGCCATACAGATCCTAGCTGAGCTGGATGCCAGCCTCGAGAGGATAGACGAACGTCGTGACGCGGTGATTGCCCTGCACCAGCATGTCATGAGCAAGGTTACCCCTAGTGTGAATGAGGGCCTTGGCAGCTACGAGGAGCGTCTTCTGGCCCATTCGCTAATGGCTCAGCCAAGGAGGCCTCTGGATCTGGACATTTTCGCCCAGTCCATGAGGATGCAATCGAATGACGCCGAGGAGATGATGCACTCTTTGAGGGAGCGTCTACTCAGGGACTTCGCCTCGGAGAGGGGCAGCCTAGTAGCAGCGAACCGTAGCACACCTCTACCCTGGTGGATGGCCAAGTGAGGCGCCTAGAAGCGAAGGTCGTCATCGCTCATGTTGGCCATCAGGCTACTCTTCTCGCGGTACCGCTGTAGAGCCTCCATCCTCCTTCCATACATGAC
>DAQP01000026.1:8829-11274 GCA_002504435.1 Euryarchaeota archaeon UBA438
GAGTACTGTACGATAACCTCAACTCCAACGTCTAGGAATCCTAGGTTGGACCCCATCTTGCCATCTTCTACGGCCATGACGTTGTTGTCCTCGTTTGTCTCAACGATGATGTTGTCTGGATCCACCACGACCACCACGTCGTGGGTTCCTGCCTCGACCATGTAGAGGAGCGTGATGGTTGGTGGGTCCTCGTCGTCAAGATTGGGCATTATTGCCTCGATTACCTGCCTGTAGACTATGTTCTCCTCCTTGCATCCCTCGTCCTCTATGTTCTTTTCTGACTGGCCTGCGCATAGGACGATGTTGACGTCCGTCGCGTGCGCGTTGCCTATGTTCCTGATCTGGACGTTGACAGAAAGCATGTCACCGACATCTCCCTTCTGCACCTCTGCTCTAGCCGTCATGACCTCTAGGTCCGGGGCCCTGAGCCTGAGTTCGATTACCTGCTCGTTGGTGTCGCAGTTTGGACGATAGTTGTCGGGTAGTCCGTCTCCGTTCATGTCGATTGTGCAAGAGTCGTCCCAAATCGGTGTCTCGTCATGGTCTCCGCCGGCCTCCGCCGAACCGTGTGAAGAGAGGACCTTGATTCCAATCTCCCTGTTTGCCAGGGCGGCCTCTGGGTGAATCTCTATGATTACCACGATATTGAGCGTCGTATATGCCTCCATCATGGGAAGAGTCAGTACCTCAGCGGCTGACTTGTAGCAGGGCACGTTGGGTATCGGATCGTTGAGGGTCTCCTGGACACCACACGGAACCTCGGTGGGGAACTCCGATTCGAAGTCCTCCAGTATAGCGAACCTGATCTGCCAGTTCTCGAGGGCGTTGAGGCCCGCTTGCTCGTCCCAGCCAGCGCCATCCTGAGTGTGGTTGTGCAAGGTTGGCTGGTCCGGTACGTTTCCAAAGTTGGTGACGTTCATCAGGAACCTTACGGTCCTCCCTGGGGCGGTTGTCTTGATCTTGCTCTCCACCGCGGGGTCCAGCACAATCCTCATGTCGTGGAACTCCACTATCTCTATCTGGAGAGTTACTACGTCTCGTATCCTAGTGCCCTCGTAAGCTTCCTCGCTCAGAACCTGTAGGACCATGGTGTACTGGCCTGCGAGGGTCTTCTCAGGTACATTTACGACAATTGGTATTGTTTGGGATTCGTCTCTGTCAAGCTCCTCGAATAGTATCCTTGGTATGTAGACGTCCCACACATGCGAGGCCCCAAATGAGTCGGTAATCGACTGTATCGTGATATCGTATCTGTCTGGGCCGTTTCCTATATTTTCGATAGTTGTAGGCATCTCGTACTCCTGCCCGGGATGGAGGGACAAGATGGTCTCTGGAACAGATGACTCTAGGTCGTAGACTTGCTTCACGTTGGTAACCAAAACCACCGTGTCCCTGACTTGCGGAGCCCCGTCAAGGTGGGCTCTTACGGTGACAGCCTCCCCGAGGCCCGCAGTGGCATTATAGGGTGCGCACATCATTGCAGTGACGGTGTAGGGGGTGTCGACGGGAGACCAGTACCTCGGTGCATTGTCCGCTATACCATTCCCTCCAGGCGCATTTTCGAAATCTAGATCTACGACCCAGTTATCGTACCTCCATGTCGTCTCTGAAATGTCAGATGGCCTTTCGTCTGGCCCTCCCGGGGTTGTGAAAACCAAGTGTCCTGGGGTGAAGTGCTTTGTTACTTCAATGTCAAAGGAGGAGCATTCGCCTGGCAGTACATGTTCGGTAGTGTCTCCAAGATTGAAAACGATGTTGCCCGTTGTCTTAACCGAGACGTTGATCCAGAGCTCGAGTACGTCGAAGGTTCCTCTGTCGATGGACAATACCGGTTCACCGGTCGACCACCCCTTGAGGTATATGACGAAGGTTCCCGGTTCTTGTGATGTAGGGACGCTGACCTGCAGGTTCCTAGTCACAGACTGGCCCGGGTCCAATGATAACGAGGTGGGGAAGATGATTCCCCAACCAAACGGTAACGCCCATTCGGTTTGGCCCTCCAATGTCGCCGGATCATAGAATGCGAACGTATCGTAGACGTTGCCCGTATTGGTGACTGAAATTGAGAAGACTGCGTTCTGTCCTTGCTCTACGTCGGCCTGGTAGTGGCTGGTGTCAAGCTCTATGCCATGGACCACATCCATCAGAGTCAGGGTGATTTGTTCGTCTCTGATCGCAGGGTCCTTGTTGGATAGCGCGGAAATTACGATAGTTGCCAGTTCGTCCTCATTGGCCTGGTAAATCGTGGGCGCCCTCACTCTCATGTATATCGGAACGAGTTCCCCTCCTTGGAGGAAAATTGGGGTTGATGGGAAAATTGGGGTGTGGTTAGTGGAGAAGAACAAGGTCGCACTCCAGTTGTTTGGAACCCCCTCCATGGAAACGAAGAAGGTGTCAGAAACAAGCTCTACTGGACCGGGTGTGGGGTTTGAGATGGACATGTTG
>DAQP01000001.1 GCA_002504435.1 Euryarchaeota archaeon UBA438
AGTCCGATATTCGCCGCTGTAATGGATGCGCACCTTGTTCCGCCGTCTGCGTTCAGTATATCGCAGTCCACGGTAAGTGCGATTGGTCCGAGAGCCTCCAGGTCGACCGCCCCTCTGAGTGATCTAGCGACCAGACGCTCGATTTCCATCGTCCTTCCCTTGGCCCCGCTTCGCTCTCTCCTGAATCTCGAATCAGTTGATCCAGGCAGTAGCGAGTATTCAGCATGGACCCATCCCCTGTTTGAGTTTCTGGGGAACCAGCGTGGAAGGGAGGGGGCCTTTGTAACGCAAACGAGAACTATTGTGTCCCCCTGCCTGTAGAGCAGGGAAGCTAGGGCGTTGGGCGTGAAGTCCAGAGTTACGTTAATTTCCCTAAGCTCATCGTTCCCCCTTCCGGTAGAAACATCCCCTGACTTCATCTTCGCCATGCACTTGCGACCGTAGTCACCTTGTTGAATCATTCGCGTCTTGCGTGAGGGGGGCGGAACGACTCTATGACGCTCTTATCCGTCTCTATGTATGGTCCGCCGATGAGGTCAACGCAGTACGGGACAGCGGCAAACACTTCGTCTAGTATCTCCCTAATCGACCTAGGGGAGCCAGGGAGGTTGATTACCAGTGAGGAACCCCTCGTTCCAGCAATTTGACGAGACAGGATGCCAGTCGGCACGTACTTCATGGAAACCGACCTCATATGCTCACCGAAGCCCGGAAGGATCCTGTCGCACACCGAGGCAGTTGCCTCCGGAGTGACGTCTCTAGGTGCCGGACCAGTCCCTCCCGTGGTTATGACGACTGAGCACAATTCGTTGTCCACAAGGTCCTTGATGCCCTCCTCTATCAACTTCTGATCATCTGGGACAAGCCTCCTTACCGACTCCCAAGGAGAGGTTATTGCTTCCCTGAGGAAACCCTCTATCGCAGGGCCACTTATGTCCTCGTATTCGCCAGAGTTTGCCCTATCTGATGAAGTCAAAATCCCGAACCTGCACAGTTCGCCTCCAGGCATGCCCCAAGACGGGGGACTCTCACGATTAACGCCGCCGGTCGAAAATAGGCTTAACGGGGACACCTTCAAGAACCGCCGCGATAAACCTCTCCCGCTTGAGGTGATGAAGTGCTGAGTCTTCCCCAAACCGCACGCAGGAAAAATACCCGTGCATCGCCTAGCCCAGTTCCAGCAGGTTCTGAAGCTACGTCGACTCAAGATTGCTCAGCATTTCCCCTATAGGCGGAGCTGAGAAAATGAGTGAAGATGGAAAATATGCCACACAGGTGGCTATGGTCAAGGAAGAATGCAAGGATGCGAGCGAGGAAGAGATAGCCCAGGAATTCAAGAGGTATGAGGAGGAGTTCCTTATACCGCCAGAAGACGCGCTTAGGTCCGTAATGAGGAAGTTTCAAGCCGAAGCGGGAATAGAGGTCACAACCTCATCATCCCCGACTTCTTCACAACAGTCTCCCGTGAAGAAGGCTGACCGCTTCTCAGATCTGGGTGCCGATGACCGCAACGTCACCATTGAGGTTGCAGTCGTATCCTATACCCCGAGGATGCAGAAGATGAAGTCAGGTGAGGAGAGGCAGATAGCCTTCGGGTGGATTGAGGACAACCCATGGGAGCCCAGCGACAAGAGGGAGAGGTGGGACTACAAGGACTGGGGCGACCACAGTCAGAATCTGGCACCTGGCTCTGTAGTTCGCCTGGAGGGGGTCTCCGTGAATGAGTGGAATGACAAGCGTTCGATCAACGTCAACAGGACTTCGCGTGTCACTATACTCAAGGAAGGCGGAGCAACGGTACACCAGCCATCGGACGAGCCCCTTACCATAGAGAAAGCATCGGCTTCAGAGGGATTCGTGAATATAGTCGCGAGAGTCGTTTCCACCAAGCCAGATGTGATTGTGAAGAGGGACGGCTCGGGTCAATTGAACGTAGTGAGGGGAAGACTTGCAGACTCCACAGGCAGCATAAGCATGCTTTCCTGGGCCGACTTCGAGTACGAACCCGGCGCGTTGGTCAGGATAGAGGGTGCGACTGTAAGGAGGTTCAGAGACACTCCCGAGGTCAACATCAGCGACTCCACACGAGTGGAGATCTACCACGACAACTCATTCGCCAGTCTGGATGAACTTTCGTCTTCTACGAAGAGCAATATTTCCGAACTTAGGAATGGCATGAGAGACATCGAGATAACCCTGCAGGTGGAGACATGGAATCAGAGATCATTCACAGCCAATGACGGCACTGAGAGGGTGGTTCGTAGCGGCGATGTCATGGATCCATCCGGCCGGTGCAGGCTAACCGCGTGGTGCGAATTCGACCCCAAGCCGGGGGACTTCATTCACTTGAAGGAAGCAAGGGTCCAGTCATGGCAAGGCTCTCCGGACTTGGTTATTGACGATATATCCCAGGCGACAAATCTCGAGAACCCAGCATGGGAGCAGATCGATCCAGAGGACCACTGGGTGGGTGTCGAACTGACTGAACTAGTTGGAGGGGGAACTAGGAGGGGCATTAGGACGAGTGGGACAATAGTATTCGTTACCAATGACTCGGGAATAATTGAAAGATGCCCTGAGCTATTGCCAGACGGGAACAGAAAGTGCCGCAAGAGGCTCAGGGATGGGAACTGCATCGATCACGGCGCACAGAGAGGGGAAGAGGACCTACGAGTTCGTTTGGTCTTGGATGACGGCGTCTCGAATGTATCACTCCTGCTCTCGAAGGAACCCGCACAGGATTTCCTGAAGATGAGTCAGGACGAGGTAGCCGATAAAATCTCCAGGGACGGGCAGGAGGCATTCCTCGCCTCTATCCGCGATGAATATCTGGGCAGGAGGATATCGGTTAACGGACTCGCCTTGATAGACGATCAGGGCGCAATGATCCTTGCAGATAGTGCATCCAAGGAGCAAACCTCGCCCTTGGACGCGGCCAATCACGTAATGGAGAAGTGGGGGGTGACCCTATGATGGAGGGCCAAAGGAGGGAGAGGCAGAGCGCAATCAGGATGCTCGCTAGGGAATACTCCGATTCGTCTCTGACTGAGGTTGGGGCAGGGGAGTATGACCCATCCTTCGTTGTGACCAAGCTAGGAGCTCGGGTGAACAGGACACTGGTGGGGGGCGTGATTGACAGAATGGAAAGAAGGGACGGGGACAATGGCCCAAGCTACACAGGGTCACTCCGAGACCCAACTGGAATCCATTTCTTCAATATCGCACCATTCCAGCCAGAGCTCCATTCGGACGCCGAAGAACTCCTCGCAAGATTTGAGTCTGGAGATAGGTTCCTGATGATGCTAGTCGGGAGGTCGAGGTGGTTCGAACAGGAAGATGGAGGCGTTTTCATGTCACTCAGGACAGAGCAGTTCGCAGTTTGCGACAAGGACACATATTCCATGTGGCTCGTTGATGCAGCCGACGCAACTCTTCGCCGAATAGACGCTTACGAGAAGTCCACGGGAATCGAGCTAAACCGAAACTCAATGGAGAGCGCGGGCATACCCTCCGATCTCGTCCAAGGCCTCGTTTCAGCTAGGGAGCACTATCCAGAATTCGATAGTGAGAACTACCGTGTGGGGGTTCTTCAGGCACTCTCTGCGGCCTCAGGAAGGTCCAGCCTCATCCAAGAGCCAGAGCCTGAGCCAGAAAGCGGATCAATGCAGGAGGCCTCGAGTCCGGACGACGGTCAATCCAGAACAATAGAGCCAGCGGGGGACTTGCACGGGACAATCATAGCGACAATCAATGCTAGGGACTCTGGAGAGGGGGTCGAGTACGACTCGATCATCCTATCATGTGTTGAAGCGGGATTCTCTAGGGAAGAAGCAGAGGACGCACTAGAGAGTCTAAGGGATGTAGATGGCTCGATTATCGAGCCAAGGTTCGGATTCTTCCGGATTACCTTCGACTCTAGGGAAATGTCGCCTTCTTAGCCCGAATTCGGGCCATCGATGATCCTTTGTGCATCCCTCATGGCAGCCCTGACTCTTGCCGCGGATTCGCTACTGGAAACCTCCGTTCTTAGCAAATGCCTAGATTGTTCTACCCCGAACTCTCCCATTCGGGCCCCCTTTATTTCCGCAATGTCTGTGGCAACTCTGGATACCCTTGTCCTGATTGATTCGCTTTCCATTGGCCAACCTCTCCTCCCGGCTAGTCTCAGCACCAACTCCTTCTGGGCTTCGCCCCACCTTCCACCATGGCCCCTCAGAATCGTCCCTACCATCCTTTCCAGTTCCTCCATCTTTGAAACTACGAACCTGAGGTCCGATTGAACATCCGGATCCAGCCGCTCCATCCCCATGACTATTGCATCGGACGCGTCCTCGATTACCGCTGCGGGCACTATTTGATGGAAGTCGACGTCCAAGCTAACCGCCTCATCGTCCTCCGTTTCGGGCTCAGTAGGGGGGTCATCTGCCGGCTTCATCTCAGAAGCGCCCGGAATCCCGTTTCTCCTAAGGCTCCTCTTGATCCTACCCCACCCATTCAATTGATTGGTCAGAACCCCCGCAACCCTCCCCATCAGAACAGTTCTATTTCCGGTCAGCGGGCTCTCGAGTCTCACACACATCTCGTGCAGGTCATCACGGTCCATCTCTGCGAGCTTCTCTATTGTCATTCTCCTTGAGTCGAAGTTCAGGTGTAACCACAGTCTTTGCCTCCTTTCCCTCTGGGAGCCCGATGACTTGATTCCGAAAATCTTCAGTACTTCTCCCAGATCGCTATGGGACATCGACTGAATGCCATCCCACGAGAGGTCATGGTCAGGCAGTATAAGGTAGTGAATCATCCTGGCCCTGAGAACTTCCACCGAACCGCTCTTCGATATTCCCAATCCCTCGGCCCTTTCCCTGAGCTCCACCAGCCTCCCACGATAGAGGCCATCTAGCACATACTCATCATAATCCATGGTACGCTCAAGGCGTCCCGGCCTCTCTACCATGATATCGCTTGCGTGTGCATCGAGGCCGGAAAAGTCGTTTCTTGCACCTATCTCAGTCATCCAGGGAAATGAAAGACGAGGCATCTGGGTCCGTGTGGAAATCCTTCGGTACATCTCTCGAAGTTTCCTTCAGCAGCGTCTCCCAATCCCGGAGTGAAGCTATCGTGGCCCTCTCGAAATCCGAGTACCTGATTACCCTGTGCAAACCCACAGTCTTCTTCCCGTCCTTGGAGACATACTCTATCCTTATCTCAACGTGAACCTCGTCTTCTATGACTTCTCCATCTGGGTCTTGACATACCTGCTCGAGAACTAGGTCCCGAGAATCTTCAGCTTGCTTTATCAGAGATCTTACCTGTCTGTGCCTAACCAAAATCCCAGTCTTCTCTAGCATCTCCTCGTTTAGTGCACCGATGAGGTTGTCATGGACCCACCAGCATGTTTCCCCCTCCTTCTCCGAGATCTGTTCTGAGATGCTAACCGGAAACATTCTCCGAGCAATCAATACAACTAGATCCGAATAGGGCAGAGGCAGGAAATGGGGGTCCCCCGCACTCTGTGGGTCAGGCAGAAGGGAATGCCTCCTACTGACCAAACCAGCTGCATCATAGATCTCCCTCTGAGTTACGAATCCATCGATATCGCCGGATTCTCTAAGCTCTTCCATCCACCTAACGGAGGATATTGGATCCTCGGGAGGAGCCTCTTTGCCCGATATCGAGGCATAGGCTCCAGGGTCAAGTACCCTTATCCCCCTTCTTGCTCTCCTGAGCTGCCTCCTGACTAATTTATGCCCACACAGAATTATCGCTGATTTGGGTTGGTACTGTAACTTGTTGTCCGAGACGAGAAGAGGGTATGGCCTCTGCGGAGTCCTAGCCCCTACAATCTCCAGTCCCGCTTGCAGAATCTCCATCCTTCTGCCGTGGACGACTGAAGCAGGGACAGCAAGCATGTCCGCCTCGCCAGAATCCAGCATCAATAGCCCCTTGTCCAAGTCTAGGGCATTTTTGCACTCGATGTCAATTTCAGGTGAGCTACCTGAATCAAGGAATTTCGATATATTATTCGATACAGAGCATCCGACAGTGTCCAACATAGCAAGGAGTAGTTGTTCCGTCATCGCATCCACCTCTAGGGAGGGAGCACGCCTTGTGCCCATACGGGCCGCGCGCACACTTGTTGATATATGCGACCCCCGCGGAACCGTCTGAGAGTCATGGCCACGATGCTTTCCGTGAAGAGACGCCTCGACAGGCGCCTGAATCTCTTCGAGGAATCCCTTGAATCGCTAGTCCATGATGCGATGTCCTCCTCCGAGGCACCTGCAATGGTCCTCGCTAGGGACGTTCTTCTGGCTGGAGGAAAGAGGCTCAGGCCACTTCTTTGCATACTATCCTATGAAGCCGCAGGCGGCGAGGATGTTTCAGAAGTAATGGACTTGGCTCTATCTTCCGAGCTACTACACACTGCCACCTTGGTTCACGATGATATTTACGACCAGTCAAAATTCAGGAGGGGAAGGCCAACGCTCCACTCTTCCCATGGGCTTTCGCATGCGATAATTGCCGGAGACTACCTGTTCTCACTTGGATTCGCGAGAGGGGGCAGGTATGATCTCGAAGTCGTGGATATGATTTCCTCGGCTTGTGCCAATATCGCAACTGGGGAACTGCTACAGTTTGACCACATTGGGGACCTTTCCACAACCCCTGAGGACTACTATTCGATAATCGATGGAAAGACGGTGGGCCCGTTTTCCACCAGCTGTGCGTGCGCGGCGCTGGTCGCGGGCGCGAGTCAGGACATTGCGGACATGCTCTATGAATTCGGAACCGAATTCGGAAGGGCGTTTCAGCTTGTAGATGATCTTCTTGACCTCACTGGGGATCCATCTATGGGCAAGCCTAGGGGTACGGATGTGCATGAGGGCAAGATGACTCTGCCCCTGATACACGCTTTGACAACTCTCCATGGGGCCGAGAGGGAGCATCTAGCTGACGTTCTTAGTAACTTCAGCGATGACAGATGGAACGAGCTACACTCATTACTGGAGATTTCTGACTCAATGGAGTACGTGAAGCAGCTAATTCAGAACCATGTAGACAGAGCCCTGGAGATTCTCGATTCTCTCCCAGATTCTCCTGCCAGAGAGCTGATGTCCGAAGTGGCGCTGGTTTCCAAGAAGAGGAGAATCTGATTCCGAGGATAACATGTCAGATTCTGCCACCGATTGGGACGTAATAGTGATCGGCGGAGGTCCCGCCGGAGCCACAGTGGCCCGATACGTGGCGGAAGGCGGTCGCAAGGTGTTAGTGATAGACGGGAGGGACCCCATAGGATCCCCTTTGCAGTGTGGTGAGCTCGTTCCCTCAAACGACGAGATGCGTAGATTGTGTCCCGACGTGCCCGAAATTGATGACCTATTGCAGACGCCTGAAGAGGCAATTTCGATGAGGACCAGTGAGATGCACATAGTGCCCCCTTCGGGACGCCCTCTCAGGTATCCCTTCGAGGGCCTCATGCTCAATAGGGTCGCACATGACGAGTGGCTGGTCGAGCTGGCATCTTCCAAGGGCGCACGATTCCTGACCGATGCTCACGTCGAGTCGATCTCAGGCGATTCCGTGACCTTGAGGGGGGGAGAGAAGTTCACGGCTCGGGTTATCGTCGGTGCTGCAGGCCACAATGATCCGCTCAGGCGGGACCATTGGGACGAGTCAGGCTTGAAGATCCCAATCAAGTTCGTACTCATGGACGGAGATTTCGGGAAAGCGGTGGAACTCCACTTCGGCTCAATGGCCCCAGGCGGCTATGCTTGGGTATTCCCCAAGAAGGGAGGGGCGAACATCGGAGTCGGCATCCAGAAGAAGTTCTCGAGGGGGAAGTCCCTCAATTCCCTCACTGAAGAATTCCTCAGCGGCTATGACGGGGAAGTCACATTCAGGGGGGCCGGATCACTCCCCATGTCCGGGACCATTGATCGCTTCGTGAAGGGCAACCACCTACTAGTCGGAGACTCGGCCGGAATGGTACTACCCTCAAACGGCGCAGGAATTACAATCGCAATGATTGGCGGAAGAATCGCTGGCAAGGCAATCGTTTCGCATCTGGACAATGGCACATCCCTACATGAGTACGAGGCCGAGTGGAAACGTCAGATGGGCCCAGTCATGCGAAACTCGAAGCTTTCATTCAAAGTCGGAAGTTGGATAATGAGATTCCCTGACTGGTTCCTCAACCTTGCCTTCAACCCCCTGACCAAGCCGTTCGTTTGGCGTTTTGTAACTTGCAGGAAACCATTCTTTATCTTCTGACTTACCCATTGCTATAGTACCCTATCTCTCAGGGAAACCACTCTTTTGCTTAGACAGAATTCGTAAATCCCACGGGTATGGGCAAAAGCGTGTAGCGCACTATCCAATATTTCCTCTGGCTCCTTGTCTGCCAGATCTTCAAGGGGAGTTCCCCTGACTAGGTGGAAGTGACCGTGTTCCGAAATGGACACATGAGGCTCAGACGCGTCAAAAATGAGTGGAACCATGCTCCCATCGTCCAGAAAATCTTCCCTGTGAGTATCGAGAGAGTAGCCCGATTTATTGGCTTCTTCTAGTAATTCCAGAAACCTCGCTTCATCATCTCTGATGCTCTGCCAGACACTTGTGAATCTTTCCTTACCTTCCTTCCTGCTCGCATAAATCCCGAATCTCAGAAACTTCCTCTTCAGAGCGACGAAGAACTGCAGGTCGTTTCTCCTAGTTCTCCCGGCCCTGGTCATCGCGGCCCATGCGTATGAACGAGGGTTGCCGTGAGGGCAGGGCAGACCTACCATATCACTTGGATTATCATTGAATCCCCTGTCAAACTTAGAGATAATGTCACATAGATCAGACATAAGAGCGATTATCTGGGGTCTGACCTCACTTGCATAAGTTTCCTTGGTTTCACGGTACGCATCTAGGTCCATTCCCAAAGCATAGAGATTCTCATAGTGTTCCAAACTAGAATTGCTGAAGCCAGTAAACTCAAGCCTCCCTTCCCGACGAAGTTTAGAAGCGACGCTCCTGAGTTCATCGAGAAGCTCGGAACCGCTCGAGAATCTAGGCATGAGTCATCGTGAGAGATGCAACTGATAAATTAGTCCCATTTTCGTGATATAGTCAGCAATTGGAGCAGCAGCCCTTGCTAGGTCCCGGTTTGTCGCCTTCCCATATTGTAGCCATGCCTGGGAAAATCACCTTCGCCTTGACATCAGTGAAACCCTCCTCCTCGATCATCTTGACGTAATCCCGAGTCGTCCCGAAACTCGAGTATGTCTTGGTCAGCCACTTCCATGGATGGTCCCCTGAACGGTATATCGTCCTTGCATATGCACTGACGTATGTCCTCATCCAAAGCCATCCCAGGAAACCGTGGACACGGTTAATCTTGGCTGGATCGATGATTACCAACTTACCCCCTGGTTTGAGAACTCTCAGGGACTCCGATAGGCCCGCCCTCTTGTCGTACCAGTCCCGGAAGGAGAATAACGAGCAAACAGCGTCGAACGAGTCGTCTTCGAAAGGCAACTCTTCCGCGGTACCCTCGACGAACGTGGCAGGCGAATATCCCCCGGACTCTCGTGACGAGTTGACCCTCGGCTCTGCCACCTTGATCATCTCGGGGATCGGGTCGAGGCAGAATAGCTCCCCTCCCTCGACGTCCTCAGCGAAGCTACCGGGGCCACAACCTATCTCGAGGAGCCGGCAATTTTCAGGCAGCCTGTCTCTGACCATTCTACGCCATCTGGAGACCTGTCCAAGGGTGGCGATTCGATTCACTCGGTCGTAAACGGGAATGGTGGCTTCTAGGTTTCTCTGGAGCTCAGCCCAGTCCTCATCCCCTATCCTCTCGCTGTCCACGTGCCTCCCGCTATGTGGCCTGTATTTGGAGGGTTCCCGAGGCACCCCTCTTCACGCCCCTATGTTGCTCTGGTGATAGTCACAAGGTTACCATCATAAACTCCACAATGGTCGCCAATGCACCGTAGGTGCTGAAAATGGGCAGAGAAGACGTACTCCGTGCCATAAGAAAGGCTGAGAATGAAGCAATGAACACTGTCTCGAAGGCAGAGTCCGAGGCCTCTGAGATTATCTCAAAGGCAAGGCTCTCTGCTACTGAGATTGTCCAAGAAGGGCGTTCCGAGTCCGAGGCGAGCAGTCAGGGCCTGATTTCCGATGCCAGAGCCACAGCCGAGGCTGAGGCCAAGAAGGTATCAGATAAGGGTGATTCGTCAATCGAGTCTATACACAAGGATAGCGATGGGAACAGAGCAGCAGCAGTGAAGACGGTCCTGGATGCGTTCAGATCCTAGAACACCAAGGAGGTCCCCGTATGTCACAGGTCAATACCCAGCAGATGGGGAGGCTTGTTGCTGCAGGCAGTGTTGACAAGTTGGATGATGCAGTCAATATCCTAGCACGCCTCGAGGCATTGCACATAATCGACTACGATGGATCCGAAGAGGGATTCTCTCTCGGCTCTCCAAACCCCTCCTCTGAGGAGGTCGGCAAGGTGCTGGTCAGGGCCCGCTCTGCAGCATCGATAGTGTCTACTGAGGGCCCTGACAAGCCAGTACCTTCGGCTCCAGTCCGGAAAACCCTCTCGGATGACCTACCCTCTAGGATCGACGAACTTCTGGAGGCCAGCTCAAGAGTCGACGACCTGGAAAACGAGATTTCGGCTCTAGAAGAGGAGATGGACAATCTCTCAATGGTTTCCCCGCTCGGGATAGACATAGAGCTACTCGGGGGGTACGAGTCAATTTCCTCATTCGTAGGCACAGTATCGGACATTGCTACGGCTTCAGAATCTGCTGGTAGTGGCCTGTTTTTCCAAGCGAGAAATGGCAACCAGGCCATTGTGGCCGTGTTTTGCCGTTCAGAGGATTCCGCAACAGTGTCCTCATCCCTGGAGTCTGCGGGATTCGAGTCCATAGCTCTTCCAGAGGGAAGTGGCTCTCCCTCGGAGCGGCTCGAGGAAATCAAGTCCTCAAGAGACTCCCTTGACAGTGAGAAATCAGCCCTTATGGGCCAAATCAGCGAGTGGCAGGATTCCAATGGGGAGATGCTTGCCTGCGGCCTCGAGGTACTGGAAAGGGATCATGACGTCCTCACCGCCCCTGTGAGGATCGCTGTTTCAGAGCATGCATTCGTGCTGGATGGGTGGCTAGTGATGAGCAGGGCCCAGGAAGTACAGTCCGAACTCAATTCTGTGTGCCTATACACAGAGGTGACCCCGTTCGAGATGGAGGCGGGAGGGGGCGGCCATGGACACTCGGATCACGATCATCACCAGGAAATGCCCCCCATTGCTTTCCAAGATAGGAATACAAGCAAACCAATGGAGCTTCTCACGGACGCCGTTGGACGCCCTGCATATGGTAGGATAGACCCGACGGTTTTCATGATGGTGACCTATCCAATATTCTTCGGCATAATGCTTGGAGATATGGCTTACGGACTCATAACGATGGGCCTCGGGTGGATGCTAATTAGAAACTCAGGTACCAACGAGATGCTAATGCTGGGAGGCAAGTTTCTGACCTACATAGGCTTCGGTACATTGGTATTCGGATACATATATGCAGAATTTGCAGGCTGGGAGATTTTCCCTCATCACAGCCACAACCCTGCAGAGGCGCTCTCCATACTGTACCCCAGCTTCGACTACTATCACTTCTGGCATGCCTCACTCCCACTCGGGATAGAGCTTGCATTCCCATTCCACAGGGTGACTATGGTTGAAGACCATGGGAACCTCGAGCACCTCATCCTACTGACGATTTACCTCGGCGTTCTTCATGTCTTCCTAGGCCTGTCAATAGGTTTCAGAGACATCATGCTGTATGGCAATGGTCATGGCGGATTCGGTTTCGTCTGCGCCTTCTTCGAGAAGGGCGTTTGGATGATTCTCCTCGTTGGCGGCTTCATGTTCGCCTATGGGTTCCTTGGGCCATCTGATGCAGAATGGATGTTGATGCCGGGTGCGGCGATTTCGATCTCTGCCACTGTGATGCTTATGTGGACCCTCTACAACTACCACGGAGTCCCGTTCCCGATCAATATCGGATTGGCCCCAATCGAAGCGGTTGGGATGATGCCAACTGTGATTTCCTATGTCAGGCTGTTCGCAGTTGGCGTCGTGGGAGTCAAGATTGCAGAGACGGGCAATGAGAAACTCTTCGAACCACTGGCACACATTCTGGAGGACTTGTCTCATGCCTCAACGATCGACTATGTCTTCATCCCACTACTTTTGATTGGTTGGCTTTCAGTCCAATTCTTTGCATGGGGACTCGGTGTTTTCAGTCCGAACATACATGCAGCAAGGCTTCACTTCGTCGAGTGGATGAGGCAGTATTACGATTCAAGCGGTGAGGAATTCAAGCCATTCGGCCTGAATTCCAGATTCGTGGAGGTAGATTAGATTCCAAGCCTAGGCTTTGAAAAAATGGAGGAAAAAGAATGAACAACAGAAATATGATGAAAGGAATGAGCGCCCTAATGGTCCTGACCTCGTTTGCAATGATTGCTTCGGTGGTTTCGGCCCAGGAGGCATCGACCGCCGCGTCCTACAATTGGGACGCAGCTAAGCTGGGAGCTGGAATAGCACTCGGACTAGCGGGTGTTGGAACTGGATTGAGCCAGGGACCTATCGGAGCAGCAGCAGTCGGGATGATTGCTGAAGACCCAGGTAAGTTCGTTACTGGACTGATCTTCACAGCTCTACCTGAGACCATCGTACTGTTCGGATTCCTTGCACTGTTCCTGCTCTAGGCAGGTTGCAAGACCGGAGAGACGAATTATTTACGAGAGGTTAGAAGATGACACTAGATGCTCTAGCGGCCGAAATCGCCAGTCAGGCGAAGGCCGAAGCTAAGTCAATCATCGACGCTGCCAAAGCCGAGGCCAAGCGCATCGAGGACGATGCGAGGCAACAGGCTGCCACAGCTGCTTCCGAAGCCGAGATGCGAGCATCACGTGATAGTGAGCAGCTTTCAGTCGAGGTTGTAGCATCGGCAAGGCAGGCCAATCAGAAGAGAGCGCTAATCGCCAGAAGAGAGGAACTGGATTTGACTTGGGCGACCGTAATGGAACAAGTTGGATCATCAGACTTCAAGGGACGTTCCGATATGATAGCAAGCCTTCTTGAGGAGGCTGATGGGGCTGATTCAGACATGGTTCTGAGACCAGTCACCACAGATCGTAAGGCCCTATCTTCATCCAAGTTCTCCTTGGGTGAGGACATTGAGGGGCTCGGAGGTTTCGTCCTGGAGTCGAAGGACGGATCAATGGTCCTAGATTACCGCTTTGATAGTCGCTTGGAGGATGCCTGGAAGGCTAGCCTCGGAGCGGTCAACGCAGCACTTTTTGGAGAATAAACGAGGCGATTTAATGGCAAGTATGGCGAATGGTCGTTCGAATCTCTACAATGCATCAGCGCGAGCTAAGGCACGCAAGGCAGCATTGATTGATACGACGAGGATGCGCCAGCTTCTGCAACAGGGCCCAGAATCAATTGGTGTAAGCATAGGGGAGCTTGGGTATAGGTCAGAGATGGATCTTTATGCATCGAGGATGAGTGGTGCGGATGCCGTCGAGGCAGCATTGTTCCACAACATGGACAATGACCTATCTCAAGTCATGCGTTTCTGCCAAGGCCATCTCAGGGCACTAGTTGCAATCTATGTCGAGAGATTCGACTACGAGAAGGCAAAGACCGTTCTAAGGGCGATCAACGGTGGCGCTTCGGATGAGCTAATCGAAACACAGATTCTCCCATCCGAGAACCCACGAAATGCACCCTGGCTGCAAATTGTCAGAACGACCGAGGGACTCCAGGAGGCCGTTGACGCCATGTCGGGTACTTCTTGGGGCCGCGCACTCTCTAGGATGGAGGGCGAGCCAACTCTGGAAGATCTCGAGAACTCTCTCGACATGCAATACTTCTCAGATGCCCTGAAAGCAGTAAAGGGGAGAGATGGTAGCCCAAGGTTACTCAGATATTTGAGAATGGAGATAGACCACAGGAACGTGATAAACCAGTTCCGTGGGATCCGTCAGGAGATGTCCCAGGAGAAACGATCCTCCATCGTTATCCCGGGCGGAAAGATAGATCCCGCAACAATGAGGCAAGCATCGCAGGCCGAGACAGATGAGGAGCTAATCGAGTCGCTCAGGAGGAGCGGCTCTTTCGACGATTCAGGCTTTGAAGAGGCCATGTCGGCCTCCAAGTCCATTGGATCTCTGGATCCATATGCAGAACTGATGTCACATCAAAGGCACGCGATGCTGAAGAGATTCTCTCATCTGAGCCCGGTTTCGCCCTTCCCTGTGATACATTACATTGAGTGCAAGGCACTCGAAGTCAGAAATCTACGACTACTGGTGCGCGGTAAGTCAGTAGGCCTCCCAGATGAGGTAATAGAGGCGCATTTGGATTACTGAGGTGAAATGATGGAGATAGCAGTTGTAGGGCCGCTTGAATTCACCCTAGGTTTCCAGTTGGCGGGGGTGAAGAACCTTCACAACACAAGTGACCATGAGGAGATGGCCGAGATAATCCGCTCTCTCCTAAACCAAACCGAGATAGGCGTTGTCGTGATCGACAACTCCGACCTCATTATGCTCCCAGAAAGGCTGCGTATGCAGATTGCTGAGAGCGTTACTCCCACGGTGTTGGGAATAGGAACGGAGGAGGACCACACCCTCCGCGAGTCAATCAAGTCAGCTCTGGGAGTGGACCTCTGGAAGTAAAAAAATCAAGAATTAATGGAAGTGAAAAAATGAGCAAAGAGAATGGAGTAATTTACCGGATTTCCGGGCCAGTAGTAACAGCAATCGGAATAGCGCCTAGAATGTATGAGGTCGTTCGTGTCGGCCATGAGGGCCTCATGGGTGAGGTCATCGAGCTACACGGCGATCAATCAGTCATACAGGTTTACGAGGAGACTTCTGGCATCAAGCCAGGGGAGCCCGTGGTCAGGACCGGCCAAACCCTTTCAGTACAACTTGGGCCAGGCCTTCTGACCCAGATTTACGACGGGATCCAGCGCCCACTTCCCAAATTGGAAGAGACAATGGGCGTTTTCATCACACGTGGTGTTGATGCAGACGGCCTCGATCTGAAGAAGAAGTGGGAGTTCAATGCCACCGTGAAGAAGGGCGACGAGATTGGCTCTGGGCAGGTCATTGGGATAGTTCAGGAAACAGAGACAATCGAGCACCGCGTTATGGTGCCCCCTAATGTTGGAGGAAAGGTGAAGGCAATAAAATCCGGATCCTTCAACATCACAGAGGCTGTTTGCACCCTCGATGATGGGACTGAGATAGCAATGATGCAGGAGTGGCCAGTGCGTTCTCCAAGGCCTTTCGTACAGAAGTATGCTCCTGACGTACCCCTGATCACAGGTCAGAGGATTCTAGACTTCCTCTTCCCTCTCGCCAAGGGTGGCACTGCGGGAATCCCAGGTCCTTTCGGCTCTGGAAAAACCGTCACCCAACAACAACTAGCGAAGTGGTCCGACGCTCAGATAGTGGTTTACATCGGCTGCGGAGAAAGGGGCAATGAGATGACAGAGGTTCTCGATGAGTTCCCTCATCTTATCGACCCAAATACGAACAAACCTCTGATGAATAGGACAGTCATGATTGCAAACACCTCCAACATGCCTGTAGCAGCTAGAGAGGCTTCCGTATACACGGGAATAACAATCGCCGAGTACTTCCGTGATATGGGCTACAATGTGGCTCTAATGGCAGACTCCACTAGCAGATGGGCAGAGGCGATGAGGGAGATCTCTTCGAGACTTGAGGAGATGCCCGGCGAGGAAGGCTACCCCGCCTACCTCTCAAGCAGACTCGCAGAGTTCTACGAGCGTGCTGGGAGAGTCAGGACTCTCGCCGGCGACGATGGTTCAGTTTCCGTCATAGGGGCAGTTTCCCCTCCAGGAGGCGACATCTCAGAACCAGTAAGCCAAGGAACCCTAAGAATCGTCAAGGTTTTCTGGGGCCTAGATGCTGGACTGGCTAGGCAGAGACACTTCCCTGCCATCAACTGGCTAAGCTCTTACAGCCTTTACCCACAGGCACTAGACCAGTGGTACAGGGACAACATCGCATCCGACTACCCGGAGGTAAGGACCGACATCAGCACACTACTACAAGTTGAGGCCGAGCTCCAGGAAATCGTCCAACTCGTGGGTTCCGACGCACTACCAGTCGACCAGCAACTCACACTCGAGGTCGCGAGGATGATCAGGGAGTTCTTCCTTCAGCAGAACGCATTCCACGACGTCGATACATTCAGTGACTTGGGCCTACAGTACCACATGGCCAGAGCAATCCTGTCCTTCCAAGAGGAAGCAAAGAAGGCCATAGCAGGAGGAGCCCAATTGGAAGACGTCGTGAACGTTCCAGCTAGGACCGACCTGATGAGAGGCCGTTTCGAGAAGGGTTACGATGAGAGGATAGGTGAATTGGTGACTGAGATGGGGCAGCAGATTGCTGCTAGTATGGAGGCCAACTGAGGGGTGATATCATGAGCGGAAAAGAGTACAGAACCATAACTGACGTAAAGGGTCCACTAGTGTTCCTAAACAAGACAGAACCAGTTTCCTTTGGCGAGATTGTACAGCTTAGACTCAGCGACGGGTCAATGAAGAATGGACAGGTTCTCGATACCTCCGATGATCAAGTTATCGTGCAGGTATTCGAGGGAACCGCATCCGTAGACAGGCAGACAGGCGTGAAGTTCCTCGGGGACGTCTTCAAGCTCCCAGTCAGCAAGGGGCTGATAGGGAGGATCCTGGATGGCGCTGGAAGGCCTAGAGACGGAGGGCCCGAGATCGTCGCTGACGAGATGGCCGACATCATAGGGGCCGCGATCAATCCTTACTCAAGACAGAGCCCTGAGTCGTTCATTCAGACCGGAATCTCTGCAATCGATGCATGCACCTCGCTGGTTAGAGGCCAGAAACTACCGATCTTCAGTGCGAGTGGTCTGCCTCACAACGATATCGCTCTGCAAATAGCAAGACAGGCAAAACTGGTTGGCAGCGATGACGACTTCGTGGTCGTTTTCTGTGCAATGGGAATTACTGCCGAAGAGTACAATTTCTTCGTCCATGACCTTGAGAGGACCGGGGCATTGGAGAATGCTGCTCTATTCGTCAATCTTGCAGACGACCCTGCAGTCGAGAGACTGATCACTCCTAGGCTGGCATTGACCGCAGCCGAGTACCTGGCTTTCGAACACGACTATCACGTTCTGGTAATTTACACTGACATGACGAACTACTGCGAATCACTTAGGCAAATAGGCGCAGCAAGGGAAGAGGTCCCAGGGAGAAGGGGATATCCAGGATACATGTACACAGACCTAGCCATGCTGTACGAAAGGGCCGGTCTCGTGAAGGGGAAGAAGGGGTCAATCACCCAATTCCCGATCCTTACAATGCCGGGAGACGACATTACCCACCCGATTCCAGACCTCTCTGGATACATCACAGAGGGGCAGATAGTGATTTCTCGTGAGCTCCACCAGAAGGGCATATACCCGCCAATCAACGTTCTACCGTCCCTTTCCCGACTGATGAACGCCGGAATAGGGCCTGGTAAAACCAGGGAGGACCACAAGTCCGTTTCCGATCAGCTGTACGCAGCATACGCACAAGGTAGGGAATTGAGGGGACTGGTCGCCATTGTCGGTGAGGACGCCCTGAATGAAAGGGA
>DAQP01000003.1 GCA_002504435.1 Euryarchaeota archaeon UBA438
GGTCGGTCGCCGCGCTGTCTCAAGGGGTGATTAGGTGTCCAAGGGTACTCCAAGCATGGGTAAGAGGCAGAAGTCCACCCACATCAGATGCAGGAGATGCGGCAAGCACTCATTCCACAAGACTAAGTCGGTTTGTTCTAGCTGCGGGTATGGACAGACTTCCAAGATGAGGAAGTACAGGTGGAGCAAGCGCAACAGATCCATGGGAAGTAAGTGAGCTCCATCCCGGAAAGTGCTAAGTCCCTAGTCCCTGAGGGCCGTTCGGTAGACGATGTGCGGGATCGTCGGAATTATTGGACATCCCAATTCCCAAGTAGCTCCTTCTCTGTACGATGGCCTTCTTGTTCTGCAGCACAGGGGCCAAGACGCAGCAGGAATTGTGACAAGCGATTCGCATAACATCTGTCACCGTAGGGCCAACGGCCTGGTCCGAGATGTTTTCCGTGCCAAGCACTCAGAGTCATTACTCGGCTCCATGGGGGTAGGGCATGTCAGATATCCAACCGCAGGCTCCAACTCAGTTTCCGAGGCACAGCCATTCTACACCAACACGCCATTCGGAGTCAGCCTCGCACACAATGGGAATCTCAACAACACTCAAGACATCATATCCAGCCTTCTTGAGTACGACCATAGGAGAATCAATACAAGTTCAGACTCGGAGGCACTGTTGAACCTGTTCGCTGCCGAAATTCAAAGATCCCTGAATGGAAACCCGGGAGGCATTGATTCACTTTCCGAAGACGATATTTTCAGGGCGGTAGAAAGAGTGCATCTTAGGGCTGAGGGGAGTTATAGCGTTGTCACAATGATCACAGGTTGGGGAATCGTAGCGTTCAGAGACCCCAATGGCATCAGGCCTCTTTGCATAGGAAGTAATGTTGTAGATGGTTTCACCGAGAGAGTCATCGCCTCTGAGAGTGTGGTTTGCAAAGCCATTGGTTTCGAACATGATGGAGACGTCTCGCCGGGTGAAGCTGTTGTGGTCAGGATGGACGGGCAGATGTCCAGAAAGGTTTGCTCAAAGGAAGTTGACCACCATCCATGTATCTTCGAGCATGTGTATTTCGCTAGGCCAGACTCCGTTCTTGATGGCATCTCTGTCCACTCCTCAAGACTCAGGATGGGGGCCTCATTGGCTAGGAAAATTTCCTCCGAGTTCCCCGACCATTCAATCGATGCCGTGATTCCAGTACCAGACAGCGGGAGGATCGCTGCACTTGACCTTGCTAGGGAGCTTGGAGTCCCCTATAGGGAGGGCTTCGTAAAGAACAGGTACATAGGAAGGACATTCATTATGCCCGGTCAGACCATTAGGAAGGACTCTGTTAGGAAGAAACTCAATACTATCGAGGACGAGTTCCATGGAAAAACCGTACTAATCGTTGATGACAGTATTGTGAGGGGAAACACATCCAGGAGAATCGTAAACATGGCAAGGGAGGCAGGTGCTTCAAGGGTTTACTTCGCATCCTGCTCTCCTCCGATTGTCCATCCAAATGTGTATGGCATTGACATGCCAGCCAAATCAGAGTATGTCGCATTTGGTCGTTCCGTGGAAGAAATATGTGAGGCAATAGGGGCAGATTGGCTAATCTACCAAGAATTACACGATTTAGTCAAGGCCTGTCTTGGGGACGACTCAGAGGGGCCAGCGAATTTCGACTGTTCGTGTTTTGATGGGGTCTACGTGACGGGAGGAATCACAGAAGAGTACCTAGAAAGAATTGAGGGACTCAGGAATGACTCCGCGAAGAACAAGGCGCCCGTCTGAGCAGGCATTCGCCAAGATGAAGGCATGAGGTCCCTTCACGACAATTATGCAGCCGACAATCGAGCCAACCGCGTCGGTACAAATCGACGAATATCCTAGAAGTTGGTGCCCAACTAAAGAGTCAATAATCTGCGTCGGCTTTGAATCCGGGAGAATTTTCCATCTCGACTCATCCGGGGAATTACTCGAGGAGTCATCCATCGAAGGATCAGTGATCGGATTGGTTGAACTGGATGGCAGTATTATCGCCGCATCTAGCACCAATGGGCTATTTTCGCTTGGGGAAATCGTTTGGAATCTGGATATGGAGTCAGGTTGCGAACATATATCGCCTTCTAATATCGGTATATTCGCTATTGATGGTTCTGACAATATTATGCACGTTTCCCCGAAAGGGGAGGTTCTGAGTAGCAAGAAGATTGGGCCCGTAGGTGTAATCCAATCATCAGATAACGGCCTCTATATTGGCCTGGGGTTAGATGACGGCAGACTCATGATTCTCGATAATGAACTCAATACCCTGTTTGAGTCACAACCTGCGACTGATGATGTTGAAACAGTATCATGCATCCAATTCAGACCCGATGGGACATTGCTGGTTGGGAGGAACTCACTTGGAATGGCCGTAGATGATCGTCCAGAAAACAGATTGGAATGTTGGAGTCCGGTAGAGGGGCTCATCAATACTTCAGAGGTCCCATCCAAACCAACCTCACTTTGTGTCACCGAGGAAGGAGTAGTTGTGGGCTGCTTCGATGGACAATTAATTGACATGAAAGTGGGGGTCGAAGGACATCGAGAGATTTCCCAGATGGGCTACATGATTAGCGACATTGTACGGTGGGGCGACGAATTCCTGGTTTCCTATTGGTTTGAGACCTCGAGGATTTCTCCAGAGGGCCATGTGGCATGGCAATTTGAGCATCATGGTGTCGTCGAGGGCTTAATGCCTCTTCCAAATGGATTGATAGCGATATTTGGAGATGACAAGAAGTCTAGAGGCCCATCGCCAATTTACTTAGTCGACCCCGATTCATCTCCAATAGTCCAGAACGGTGGCGAGTTGATGGAGCCAGACTTTGACTCGATCGGAAATGAATTTTCTGGAGGCCTTACGGAGGATGAGTTGGACATGGCCTCACAGAGGCAAGATTTCTCCAATCAAGGTGAAATCCTAATCGAAACCCTGAACGAGGAAATCGAGATGAAACTCGACGGGGAGTCTGTTGAGGTGGATGTTTTGACTGATTTGATTGAGTCAGCTAAGTCTCTCAATATACCCCCCGTTGCAGATGCAGGTGATGACATGACAATCGACTCGGATGAGGGCGGAAAGGCAACAGTACTCCTAGACGGATCTAGGTCATATGACCCCGACGGTAAGATTTCGGAGTGGCTATGGAAAGACAGGAATGGTGAGGAAATTGGCAATTCCCCTCAATTGAGAGCCAGGATTTCAAAGGGCGTCCACAACTTCACTTTGCTTGTAATCGATGATGGAGGGGCCCAATCTAGTGCCAGCATCACAATACAAGTTAGATAGCTACAATTTGCCGAACTCGTCCCTCAGGGCAGGAAGCGCCTCCTCCCAAGTAGAGACTATGCCATAGTCAGCCACACTGAAGATAGGGGCATCTGGGTCCTTGTTGATGGCAACAATGTACTTGCTAGAGCGCATTCCCGCCAAGTGCTGAATTGCACCGCTGATTCCTACTGCTATGTACAGGCTTGGATTCACGGTCTTACCTGTCTGACCAACTTGCATATCGTGGGGAATATCGTCCCAAGTGTCGACCGCCGCCCTACTGGCCCCTACAGCAGCGCCGACGATATCTGCGATTTCGTACAGGTGAGAGAAGTTCGAAGGGTCCCCCATCCCCCTGCCTCCAGAAATGATGATGTCAGCTTCAGCGACGTCAAGCCTCTCACTGGCCTTAGCAAGGGCCTCCCTCACCGCCACTCCAACATCAGATGTATTGTTCACCGTGGAGATGTCAGCATTCCCTCCCGATCCAGAAGCCTCGAATGCGTTCTGCCTAATCGAAATTGCACAAGGGCCCGAAGCAACCGAGGTCTCTATGGCCTTACCGGAGTAAATCGGCCTCGTGACCCTAATTCCACTTTCAAGGCCGGTAGCATCTTGGATTATTGGAATATTTCTGATTGCGGCTACTTGAGCTAGAACCTCCCTGCTATGTGCTGATGAGGAGGCCATCACCACTCCCTCGCATAACGGGGAGAGGGCACTTGCCCATGCTCCACTGTCGAACGAACCAAAGCACTCCCCTTCGGCCGATACCACCTTCCCCACTCCACTAATTGATGATGCCTCTGTCGCACCTACCCCTCCAGGGCAGATCACGGTCGGTGTTCCACCAATCGAACAGGCGGCACCTACCAATTGGGCAGTTACAGGGTGAAGCTCATTTCCAGTTGTTTCAGCTATAATCGTGACTTCCATTTTTTCACCTCAGATAACATTGGCCTCATCTCTCAACTTGGAAACCACAGTCGGAACAGAGGCTGCACCCTCGAATTTCTGCCCAGGGGGTTTCTCAGCGGGTGCAGAGTGAGACTCCAGTGAAACTCTGGAACCCTCCATGGTCACGCCAAGATCAGCCGGTGTCAGTGACTCGACGGCCTTCTTTTTTGCCATCATTATTCCTCTGACATTGGGCCTCCTCATCTCTGTTGCTGCTTTGTCGAAGGCGAATAGGCATGGCTTGGAAACAGAAACCTTCTCGTTGCCTGAAGGACTTGTCCTCATTGCTACGAATCCATCGCCCTCCATTGAAACCTCGGAAACCATTCCAACGCATGTGAAGCCGAGGATGCTAGCAACGCCTGGGCCGGTGGATCCCGAATTGGTATCGGCAGCCTGCTTGCCGCAGAGAACAACTTCAGCGCCTGTTTTTCTTATTGCGGAGGCAAGAAGATTCTGCACATTGGAGCTGTCCATGCCGGAATCATCAGAGACAATGTGAACTAGTGAATCAGCCCCAACTGCCGCAGCATCGGTAAGTATCTTGGAAGCCCTGGCAGGTCCGCATGTGATTGCGACCAAGTCCCCGCCTCCCCCTTCTTTCAGTTGGAGTGCATACTCTAGCGCATATTCGTCATATGGGCTCATTGACCACTTGCTCACCGCGCCCTCGTCCACCCTTCCTCCGGAGACGGTGATTTTAGCGGTAGTATCTGGAACCTGCTTTAGTAGAACTGCTATTGTCATGATATCCCTGCAGACCGGACGACTGCTGCTCCCTCTATCAAGATTCACCCTTAGCAATTTCAGTCCCTATTCGACTATTCCAGGGTGCGTGTGAATGCCTGGATTCCTGTGATGTGCCTGCCAAGTATGAGATTGTGGATATCATGGGTCCCCTCGTAGGTCTTCACCGACTCCAGATTTGCCATGTGCCTCATCACCGGGTACTCGTCAAGTATCCCATTTGCACCGTGAATATCTCTAGCGGCACGCGCAATCTCCAGAGCTATGTCGACATTGTTCATCTTCGCAAGGGAGATATGCTCTGGAATCCATGTGCCAGCATCTTTCTTCTGTGAAAGGTGGTAGGCTAGAAGTTGGGCCTTGGTAATTTCCCTAAGCATCCACGAGAGTTTGTTCTGCACTAATTGGTACGACGCTATCGGATGGTCGAATTGGATCCTGCTCAGAGAATACTCCTTAGCAGAGTCAAAGCACGCCTGTGCAGCCCCTATTGCGCCCCATGAGATTCCATACCTAGCATTGTTTAGGCAGGAAAACGGGCCCCTTAGCCCCTTAACACCAGGCAGGATCCTGTCCTTGGGAATTTTGCAGTCCTGGAACACAAGTTCGCTGGTGACTGATGCCTTCAGTGAGTGCTTCCCCTTCATTTCAGGGGCTGTGAACCCTTCATCACCATCCTCAACGATGAATCCTCTGATTACTCCGTCTAGTTTGGCCCAAACGACTGCAACCTGGGCTATGGTGCCGTTTGTAATCCACATCTTCGCCCCATTCAGGAGGTAATGGTCGCCCATGTCCTCGGCTCTGGTAATCATATCACCAGGATTTGATCCATAGTCTGGCTCGGTCAGGCCGAAGCACCCAATCCACTCGCCGCTTGCCATCTTAGGTAGGTAGTAATTTTTCTGCTCCTCCGAACCAAAATCCCAAATTGGGTACATGGCAAGAGAGCCCTGCACGGATGCGAATGAACGAAGTCCACTATCACCCCTCTCAAGCTCTCTGCAAATTACCCCGTATGCAGTGTATGACAGTCCGGGGCATCCGTAACCCTTCAGGGGGGCTCCAAGAACTCCCATATTGCCCAATTCAACCCTCCACTCATCGGGGAATACCCCGTCCCTGCAGGCCTGCTCAATCTTGGGCAAGACTTCGTTGTCGACGAAGTCTCTTACCATGTCCCTAACCATTCTCTCTTCCTCTGTCAACAAAGAGTCAACGTCGTAGAAGTCTAGAGCGTCGTATGGCATGTTCTCGTTTCTTTGCGAAGGCGGTTACCTCATCAAGGTATGGCAGTGAGGGTGCCCTACTTCCTGCCTCTTCTCCTACGCCTGGAGTCCCTCTTTGAGAACTCCTTCTCTTCCTCCGAGCCAATCTTCATGGTGACCCAGTGACTAAGTTCCGGGGACATGGACATCAATATACTGAGCACCACTCCAAAGATAACTAGAGGAAAAACAATCATGATGACTAGCCCCATCAGTCCATCGACCCATGAATCCCCCGATGGCGGATGAAAGCTCAAGATCGTACCTCTGTCAGTAAGGATCCAGCCGCTGTCCCTATCAGTCGCCCATGTTGCAACTACCCTTTCTCCCGAGACAGTTGAATCAAATTCAACAACATCAGAGTTCTCTAGCCAGGGGAAGGAAGCATTCAGCCCGGCATCGTGCTCAATTAGCGAGAATGGAGTTAACAGGATCATCGACCTGTCTCCATCCTGGCTCTCGATCCCTGTGAACACCCCTCCGACTCCCGAAATCTCGCTAATGCTGACTTTGGAGGAGGAAGGATTAGTTGCATCCAGATCAACCATCCCTATCGCATCTCCAGAGGTAAACACGCAAACGTCAGTTGTAATTGGACACACCATTCCATTCCAGGGGTATATTCCGCCTCCTATCCAGTGAACCGCGTGATCCCTATCGATAATTGCAATCCCGTCATATGTCGTTCCAACCACGCAAAGTAGAATTTCTCCGTGGCATTCTATCTCTGTAATCTCACTCCCTGTACCAAGGCCCTCGAGGACATGAACCTCTGCACCTCCGTCACTGGAGGCCCGCATCCTCCAGATTGTTCCGTCGTCCGATCCCACGTAAGCCCAAGAACCACCTTGGTTCCAAGCGACGGCAGTAAGTGATGAGTCATCGAATTCTTCATGCCCCCCAGCATCAGTTACAGAGTGGTCATCTGCAGCGTACCTGAGAGCTACTCCGTCCTCGCCAACGATTAGTGCAGTAAGCCCGCCCGGGTGGTAGTCAGCGTCGTTGAGCGCAGACTCCCCGGTAACAGGCATAGGCACCTGAATCGATGGGTCCGCTGCATTGATCATTTTCATAATCGACTCTTCTCCATAAGCAAGAACCCAACTACCAGCAGGATCCATAGTCGCGCCATTCAGCCCTAGGTCAGTTGAAGATAGGCTGTCCATCTCATCCAGCACCACTGCGGACTCTGCATTCACTGGCGTGGTGGAAAATAAGGTAGCAGAAAGCAATGCCAATATCAAGACCGCCGCTCGTGCCACAGCCCTCCGAGGCGCAACAATGGTTTAGCCCGTTCGACCGGCGACTTAAGGGGCCAATGTCACGGCAGATTTGAAGAGTGATTCACCCGGCGCAAACCCATGGAGCGATTCGACGTCAGACGAGGGGTAATCAAGGAAGTAAGTGGTGAGGGTGGACTTTCCGCCTTAGCGAGAAGGTATTTCGAACAAGTGGAGAGCACAGGGGAGAACTCATTCTCCGCCTCTCACGGCATCATGACTTCCATCAATGGTAGCTACGAAGGAAGCGCACTAATGATCGACGTCACCAATGTACCTCCAAATTTCGATGATCCAGAGGAGGTCAAATCTGCAATGGACGCTAGGAAGAGGTGGACGTCATTTCTCGATGAGGCTACTGGCTACAATTCGAAGCAGAGGGGTGACAAGGCTAAGGAATGGGCCAAAAAGGCATCAAAGGCCAAGTCCGCAATTAGCGCTACCCGACATTTCATGGAGATGGCAGATTCGCTCCCACAGGACAAGATTTCAGAGGCAGAGTCAATTATAGCAGAGATAGAGCAGGCCCTGGAGTCGAACGACAATACGAAAGCAGCCGGGCGCGCTGAGAAGCTAAACAAGCTGTTCAATTAGGTGATAAAATGAATGACAAGGATCCCCTATCTAACCTGGAAAAGGGATCCCTTGACGTCATTCAATCCATGTTCTCCGGTTGTGAGGAAGTAGTGGGCGTGGAACACGTCGCCTCTGTTCTCTCAGGTGCACCCTCTCACTCGGGGGACGGACAACTTGTGGCATACATCGGATTGGAGCCTAGCGGAAAGGCACATCTGGGGTGGGTCATACTATCGGACACGATTCGCAACCTTCTGGATTCAGATGTCAATGTGATTGTTCTCCTAGCAGACTGGCATGCTTGGGTTAATGACAAGTTTGACAGGGATATGGAGAAGATTACTTTGGCTGGAGATTACATGACAGAGGTCTTCAGGGTCCTGCTAGGAAACCCTCCCGAGGGAGAAGGCCCAGGCCAGGTTAGATTCATCAGAGCTTCTGAGGTAATGGATTCTGGAAAATATTGGGAGAGGGTCCTCAGGTGCTCCAAGAATATGAGCCTGTCAAGGGTCAGAAGGACGTTCAGTATAATGGGAAGGGCAGAGGACTCTTCAGATCACGACCTTTCAGCTTTCTACTACCCAGCCCTCCAGGCAGCCGATATTTTCGAATTGAAGGTTGATATTGCGTTTGGGGGGATGGACCAGAGAAAAGCACACATGTACATGAGGGAGGTGGCGGATAGGAATAACTGGACAAAGGCCACATGCATACACACCCCTATGCTCTCCGGGCTCAAGGGATCCGGAGGCCGCATGGACTCGTACGATCACAAAATGTCAAAATCCGACCCCAACAATGCTATCCTGATGCATGATGATCACGATTCCCTAAGGAAGAAGATGAGAAAGGCATTCCTAGAGGTAGGAAACCCCTCCTCTGCGGTCTTCGAGATGGTTGAGCATGTCATTTTGCCCAGACTTGGAAAGGTCAAGGTAACGCCCGACCCAAAATATGGCGAACCATCCGAGTTCAGTGATTTGGATTCATTCACAGATGCCGTCTCCAATGGATCAGTTCATCCTTTGGATGCAAAAATGGCAGTTGCGGACGGCCTATCCGATGTTCTATCCCCCGTATCCGAGCACTTCTCATCTAGATCAGAGCTCATGTCAGCAATAAATTCCATAACCGGCCCTCAGTAGTCCATTGGAATATTGACTTCGTGAATACTTCTCCGGGGCAGGTATCATAACCCCCTCGTTGCCGGGCGGGGATGAGGGAAACTATGCCAGAGGTAGGTGTAGACGACATAGCGATCTATTTCCCACGTCTCTATTTCGATATGAAGGACTTTGCAGAATTCAGGGGTGCCGACTTCAGCAAATTGAACAAGGGACTGGGCCTTTCGGCCATGGCAATACCAGATTTTCACGAGGACACAGCAACAATGGGCGCGAATGCCGCATCAAGACTGATTGACAGGAACGGCATAGACCCAAGCTCGATTGGAAGGATCTACCTAGGTACCGAGTCTGCGCTGGATGGCGCCAAACCGACAGCCACCTACATCATGGATATGCTGGAACAGAAATACTCCCCAGAGTTCGGTGCTGAGTGCTTCAGGAACTGCGACGTTGTGGACTTGACATTCGCATGCATCGGAGCAGTCGACGCAATGCATAATACGCTAGATTGGGTAGCTAGGGGGGGCATCGAAGAAGACCGAATCGGAATAGTGGTTTTCGCTGACAATGCGAAGTACGATCTCGGCTCCAGTGGGGAGTACACCCAAGGGGCTGGTGGCGGTGCAATCCTAATCAGGCATAATCCCAGACTTCTAGTAATTCCCGACATATGGGGAGTTTCCACTATGCCGGTCCATGACTTCTTCAAGCCACGTAGAGAGGTCGATACGAGGTCAATCATCGAGAATGTTCTGGAATTAGCAATCGAAAGCGGGGAGAAGGTCAAGGATGGGCTCGTTGATAATATTCTGAAGATTCTGCCCACATCAAGTAAGAAGGACGAACTTATTTTCGAAAATGACAAGCTAATGATTCACAAGGATATGCCAGTATTCGACGGGCAGTTCTCAAATAGGTGCTATTCAGAGTCAGTAAAAACCGCATTCATAGATTTCAGGGAGAAGGCGATCAGGGATGGCAGGTATGAGCCAGAAAATGACGAAATTCTAACAGAGCAGTGGATGAGGATTATTGTTCACTTGCCATACGCCTTTCAAGGAAAAAGGATGTTCCCAGATGTTTTCAGACACGACAGGAGGCATCTTCCGCTTTGGGAAGAGATCGTAAAAGAGATTGGCGCCGAGCCTTTCCCGGAGGATTTCCCGGACACCAAAGAGGGAATGGAGGAATTCGAGAAGGCGAATGATCAGTACAGAAGGCTGATTTCAAAGACGGAGCAATTCAAGGAATTTGCAGAGAGGAGGATCGAGAAGACCCAGAGGGCATCTAGTCTAATCGGAAATCAGTACACCGGCTCTATTTTCCTAGCCCTCATGTCCACCATGGAGAGCGACTATCTCGATGATGTTGAGATGGCTGGAAAGAAAGTCGGCCTTTGTGGGTATGGATCTGGGGCCAAAGCCAAGGTTTTCGAGGGCGAGGTTCAGCCCAATTGGAGAGACGTCGCATCGAGATTCAGGCTATTTGAGAGGCTTGCAGAACGCCACGCAATTGACAAATCCGAGTATGAGGCACTTCACCGTGGTAGCAGGAAGGATTCCGTCTTGCCCCCGAAGGGTGAATTCGCGCTAGTCGGCATAGGTGTCGAGGGGGATCTCGAGGGCCAGCGAAGATATTCCTGGTTTGCCTAGATTCACTCTGGCCTTATTGAACGGCTAATCACTATTCTTTGAACCTCTTGAGTGCCTTCGTAAATTTGAGTAATCTTTGCATCCCTGAAGAATCTCTCAACCGGGAAGTCTGTCGTATAGCCATATCCTCCAAGGACTTGAACCGCCCTCTCTGTAACCCACATAGCAGTATCTCCAGCAAAGAGTTTGGCCATGCTGGCTTCTTTGGTGTGCCTCGGAGCGCCCTCATCGTAATGCCTCTTTTTAGCCCAAGCTGCTCTGTATACCATCATCCTTGAAGCATCGATCCTTGTTGCCATTTCAGCCAGATAGTTCCCAATACTCTGGTGGAGGGCAATTGGCTTTCCAAATGCCTCCCTTTCGTGAGCATAGTTCAGTGCAGACTCATAAGCCCCCTGAGAGATTCCCAAAGCTTGGGCGGCAATCCCAATTCTCGAATTATCCAGGGCGTTCATTGCTATAGGGAAACCTTCTCCCGGCCCCTTCAGTACATTCTCTATTGGTACCTTGCAATCCTCAAGGAGCAAGGAGCATGTGTCAGAGGACCTTATCCCTAGCTTGTCCTCCTTCTTCCCGACAGAAAAACCATCAAATGACTTCTCAACAATGAATGCAGTAGTCCCCCCGTGCTTCTTTACTCCGAAATCTGGATGATCAACATCCTTCGCAAATAGGACGTAAATGTCGGCACTGCTCCCATTGGTAACCCACATCTTCTCACCGTTTAGGATGTAATGCGTCCCGTCATCGCTTAGCTTGGCCTTGCAGCTCATGGCCGCAGCATCGGTTCCCGCGCCTGCCTCTGAAAGAGAATAGGCCCCAATTTCATCACCAGAGAGCCTAGTTAGGTACTCTTTCTTTTGAGACTCATTTCCATGCAGGGCTATTGTTTTCGAACATAGACCGACATGAACGCAGTACATCACCGAGAACGAGGGATCAACCCTTGCGAGCTCTTCCACTATTATCGCCTCAGTTATGTCGTCTACCGGACTACCGCCGTATTCCTCGGGGATGGTAATTCCCTGGAGGCCGTATTCGCAGAATGAGGCCCACTCATCAAGTGGGGCCCTCTGTTCCTTGTCCCTCTCTAAAGTTGAAGGTGAAAGAACATCCTCCGCAAATCCTCTGACCATCTCTCGAATCATGCTCTGCTCCTCATTTTCAGCGAAATCCATGGGCATCTCCGATACTCCGAAAGGCCGTACATTGTTAATCCCTCTTGGGAAAAATCGAGTTTTCGATAAGCGAATAGTTGAAAACGGAATTCGGTCGGCGGGCGGACGAATCACATGGCAGATGGCGACTACTCGGAGTTCAGCATCGCTCACGACCGACTGTACACATTGGAGCATCTATGGCTCCAAGTTCTCGATGAAGACAAGGACGAGGGAACTACAAGTATCAAGATAGGACTTAGCGAATTCCTAATGGCTGAGTATGGAGAAGTAATGCAGGCAGTTCTAGCGAGGCCAAGAGACGAGGGCGAGTTCGAGATGGCGGGTGGATCCGCCCTTTCGGAGGATGATGAGGCCGAAGAAACGCCAACGATGTCTTCCGCTGGTGACCAAGTTGGGATTGACGATTTGATGATCACTATTACCACGAAATACGATGGAGAATTTGATAGAATCCTATTCAATGCCCCATTCCCTTGCACAATTTCGGAATTGAATGGGCACGTAGAGGACAATCCCGACTTACTCAACGAGGATGCATATGGGGATGGATGGTGCATCATTGTCAAGACGCAGTCTGACGATTTCGACGGGGACCAGTTCTTGAATAAGGACGAATACATCGAAATGCTGAATGAGCTCCCCTAGGGCCACTTCAAAATACCCCAATCCATGGGCTCTGAGTCTTTCCAGTCGATTTCGTTGAGTAGTTCTAGGACCTCCTCGTAAGTAGCCAGGTCCTCTTCCACTTGCTTCCTGTGAAGCCACCCCTTCAGCATGCCTAGGCGTGGACCGGGGGGCAGTCCAGTTTCTCGAGAAAGATCGTCTCCATTCACCAGGGGGGAAATGCCCGCCCTAGGTTCACCAACGCCCTCTAGGGCCTCTGAGAAAGATTCTGTATCCTGGCCTAGCCTGCCCAAGTAGTCAAGGACTCTTTCCCTCCTTTGTTCTGGCAGTGCAGCAGCGAACCTCCTGAGATAGGCTTCACTATGGTCCAACATCTCCCCCTTGCAATCATGCAAGAAACAAACCTCATCCAAAGTAGAATTACTTAGCATCAATTCCCTACGTAGAATTCCCCGTAATTCCCCCCCACTTCCATCAAAACCCATAGAAAGAATCGCTAGATTCACTCTCATATCCTTGCCAAGAGGACACTCGGATTTCTCCAACAAAGATCCAGAAATAGCCCCTAAAACACCTAATTCAACCATTTTTGAAACTATCTCGTCAGCCCAATCTCCAGAGAGAATAATAGAAAATTCAGAGCATATTCTTTCCTTTGAAACCATTTCCAGCATCCCAAGACTGGATGAAATAGCATCACACAATGAATCATCCATCTTCCGCACGCCCCCATCCCCCCCATCCATGAACCTGAACGCCCTTAGAATTCTCAAACCATCCTCCGAGATCCTTTTTCTGGGGTCTCCAACGGATGTCAGTAATCCCTTCATAAGATCCTCTCTTCCACCGAACGGATCGATCAGTGAGTCCTCTCCATAGGGGTACTCTAGAGCCATCGCATTAATTTTGAAATCTCTTCTGGAAAGGTCATCCTCAATTTTCGTACCGAATTCGACTTCATCCGGCCTTCTTCCATCACCGTATGATCCATCACTCCTGAGTGTAGTAACTTCCCAAATTTCGTTACCCCCAATATCCTCATCCAGCCTCACTGAAACTGTGCCGTATTTCGCACCAACCATCAGAGATCTTGGGAAAATGGCCTTCACTTCATCCGGGTGGAGCGTAGTTGCAATATCAACATCCGTATCTTTTCTTCCCGAAATAGATTCCCTGACCCATCCTCCAACTATCCATGCTTCACCCCTGCCCCTTAGGCCTTCAAGGACTACCAAATCCTCGGGCCGCAGTAATGGATGTGCATGTCCCATGAACGTTCCGTGAGCCCCAACAACATCACTTCTTCGGAAAATAGGGCTCATGGGACGAGGTCTTCATGACCCCCAAGCATTTCTCCCCCTTCTTCTCTCGGCGCCCCTGGATTGGCAATGTCGAAGCTGAACATTTCCCCTATGACGGGCCATAATGCGCCCATCCACTCCATTTCAGACATTAGAAGCTCAATTACCGGATGCTCGAGAATCTCCTCTTCTGTTGAGTCTTCATCTATCTCCGGTATTCCCTCGGGAAGCCCCCTGAGCGATTCAATAAGCCCCTCCAGTCTAACTAGTGCCTCACTTTCTGGATCTATCGTGCCACTCATCATCTCGACAATATCCTCGAGGTGTTCAGCAAGCAGTTTCGGATCGAATGGATTCTTGTCTGAATCCTCAATATCAACAGGCCCGAACACGACCCCCCCTAAGTCTGTGTCCATCCAGTCTCCTCCTTGCCATTCTCTTTTCAGTAGCCTCTGATTCAAGTGCCCTCCAAACGGCCCCAGAATGAAGCCACCCTCCACAATTAGCAAATCAAGGTAGTGTGGTATTTCCCTTACAGCCCCCGTAATTAGAACTCTGCTAACGTCTCTATTCCACTCCGGATCCTCCATTGATTCGGGGCCAAGGACCCTAATCACTCCATTTGTCTCTATCTTTTCGAGACACTCAATTGTATGCCTCATAACCTCTTCATTCGGCTCAATAACAGAAACTGTCCCTCCGGGTCCAATTATCCAATCAATTAGTGATGCGATATATCCGCCCTTGGACCCTATGATAATGACATTCTGATTCTCTGAGATTTCAAGGTGGTGCAACAATGTCACCACCATGTGTGGAGCGGAAATTGTCTTTGCACTCCCTGTTTCGGTAATCATGAAGGGGACTGGCCTATCATGCCAGAAACCCTCTAGGGAGTGTTCGGTAAAAATTGACGGATCCACTTCGGACATAGCACCAAAAATCTCGGAATTCACTGGAATTCCAGCTGCAATCAGTCGTTCCAGAAGCTCAGAGATGTCCGTCAACGCCCTCTCCTCCGGAGTCTGTTCAGCCGCAGGCCATTTGAACACAACGCCCCCCCGCGTGTATTGGGGTCCGTGGTCTAGGGGTTATGACGTTGCTCTTACAAAGCGAAGATCGCAGGTTCAATTCCTGCCGGACCCACCAATAAATTACCTCTGAAAGCATTATTTTCAATAATTTTGCATTTTTCAAGCCACTGAAAACGTCAAGAAGTGGTGTATGGGCGGAAGGGCGTGGTCGAAGAGACCGCCGGCCTTGCCTCTCGCGTTGCAAGGAGGCTTCGCAAGAGGGAGTGGACCGTTTCTGTAGCAGAGTCATGCACGGGCGGACTTCTTGCTTCGATAATTACAGATATTTCCGGTGCATCTGGCTGGTTTAACCAGGGTTGGGTGACATACTCAAATGAATCTAAGATGCGTGAATTGGGTGTAGAAAAATCCGCTTTCGACGAGGGGGAAGCAGGGGCCGTCTCTCATGAGGTTGCAATTCAGATGGCCCGTGGTGCCAAGTATCAGTCTTCATCTGATGTCTCCATTGCAATTACAGGAATAGCAGGGCCGGGTGGAGCTACCGCCGAGAAAGAAGTTGGCAGGGTCCACGTGGCCGTAATTGCAGGCGACTATTTCCTTTCCAGAAGAATGGATTTTGGCGACAATGACAGATTAGACAATAAGAAGTCCTTCGTCTCCTTCGCACTCAGGCTCTCACTAGAGGCGTTGGATAGGGTGAAGGAGAATGAGGCCATCGTTGAACGCGCAATGAGCGAGACCTCTTCTGAGGCAGTATTGGACACCTCCCAATTGGACCCTTCCTCTGAGGAATGGGAAGGTAGTCTTGATTGGAATGTCGAGGACTACTCAAAGACAGTGGCCGAAGAGATTGGGAAGGTTGATCTCGCCTCACTAGCTGACTGGGACGAGTAGCAATTGCCATATTTTCCGAGTTTTTATCGATATCATCATGAGCGTCCCGGCCGCTTATCGACATCATGGTTGAGGACGACTGGTCCGAGAGGCAGCGGATACTAGCTTCCGCTGGCATCCTTGTTCTGACCTCAGCAAAGGAAAAGATTCAGAATATTTCAGACATTCAGCCACTAATCGAGGCAGCCCGCTCCTCCGGAGTAAGGATGTTAGACTCAAGAACCGTAGAAGAACTCCTATCTTTAGTGCCCACCCATGAACCCCCTATCGCCGCCCAGACGCCTACAAAGAGTGAACAATCCACACTTCCCGACCCCCAGAGCCATTCCTCGCACGGCCGAGTTGTAGCACCTTCTAGTGCTCTGGAGCTTGCACCTCCTCCACGGCCACACGGCTTGGCCAATTACGACTTGGCAGAGTTCCCCATGCAGGCAAGGGATGTGGATGCAGAGATCGAAGTACACTTTGACATCACTGGCCAATCTGTTACAGAGGGAAAGATGTCGGACATGAAGTCATGTTTCACAGATAGATTGAGGAGGATAAGAAGCATGATGGTCAACTCAAACGTGCTTCCCAGAAGGCCGATATCTACGTCCGAGGCATGGAGGAATAGGCAGAGGCACTCGACCAAGGACTATGAAATTACTATGGTTGGTCTCGCCAGTGAAATGCGTTGGACAAAGAACAAGAATCTCATGTTTGTTATCGAAGACGAGTCCAGTCAGATTTCATGTCTCGTGAAGCCGCCCTCCGATGCATCGGAGGTTCACCCTGCGCTCGACGGACTCATGAATGACGATGTTGTTGGGGTCAGTGGGTCATTCCTGATAGGGGAGAGGGATCCAATATTCTTCGTCCAGGACATCCATCTTCCCCCCTTGGGTAGGCACTCAAAGAATAGTTCCGGACAGGATAGAGCGGTTTCTGCCGCATTCCTTTCCGACATGCACGTCGGGAGCATGACATTCCTAGGGCCTCAGTGGGAGAAGATGATTAAGTGGTTCAAGACAGACCCTCTCGCTAGAACAATCAAGTATTTCGTTCTAAGTGGGGATGGGGTCGATGGAGTCGGGATTTATCCAGGCCAAGACAGGCATCTGGCGATTAAGGACTTATTCCAGCAGTATGGGGAGCTCGCCCGACTTCTTGAGGACATTCCTGATTGGGTAGATGTCATCATCCTCCCTGGCAATCATGACGCCGTAAGGCCTGCGGAGCCACAACCAGCATTAGATCCAGAAGTGCAGCAAGATTACTCAGATACCACCTTTGTAGGCAATCCCTGTGACTTCAGCCTAAATGGTGTCAGAGTTCTTTCTTACCATGGGAAGAGCATTGACGACTTCGTCGCCACTTTGAGGTCCGTGTCATATTCGAAACCAGAGAGGGCGATGCAGGCCATGCTTGAGAGAAGGCATCTGGCGCCTTCATGGGGTGGTAAGACCCCCCTTTCCCCTGAGCCTGAGGATAATCTTGTAATCTCCACAATTCCAGATATTTTCGTCACTGGACACGTACACGGGCATTTTGTTGGGGGTTACAAGGGTACTACCATGGTACACAGCTCTACCTGGCAGAATCAGACAGATTTCCAGAGGATGTTGGGTTTCCAACCAAAGCCATGCATATTGACAGTAGTCAACTTGCACACCTTCGCGACAGCCTCCATACCGTTCGCATAATCAATTTGGAAAATCTTCCCCCTCGAAGATATGGGGCCAAATGTCACGAAGATCTTTCCCTTCGACCACAGGGACCCCTGCCTCTCTAAATGAGGTCCTAGCCAGATCCCGAGCCGGATTAAATCCGATAAACGAAGATCCATCAATCATCATTGATAGGTCAGTACTTGAGTCCCCAACCGAAATAATTCCAGTCGGGTCCATGTTATTTATTCGCGATAATTTGTCCACCATTATATCCTTCTCGTGAGATAGCACTCTGGCCTTCATTGGACCTCTTAGAAAACCCTCATCATCCCAATCAAAACCATTTGCAGCCCAATCATCAACGCTGAGCATATTTGCAATAGCACCCACGAAGATATCCACTCCTGCTGACACAATGGCGACGTAAACGCCCCGCCTCTTCAGCTCCTCAACGACGTCCCTCGCACCTGGCATAAGGCCAATGCCGGAGTAAGCCCTCATTATGTCGTCCCTGTGGATTTCGGGACTAACTCCTGTCCATAGCCGGATGTCATCAGCCATGAACTCGTCATCTGATATTTCTCCTGCCAGGAATCTTCGAAGCATTTCTTTGTTCTCAGTTCCGAAGTAGTCGTGAATATTCTGCCAGGATGACCCATTGTCCGTAAGAACTCCATCGCAATCGAATACCACCGCGACAACATCCTTCATACCGCCACGTCCCGTATTCCACACTTAAGTTGTGCAGCGATGACTTGATTCCTAAGTAAGCTAGCCGGGGGACATGGACGAGCATTACCATGCTGGCGGACCAGCTATCAAGGTCAGTATGCTATTCTTCGGGCCATTGGCAGAAAGGTTCGGCCAACGGGAGGTCACTGTATCATTGGACTCCGGTACAACAACCTCCCAGTTAGTCGAGAGATTCGATCTCGGTGATATGCTAGAATTTGGACTGAGGATCGCCATAGACGGGGAGATGGACGCAGATATGGACAAACCCCTATCTGACTCATCAGAGGTTGCTTTCCTCCCTCCTGTTTCAGGAGGCTAGATAGTTTAACTCCGAAGCATTCAACCGAGTAATCCCCCTCGAGAGTACGGTAGACATGGCATTGGGAGCCCCTGAGGCAATTATCATCGTGATTTTCGGAATACTGGTTTTTGGGGCAGACAAGATACCCAAACTGGCTAGGAATGTTGGTAGGGCTAAAGGGGAGTTCCAGCAAGGAATCATGGAAACCACATCGGCATCCTCTGCTGAGGAAGACATGGACAGGGGCGGCATGACAGAAGAAGTCGCATCCGAGTCCGAGTAGTCAAATTTTCTTCAATTTCATTTCAGAACCACATTCCGGGCATTGCCCAAATTCAGAGCGCCTTAGATTAGGTGATTTCGGAGGTGATTTACTGGCTTTACACCCAATACAACGCAGCTCCCATTTCCAAGCCTCAGTTATCCCCTCTTCTCCAATCCCCCTCCATTCGACCCCAATTGAGGATGAGACATTCTGCATCCTGTAGTCATCGGTCACAAGTATTGCGGATTTTTCATGCGCAAGGGCGATCAGTGAGAGGTCTATTGCCGAAAGCCCTGACATGTCTCCCGTTTTTATCGCTGCATTTGTGGTCACTTCAAGGGATGCACTGCCTGGCTCCATCTGGATTGCCCCCATGGACTCTAGAATCTCCCTCCTGCCGGGAGAAATCCGCTTCAATTCCGACTCTTGCCCTGGTACAATCAGGGAACCAATAATTGCTGATATCGGCCACTCAATCAGTGCCGACGTGTCCAGTACAAACACGTCCGCCATGTTGTTCGCTGCCCGCCTCCCCCTTTCATGACTGTCGATTACTTGGAAGAGGTGTCTTGAAACCACCAGTTCATTATAGCAATGCCCGGGACGGCCGTGCATGAGTGCCATTGTCTCACAGGAGGTGATTGATTCAGTCATTGATTGGGCGGATGGCCTAGGGTTACTCGGTTTGGCGGCCCTTTCTTCCTCTGAGGCCGCTCTACAGCCCATACCCCCAGATCCCTTGGTTTGGAAAATGGTTCTCGATGCAGACACTGGATCTGGCATTGCTACAGTAGTTTCAGTGGCCGTCCTCTCGAGTGTAATGGGGGCTGTAGGGGGGTACGCAATCGGGATGTATGCAGGGGGCTGGGTTTTGGAGAGGCTAGTCCCCGAATCAACCATCAAGAGGCTAAATGTGCTGATGGACAGGTACGGGGCAGCTGGAATTTTCATCGCTGCTGTCTCTCCAATCCCATACAAAGCTCTTGCATGGATAGCTGGGGCTGGTCGAATGGACCTACGCGTTTTCGTCGCTGCTGGAATTTTCGGTAGAAGCCTCAGATTTGGAATCCCTGGGTTATTGCTCGGGGTATATGGCGAATCAATGGTTGAATCACTAAACTGGTTAAACTTCTCACTAGTGTCCTTTGCAGGACTATTTGTTGTAATTCCAGCAGCTAGATGGTGGAATTCATTACTCGAAGAATAGGTACTAGTGTCAATATTGATTCCCGATTCGATTATGTGGTAGTGACATCTCGGAAGAGCACAGCTCGCGTGGTGTAGTCCGGCCCATCATACTGGGTTTTCGATCCGGCGACCCGGGTTCGAATCCCGGCGCGAGCACCAATATCAGTCAACTTCGTGAATATCTGTGTCCAGATTCATTTGAGAAGCCATTTCTATTACAATTCTGGTCCACTTGCTAGTAGGAGAAGGCAAGGCCAATACGTGAGTAGCAGAATTGAGAATCTTCTCGGTAAGTGAGTTCGGCGCCTCAGGCCTACCTCTGTCTAGAAGGCCCGTTTTTGGATCGTTCCACTCCTCCGTGAAAACAGCGATGGGAATTGAATTGTTGTCGGACCATCTCTCTGCCATGTAGTCAACCCCACTCGCGCCACCTACAATAATCAAGTCCGGATAACCGTAATTCTCTATCCATGAGCCCATCGCCCCTTCGAATTTACGATAGTCATAGAACCTACTTGAACCGACGACTGCTAGATTGATTATTGACCCGTCCCTGTTCAAGTCGCGACTGCCTAGGCGCTCGACGATATCTTGCCCCCGTCCGCTCTCCATACTAGTTGCCGATGAGGGTGCCCAACAATAAACCTCCCCCGAATAACAGCAATTAGGTGCAATATCGCATAAGTTAGTCAAGCAATGTAAACCCCATCCTTCACTACAGTATTGAATATTTTTTCAGCAAGTGAGTTGATATGTCTCCCCCTAGCCCCTCGGTCCGGGGTGTTACCATAGCGTTAGATGTGGAGGAAATCCGCTCACACTTCCCAATCCTGCATAGAATTCTTCCCAATGGGAAACCCTTGGTCTACTTTGACAATGCGGCAACGTCACAAAAGCCCCTGGTGGTCATAGACGCAATGTCCGATTTCTACAAGCAGTACCACGCAAATGCCCACAGGGCTAACCATACGTTGGCCGATGAATCAACAGCTGCTCTCGAGAGTGCCAGGGACAGGATAGCTACGTTCTTCGGGACGAATGAGAATCAGATGATCTACACCGGTAGCGCGACAGAGGCAATGAATCTAGTTGCATACGGATGGGCTAGGTATAATCTCGAGGAAGGTGATGTTGTAGTCACAACCGAGATGGAGCATCATGCTAACATTGTTCCCTGGCAGGAGCTATCTAAGGAGAGGGGAATCGAGCTCAGGTTTGTCCCCATTGATACCGATAAGTTCACTCTCGACTATGATGCGATGGAAGTGGCGATTCAGGGCGCTTCATTGGTTTGTGTCGGGCACGTTAGTAATGTCCTTGGAGTTAGAAATGAAATTGAGAGGGTAATTGAGATGGCTCACTCAGAGGGTGCCAGAGTTGCATTGGACAGTGCCCAGGGGGCGCCACATGAGAGGATTAATTTCGATGAATTGGGAGCAGATTTCTGCTCGATAGCGGCACACAAAATGGCTGGACCAACTGGAATTGGATGCTTGCTTGTTAGGCCTGAAGCCCTCTCAGAGATGGGACCATTTCTGACAGGCGGATCAATAGTTAAGAGAGTCTCAAAAGAAGACACACTTTTTCAAGATGGATATGCAATGTTTGAGACTGGAACGCCGAGGATGGCAGAGGCCATAGGTTGGCATGCCGCGGTTGATTGGTTGGAAGAAAATATCGACTTCGATGAGGCGCACGAACACGTACATGGAATCGCTTCTTGGATGGCTTCGGAGATGCGAGAAATCCCCGGAATTACCGTATTCGGGAATCCGGAAATGGAAGAGGCGATTGGAGTTGTTTCTTTCCTACACGACACTATTCAAGCACAAGATCTGGGATACCTCCTCGATGCTGGGGGTTTCGCCGTGAGAACGGGTCACCATTGTGCTCAGCCATTGATGGAGGCCATGGGAGTGGGCTCAACAAACAGGGCCTCAGTGTGGTTCTACAATACTATGGAAGAGGCGGAGGCGTTTGTTTCCCACTTGAGAAATGTCGTTGAAAGGTTCTCTTAATCCAAATCGAACTCTCGCAATGGTGAAATCCCCACTATGCCTAGCACCTCCATGGCAGACGAGAGCGAGTGGTCAGATGAGATCATCGAAATTGTCGAGAGATTCCAGTCTTGCTTCGATGACATGGAGAGGCTAGAACTGCTCTTCGAGTATGCTGAGAAGCATCCTTCGACTCTTCCAATGGAGCTTTGGGATGATGAAAATATGGTCCATGGCTGTCAATCCAGAGCACATGTGGTATGCTCAGTTGACAATGATGGTGGGTTCATGGCCGAGGGAGGTGCCGATGCCCAGATAGTCCAAGGCCTAATGGCGATCACTGCAATAGCGGTAAACGGGCAAACCCCCGAAAAGGTAGCTGAGCATGATCCTTCTTACATTGAGGGCATGGGACTTAGTAGGATCCTTACTCCCAGTAGGGCCAACGGATTCATGAACATGGTTAGGAAGGTCAAAGAAGAGGCATCCTCGCTGATGTGATGTGGTAATATGGTAACTGTGTCAGATGTTAGGGATTCTCTCGTTTCTGTCGAGGATCCAGAAATGAAGATTTCAGTTATTGAATTGGGACTAATTTATGACATCAGGTTGGAGGGGGATGGAGACTCAACGCACGTGGAGATAGACATGACCCTAACAAGCCCCGGTTGCCCAATAGCACCGGAACTTATGGCAGCTGTCCACCGAGCCGCGGCCCAAACCTCGGGGGTAAAGTCAGCGCATGTGAATCTAACATTCTCGCCTCTGTGGGATCCCAAGATTCACGCCTCTGAAGATGCAAGAATAGATCTAGGAATATTCTAATGCCCTTTCTCGGCTGCTAGAACCGTATTGGACATCAGCATCGCTATCGTCATCGGACCGACTCCACCTGGCACGGGCGTAATTATCCCCGCGATTTCCTTCGCCCCGTCTTCCACATCCCCCACTAACCGGGTACCACTGCTCCTTGAATCATCATTAATTCGATTAATGCCCACATCGATTACAGTTGAACCCGGCTTAATCCATGAAGACTTTACCATCTCCGGCCTACCAACTGCAGCAATCAGAATGTCCGCCTCTCTGCAAATTTCCTCCAGTGATTTGGTCTTGGAATGGGCAATGGTGACCGTGGAGTCAGCACCTTTCTGGGCAAGCAGGATGGAAAGGGGCATCCCAACGATCCTGGATCTCCCAATCACAACGGCCCTCTTACCCCCCAATTCCAATCCTGAGTGTCTTAGAATCTCCATCACGGCCGAGGGGGTGCAGGGAATCAATCCATTTCTGTCCCCCATTACAATTCTCCCTAGGTTCGACGGATGGAACCCGTCAACATCCTTGGTCGGCTCAATCGCCTCAATTACGGCAATCTCGTCAATCCCATTCGGAAGCGGACTCTGAACTAGAATCCCATGTACGGATTCATCGCTGTTCAACTTCTGTACAGCGGAAATCAAGTCTTCCTGGTTTACGTCTGATGCTAGATCTATTCGAGTACTTGCTATCCCGACTCTCTCGCATGCCCTCTCTTTATTCCGTACATACACATGACTAGCCGGGTCATCCCCCACGATAATCACCGCTAAGTGGGGGGTGACCTCTCTCTCGGACAAAAAGCGAATCCTCTCAGAAAGACCTTTTTCTATCTCGATACCGAGAGCCTTGCCGTCAATAATCGCCGCTCCCATGTAGGTTCGTCAAGCAACTTCGCTAAGACCTTTCACATGACTGTTGGAGCCCCAGGAGGGAGTCGAACCCCCGACCGTCTGATTACAAATCAGATGCTCTACCAGGCTGAGCTACTGAGGCCTGTACCTCACAGGAGACAACTGTTCTTGAACCCTTTAGTCGAACAAACTCTCCTAGGGGTTGATGCGTAACCTCCTTCTCGGACCGTCGTGGGAATTGGTGGGTCGGATCATAGAAGGATCAACGTGGTTCTCTCCGCTTGGCTTTGTATCGCTATAGGGAGTGCAGTTATTCTTTACTCGAGCTCATCACCATTCGCTCTAGCATTGGCAGCACCCATTTCTATTGCAGGTGTTGTACTACTTGTAGTTGGATTGGGAATTAAGGATGAAGGAACAGTGGACCATGAGGTCATTGAAAATTGGGAACCAGGGTCCGATATTCTACCGGATGCAGGAGGGCCGATGTATCGGATTGACACCACCTTGGTTGAGCCAATTAGGACCTCGATACTTTGCGGCAGATGTGGAAATGTGCATTGGCTGGAAGGCGGAAGGCCACATTTTTTTGAATGCCCTGATTGTGAGGTAGAATTGTGGAGGGACGAGGAAGAGTAATCAAATCCTTCTTCGGGAACCGTCAAGTGGGAAACGCTACTCGAGAGGTCAGGGATAATCTTGGAAATGAGTAACAATGAGCGAACATTGCTCAAATTCATGTTATCCGAACCATCTAGAAATTGGACCTTGGATGAACTCCTTTCGGGTGCTGGCTGGGATGACCAGGTTCATGTCGCGGGCTCCGGGATGGCACTTTCCGAGTTAGGTCTAGTAACCATAAATGAAGAAATCGAGGCCTTTGTTTCCTTGGGCGAAGAGGGTGTGAACGCCCATCGCGAGGGCCTCCTGGAGTTCAGAATTTGGAATTGCCTCTCTTCTTTGCCTGAATCGGAGAGGACGATGGACAGGCTATTCGAGGAGGGGTTTGAGCGCCACGAAGCAGGCCCTGGGATAGGTCTCCTGAAATCTCTGGGGCTTTCAATCGATTCTGGGAGGCTGGTCGCCGAGGACGAGACATCAATTTCTAAGCAGATTTCAGTAAGATCAGAATTCATCTCTTCATTGTCAGAAGGCCCCGTATCCAAGCTAAAACTAGATGACGAAATGGTTAGCCATTTCCTAGGGAGGAAGGGATTAATTCTGATCAATGAGGAAACCTCCAGATCTTGGTCACTAACCGATGCCGGCTCATCGATTGAACCATCAGAACTTGAGCATGTTGAGATGATTGGTGAGGTAACACCAGAGTTGCTCCAATCAGAAAACTGGAGGGGCGCGAAGTTCAAGCCCTTCGATGTAAACTCACCAGCACCAATTCCCATGGGCGGGCGCCCTCATCCTATGCAGGCGTTGATAGAGAGGATAAGACAGGTCTTCTTGGAGATGGGGTTCTCGGAGATAGAGGGGGACTTTGTGCAGTCTGCAGGATGGAATATGGATGCTCTTTACATTCCGCAATCTCATCCAGCAAGGACCATGCAAGACACCTTCTACCTGTCTGAGCCCAGTCAAATCGATGTCGATGAACACTATCTTGATCTATGGTCCAAGGTTCACGAGCACGGACACGACACAGGAAGCAAAGGCTGGGGGGGCTCCTTTGACAAGGATGAGTCACGCAAATCATTACTGAGGACTCATACGACTGTAAACACCGTGAGGCACATCGCGGAGAATCCCGATGAGCCCTCAAGGGTTTTTGGCATTGGAAGGGTTTTCCGTCAGGAGACAATTGACCGAACCCATCTCCCCGAATTCCACCAGATTGAGGGGATAATCCACGAGGAAGAAGCTAGCCTTCCAATGCTTATCACAACCCTGAAGACGTTCTACTCCAAGATGGGCTACCCAGATGTCCGAGTACGACCGGCCTATTTCCCATACACAGAGCCTAGTGTGGAGGTGGACATCCTTTGGAGGGGCCAATGGCTTGAGCTAGGGGGCGCTGGAATATTCCGTCCAGAGGTCACGGAGCCGCTAGGCTCCGAGTGGCCTGTGTGTGCATGGGGCATGGGGCTAGAGAGGCTGGCAATGATTATACTGGACCTGGATGATATACGGCAGTTGTACCAGCCAGATCTGGAGAGGTTGAGCCGGATGCCCATACTCTGACCACGATTACTGCCATAATCAGGAATGACAGGATCTCTCCACCATTAGGCGGGATAATTTCAGAGAAGTCCGCTATTGAATTCGATACTTCGGACGCCTGACCTGGAGGCCCTCCCCCGCAACCATCGGGCGGAGGTCCAATCCCGGGGCCCCATGTTTCGCCGTGTCCAGAGCAGTCAGCGCCACCTCCTCCCCCATTCTCAGAGTAAACCTCCCCCCTGTAGCAGTTTATGAAATAGGGAAAACCAATCCCTCCTTCTCCATTCTCCCATGTTGTGTGATAGTGGTAGATTCCATCTGGATAGTCTGGCGTTGGACCGTATTGGCCGTTACAAGAATCCAAGTCTCCGATTCCAGGGGAATACTCGTAGTCATCTATTCCGTTATATCCGGTCTCGCCTTCCTTGAGCCTGTATGAGGATTTCATTTCAGTTAACTCTCCTTCATCATCCCATCCAACGAAACCATAGATTGGGTATCCATCTAAGGCGAAGCCCACTATTGGAGAGTGACTTGTGATTGACCTCGTTGACTCCAAGCTGTAATCAGCCCAGGTTTCTCCACTTTCTTCATCGGGGTGCCAGTGCAAACAGTTCGCATCGGCGTGGTAGTGAAACTCCCCGCCTGGTCCCGAGTGGGCATGACAGATCCCTAGCCATACATGCTGCCTATCTTCCTCGTAGGCCCCCTCTTGTCCAGCTACTGCATCCCCTCCGGGCCCATCCTCAGGTCCAAAAATGGGCACCCCATTCGCAGCGAAAGCAACTGCCCCCCTTTCCGGTGCCATGGTGCAACCATCGGTGGAGGTGGACGGATCACACCCAGTCTGATTAGTGGGCTCGAGTGGTATCGTCCATACATGTTCCTGTGCGCTTGTGCAGCAGCCGGGTCCAGACTCAAGGTCGTGATTTGGAAGGCCATTGGCGGAAATTTGTATATGGGTCTCGTTGGTGGTAAAGCTGAGTTGGCAAACGTGATTGTCAAAGTCACTAGTGTTGTAGTCGTCTATTCCTTCAACCTGTTCTGTGGAGTCACACAATAGCACATCTTCCCACCATCCCTCTGTTCCAGTCTCGATCTCCTCTGATTGTTCATCGTACTCGCACGACCCGTCATCCTCCTCAGCGCCAGAGTCGTAGTTGTTGGCCGCTGGGTCCGTGCAACCAGTGACTGGCGCGGGCTCGTCGTACTCGCACGACCCGTCATCCTCCTCAGCGCCAGAGTCGTAGTTGTTGGCCTCTGGGTCAGTACACCCTTGAGTGGGTTCTGCTTCAGTTTCCAGAACAGTAATGGTGACAAATTTCTGACTTGATGTTTCAGTCCATATGCCACACGCAGCCTCTAGTGAGACCGTGGTGTTTTCCTGTATGTTGGAAAGCTCCAGGATGTAGGCCCCATCTTCGTCTATTGGCAGCCCTAGGCTGGACTCTTCGATATCAGTGGTGCTCCACCTCAATTCGCATGTTGAAGTGTCATCGTGGATTACAAGTCCGGAGACCGGAGCATCCCCTCCACGTTCAACATGGTACTCACTCTGCGAAGTCGTAAGCTCTGTTTCACTCTCTTCTGGATAGTGAATAATGAAAGCTTTGGACCATGATGTCTCTTGCCCCAGACTGTCTATTGCCACAACCTTCAGTGCATGGCTACCCACATCTAGTTCAGAGATGTCGATTGAGATCATGCCATACTGATCGGGTAAATCAGCGATTTCACCACCGTCTAGTGTGACCAATAGTGATAGATCCGACATCTTCTCGTCGCTTATGGTGATTCTAACCGTGTCAACCGTGCCTATCAGTATCGTATCAGGAAGATCGGAGTCGACAGTGGGCGCGCGATTAAGTCCCTCGTCTTCAACGCCGAAGAAAAGAATGCCCGCCATCACACTGGTAATCATGAGCCCAGCCAGCATCAATGACCTCGCGGCCCCTCCATCTTCCATGATTCAATGTGAGGGCATGGGCATATAATCAATTAAGTGAAAATGCACTAAAAATATGCAATGCAATGAAAAACTTCACTCCTCAGAAAGAGAGACAATGTCCAGAAGGAACTCCGAGGGGTCCCAGTTGATGCCAGAATAAGCTACTCTTTTCCTCATCTGCTTGTCAATAATGAAAGTGGTCGTTGAGTGCCCTACCTCATATTGGCCAAGTGATTCGCCATGGGGGTCCGTGGAGTCCTCTGCCGAACTATCCCCCGAGCCCTCTATTACGCAGGACAGCCAATCTCCATCCGGTCGTTCGTAGCCTTCGTCACACATGCAGTGGGCATTGGAACCTGAGCCCATAATCCAACCGCGGTTATTGCAATCAGAGCCCGAGGGCATCAAACTCAGGTTCGCATTGCTGGCCACCCATGCCAAATGGGTATCAGATGTCATTTCAATCGAATCAAGGCCACCGGGGTATTCCACCCAGGTTTCGTTAGTTATGTCCCAGGAATGAAGTTCCCAATCCCAGGTTTCGTTAGATTCCCAGCCTCCAATTTCCCCGCTCGAGAAGTTGTAACTAGTATTTGACTCCACTAATGCCCCCTCGATATATTCGGCACCGTTCATTCCGGATCCCGTAGTGTCTTGCACCAAGGTTGAATTGTCAGGGAAAAGAACAACCAATCTGTTGAGGCTGTCTTCCGGTGGCTCACTGGCCGCTATATGCTCGTTGTCCACAATCACATTCCACGATCTGTAAATTCCCTGAAGTTCAGGAACCGGGCCAGTCAAGTGGGGCCAGCCATATCCTCTCTCCTCGGTCCATTCGGATAAGTGATCGATTGTGTCCCTCGCCGGGTCGATGGTTATCGAGACAATCACCACTTCATCGGAATGTCCCCCGAGATTCTCATTGACGTAGTCTAGATTAGACGAAATCACCAAACAAACATCGGGGCAATAAGTGTAAACAAAGGCTACCACAATCACCTTTCCCTGGTTATCGGAGAGTCTGAACACGTCCCCGTTCTGATCGAATAGGGCGAAATCAGGAGCATCTGGAGGGTCCTTGTATTCAATCCCGAGAATCTCAGTTGATTCGCTTGAGTCTCCTAAGCACCCTGGGGCAAGGATGGACAATGTGATTAGCAAGACCTTTATTTTCGAAATAAGATAACCTCCTATTCATCAATTAGTAGCATCACGTCCTCTAATGCCAACTCAACATTCCAGTCCATGTCTCCCCACCAGACCCTCTGGTTCATCTGCTTGTCCACAATGATGGTACCAGTCGTGTGGTCCACCCAATATTCATGGCTCCCGACGTGCTTAACCGAAACATCCCCCTCGTCCCCCTGCTGGGTCTCCAGTCCACATCCGTGGTCATCTACTTGCTCTCCTTCGGGTGTTTCGACACAAGTGTCAAATCCATCTGCGACACCATCTCCATCTGTATCGGTGTCGTACGCAGTAAGGCCCACATCAAACTCCAACCAAACATCCTCCAGATCGCTCAAATTACCCGTTAGGTGTGGCCACTCAAGGCCCCTTTGCTCCGAGTAATCTGCCAATATTGTGTGGTTGTCTGTCCATGGGTCGACGGTAATACTGAGTATCTCAACAGTTTCTCCGTATTCCTCACCCAGAAGCATCTGCAAGTAGTCAAGATTAGCACTAACTATCGGGCAAATGTCAGGGCATCGAGTGAAAAGGAATGCAATCACAACGACCTTGCCCTCGTACTGCGAGAATGAGAAGTACTCCCCATTCTGATCGATTAGGAGAAAGTCTGAAACTGGAACCGGCGGGTTGATGTCCTCCCCATAGAAAACATCAGGATCCTCGTTCCCGAGACACCCTGGGAGTGCAATCAGAAGTACGGCACAATACGCCCAAAACCTACTCATCTGAACCCTCCTTCTTGCGTACAATAATTACTATTGCTAGTCCCAAAAGAATCAGTGATAGAGGGGAGAAATCAGAATCATTGCCGGCCGCTGTATCGTCTTGGTCATTGTTGAATGAGTAGCTCCCTGGGGCAACATTTTCAGTGTGGTTGTCTAGAAAAATACTCAGGCTAAGTGTTTTCCAAATACTGTCATTTGAGAAAATCTGAATCTCATAGTCTCCGGATGTCCAATTTATCGGGTCCAGCCAAACTCTGCACTCGTCATCCGTGCTTGGAGAAGATGGTCCTGCCGTGCAGTCAATCTCGTGTACTCCATCCGCCCCTATGTCCAACATTATGACTCTCTCGAAGTCAACCACATTGTAGAAAATCAATGTGTCATTCTGCAGTACTTGTGCCGATTCTGGCTGCAAACTCTCTCCTCTCATGACGAAGGCGAATGTATTGGCCCCATGAGCGGACACGGTTGGAGCGATCAACATCACAATCGCCAATGAGGCGAGTATCCTTCTCATTCGTCACTAGCCTCCGCTGACCAAAGCGGAGGGTAGTTGTATCGAGGGTCAAAGTCCTCATCGAACTGCACAACATAGATGCCGCTCACCATCTCCGAAATGAATACAAATCCCCTCGGATCATACTGCAGACCCCAGTCGAATGGAATCATGCATGAAGCCCAACAATCCGCCATATCGTATCCTAGTGTGTTAGTTGGGTCTTCAATCCACGTAGGTCCGGCTGGAAGGTAGTAACCAAGGGTGTGCGTTGGGGCTAGCTCCTCAATGCATTTGAACCCGCATTCGGGATTTGGAGACCCATCAGTCCACACTATCTCTTCCCAAATTTTCCCGTGGTCAGTCAACCAGTTTCCAGCATGGTAGTGAGTCCAATAGACGTGTCCATTGACTCCTGTATCGCCATTGTGCGGGCTGAAAATGTATCCTCCAGGGATATAGTGCTGCGGGTGTTTGGAGCCGTTGGCCAAGGTCCCCTCCCCCGGTAGTCTCCATTTGGATACGAGGAATGGCATTGTGGGGTCAGTAGTATCGATTGTCCACAGGAATCCCGTATGGCCCGGGTTGCTGCCATATTCGGGAGCAATAATGGTGTAGTGGCGCCAGTTCCCCCCGTAAGTCGCGTCTTCCGGTCCAGTTCCACATTCCGATGGCCACTCGGACTGGGGCACGTACTCACTAATTCCATTGCATACTAAGTGGTCGTATGGAACTGCGTAGTGTATGTTGTCATTGCCCTGCTCAGCATCTAGCCATTCTTCGGGAGTCATATTGGCATGACCCCCTCCGTCGGGACCATACCATCCTGAGTCATCAGTAGGGCACCCCAGCCATCTGCCAACTTCTGGCGGCCAGGAGACTCCAAGTGGATCAGCCACCGAGGGAGGCTCACTGACGTCCACTATTCGAAGACCTGCTCCCCAATAAGAGGCCACAAGCAGCCTTTGCTTTGTTATCGGGTGAACGAAGTAAACGTGATCGTGATTGAATATCGATCCGCCACAAGTGGTGTAAGGCTCGGGTGTGTATCCGCCCCACCTGAGTATTTCCCTGCTGGAATTATCACCAGTGATCCAAGAGTCGAAACCATTGGGGACATAGAATACCTGAGTCCCTTTGTAGAATGTTCCGCTACTTCCTTCAACCATTTCCGGATATGGGTCTGCGCCGAAAAGGAACAGGCTGCATTCTTCATAGGGGTCAAAGGCACCATCCCAGTCGCAATAAACCGCTAGGTCTTGATTGTGGAATCCGGCTGGCGGGTTGTTCCACTCAGCTACCTTCACAGGACGAGTTTTGTCTCTTACATCAATCACATCGAGCCTGTTAGTTCCACTGTTTGCATCATCGTCATTAGGTATCGGGTCCAGTTCGCTGTTCGTCAACTCATGGTTCACAAGGACCCAGTTGTTGTCCTTTGTTACCTTTATGTCAATCATTCTTGCAACTTCTGCGTAATAGGTAGATAGCAAAATTATGTTATTGGGCTCACTGATATCGAGAATCTCGAATTGGTTGTAGCTAGAAACGTACGCATAGCAGCCACCAGTTCCATCTCCGTATATCTCGCAGTCCTCATGGAAGTTGCCTTCGATAGCTATCTCCGAGTTGTCCCCGGGTGTTGGTCCGACATTCTTGAATTCCTCATCACAAGGCCTACCGGCAGTATCGTCAAGTTCCGCCGGCGGCTTAACATTGCCATCGCAATTCAGATTGTGGTAGTCGATAAGAACTGCATTCTCAGTCCATAGCCGGTGAGAGAATAAATCATTGTGAGAGTGATTTCCGTCCTCAATCTCCGTCACCGGATCTATCCAGCCAGAGCCCCCTCCTTCATTTCCACCTGAATCATCCAATATCGACAAGCATCCAGACAGTGGAGCTAGAACCATCAATCCGACCATTACCAAGCACGGACTAACCCGCATGCCCCGACGCGCGCGACCAACGCCTATCAAATTCCCCATTGGTGGAACGCGGCCCTAAAGGGCCGTCAGAACGCCGAAACCGGCCCATAGGGCTTGTCAATGTCCAATTGAACGATGTATAGGCCACTAGTGATGCAGGATAGGTATGTGTACCCTTCATGATATTCGGCAGCCCATAGGAAGGGAGTCCAACCGAAGTCATAGAATGCACTATCCAAGGGGGTTCCATCAGCACCATGAGGCAGGTGGAAGCCAACCGTGGAGTCCATGTGAACGGCCGTTTTGTTCCCATCAGAGAGTCCTGCAACCATGAGTGTCTCGATATCGACTATCCATAGTCCAGCGTGGTAGCTAGACAAGTAAATCCTGCCGTCCCAAGCACCGCCGTGGCTATTGTCCGGAAGTCCGGGTAAACCAGTCTGGAAAATCTGAGTATCTGCGTTATGTGGGCTGAAAAGTAACCACTCCTCACCTTCCGGTATGTGATGGTCCCAAGCAAAGGGAATTTCCCATCCATGGATCAATTCGGGCTTGAATCTGAGATTTCCATTGACCATTTCATATCCGGTTGTATCCAGGAGGTAGCCCATCCCAGTCCCTACGGTGGTGCTCAGTACCTCTGTGGCGATAATGGTGAGGTGACGCTTACCGACGGGATATCCAAGGTGACTAGCATCTACCATGTCATCAATCGGCTCTGCGTAGTGAATGTAAGATGCCCTGCCTCCGTTTTCATTGCTGGTACATCCGCAGTCTATTTCTCCATCGCCATCGAAGTCTTCGAACTCCATCCACTGCCCAACCTCCGGTGCCCTCCAAAGGCAACCAGCCTGGGAGCCGCCAGAAGCTCTACACAATGAGCCGTGCCAGAGGTATTCTGCAAGATCCTTTCCCGGATGGGGCACATCCGAAACGTCGAAGATTCTGAGTCCCGCTTCCCAATAAGCGCCGTAGACGTAGGTCCTGCCAAAACGTGGGTCATTCGAGTCCTCGCCCGGCCATGTTTGCACAGTCATATCGTGGATGTAGATCCATCCCCCAAGGGTGGATTCCCATGAAACTTCGGCCTCTCCTAGCTTCACAATTCTGGGCAGATCCCCATAAGCAGCGAAATTCAGATGTGCAATTGTAATGCCACCGCATGCATCGCCCTGTCCTACATCGCATGATTCGTAGTCCGGATTAGCGACAAAGATGTACCATTCGTTGTCGATCATGTGAGTGTAAAGGTTGTGTGGGCCACTCGGGTGGTCAAAGTCGTACCATGAATCTACCCAGCTCGGATTAGACTTGTCCGTGACATCCACTAGTGTCACTGTGACCTGAGCTGGATCCTCCCAAGATCCAACATTGGGGTCAGCCGCCCCGGGGTCAACAAGCTGATTCTGCACGATTACATATTCCCTAGCATTGTATTCCAGATACTTGACATCCAGGACCTGTGTGTTCGGGTCGTAGTAAACCCCAGTAACTGTCGTATTGTATGGATCAGTGACATCGACGATATGCATTTCCGACCATCCTGCAATGTATGCATATGTTTTCCCATCGGGGGAGTCTGCAACTTGAACCTCGGCATTACCAGGTGCTGTAAGTGGATTGTAGCTAACTGGCAATATATTATCCGTGTAAAGGATATGCTGACTAGCGTTTCTATGATCGTGCCCCTCTTCCTGAATCAGGGGATCCTTCATTCCTTCGACAATCGTAGCACTATCCTCGGATTCGTCTATCAGCATAATTGAAGCCACAACTGCCGCTAAAACACAACCTGCAAAGGCCAGCGCCAGAACAATCCTCCCGGACTCCACGACTCACGGGACACTGGCGGTCATGTTGAAGCCATCGCACCCCTACGGAGTGTCATGAGGGCATCCGAGGTAGTGTTAGCTTCCCTCATCGTAATACTACTGACAACTCCTGTGGCAGCTCACGAGCCGAAGGAATATACAATGCTGTTGAAGGAAGACGGAGTGACCCCAAGTGGGGTGCAATATGGGATATTAGTTGCTACCGACTACTTGTTCTTCTACAATGTGGATAGCAGGGAAAACACTTCCCATAGGATCCTGATCGACGCTGATTCCGATGGGATTTTCAATGGCGCGGATGATTTTTCCACAGCGTGGCTTTACTCTTCCTGTGAGTTAAACGAGACGGGCCAAAGGAGCGATCCAGATTGTCAGGTTACTGAATTGGTTCTCTTGGACCCTTCCAACGGACTAATCCCCGGCAATATCTCAATGATGCACCAAATATTGCACAACGGAACAACGCATGACTCAGTTTTCGTGGTTACATTCTCTAATGATGATCATTCCACACAACCCGTCAATAACGACGAATCGGAGCAGGAAATTGAGAATGACTCCTCTAGTCAGATTCTGAAGTCTGTCCTTCTACTCTCCCTAGTGGGAATGGCCGTATTGCTGCCTAAGCTACTTTCCGATGGCCAGTGAACACACCAGTTCAATGGGTGCCCTCAAGAACCCATGACCTCCCCGGATATTCAGGGGCGCTTAGCTCAGCTTGGAA
>DAQP01000030.1 GCA_002504435.1 Euryarchaeota archaeon UBA438
GGGGAGCGAATTCTCGTAACGGGTGCCTCTGGGCAGATAGGAACCGATCTAGTCGGCGAGCTTAGGAAGCGGTATGGCAGAGAGAGCGTAGTCGCTTCTGACATCCGAGAACCGGAAGACGACTCATCGATGTCCGAAGGCCCCTTCAGATTACTCAGCGTGCTTGACGGTGATTCTATGGAGTCGGCAATCCAAGAGGAGGGGATTGGCACGGTATACCATCTAGCCGCGATTCTTTCGGCTACGGGTGAAGCGAATCCAGAGCTATGTCACAGAGTCAACGTTGGTGGAACGGTATGTGTTTTGGAAGCGGCCAGAGACTTCAAACTCAAAGTGTACGCTCCTTCGTCAATAGCGGTTTTCGGTCCTGACGCACCAAAGGTCGCGCCCCAGGTTACCCCTCTGAACCCGACGACAATGTATGGGAAAACCAAGGTTACCGGGGAGGTCCTGGCAATGAACTACTGGAAGCAGTACGGTGTTGATGTCAGGGGAATCAGATACCCGGGGCTGATTTCGTGGAAGGCTCCTGCAGGGGGTGGAACGACGGATTACGCCGTTGACATATTTCGAGCAGCTATCTATACCGGCCATTACGAGTGCTTTGTTCGTGAGGACACGCAGCTTCCTATGATGTACATGGATGACGCTATCAGGGGGACTATTTCTTTGATGGAGTCGCCCTCCGAGAATCTCGGACCTTCGAGGGCGGGATACAACATCGGCGGAATGTCATTTACCGCAGGGCAGTTAGCCGATGCTATTGCCAGGAGAATGCCGGAATTCACATGCGACTTCATTCCGGATGAGCGTCAGAACTACGCAGACTCATGGCCCAATGATGTCGAGGATCTAGAAGCCCGGGAAGATTGGGGTTGGGAGCCCAGGTTCAATTTGGAAGAAATGGTGGATGAGATGTTGATTCGCATGAGGGATGATCAGTCCTCCTGATCCTCTTCATCCTTCCAATCGGGAGTCATTGGGTCCTGCTTCGCCCAAAGGACATCGTTAATTCGCAGCACGCTGATTGTAGCCTCAGTAGCGCCCGAAATCGAATTAGAAACCACGAACAGAGGATCCAGGACCCCGAGATCATCCATGTGGGCCTTTTCACCAGTCCAAGCATTCAGCCCTATCCAGCTCCCATTCTTGGAATCTGATATCTGCGAGGCGGACAGCTCCAGAACCTCGTCAATTGGACTGAGCCCAGCGTTCTCAGCCAGGGTCCTGGGAATCACCTCAAGAGCGGCGGCATAACCCTCAATCGCAATCTGCTCCCTGCCCTTGTTTGTAGGAGCGAAAGTCCTCAGATGCCTAGCCAAGTGAGTCTGGGTTGCCCCTCCTCCCGGGAGCATTCGAGAGTCCCTAGTTAATCTGAAAGCGACACCCAATGCGTCGTCAAAGGCCCTCTCGCACTCTTCCCTGATTTGGGGTGAAGACCCTCTAATCAGAACAGTCATCGCACCGCCTTCTCCACCGTCTATCCTCGTATAGGTCACTCCTGCAGTCACCGTCTCTGATCTGCTAGAATATGAGCCAACATCGCCATCCCCTAGGCTCTCTACATCCCTCACAATCTGCGACCCAGTAATTCTGGAGGCCATTTCCATATCATTCCTCTCGAATCTCCTGTATGCGGTAATTCCAGCCCCCCTCAACATCGAGACGGCTTCATCTGAGATCCCATCTCGAACAATCAGCAGGTCGACACCAAGGGACGACAGGTGATCGACCTGATTCTGCAGATTCTCCGTGACTCTCTTGTGGAAACCCTGCAGAACTCCCGCGGTTCTGATTTCTATCTCAGCATCAATCTCGAGCTTAGAGCCCTCTAGCCCTCCATCGATCACTGCAACCCTGCCTCCATCTGACGAGGATGGAGTGACCCTATCGAACCTAGTTTTCGCCACTACTAGGCCGTTAACCAACTCAGTGTCAGTGGAGGAACCCCCACTAATTGGGAGCCTCTTGACTCTAAGCCTCTCAAGGTCGTCTCCCCCCTCCTCGTCCGAAAGCAACTCGGCCGCCTCAGTAGCTAGGCCGGTTAGGTGTCCAGCGAGCGACTCCCCTATTTTTCCAGCAAGGGATGTAGAAACTACGGACCTGATCTCCTCCTGAGAAGAGGGAACCCTGGAAAGCCCCTCTAATTCACTAAGACACTCGTCATGGGCGATGCCGTAGCCATTGATCACTATCGAGGGGTGGATCCCACTTCTCACCATCTCTAGCGCATTCTGAAGCAGCTCTGCCGTAAGTACAACGGTTGTGGTAGTCCCGTCTCTTGCCACCTTGTCCTGAGAAGCCGAAGCAGCGATTAGAAGTCGGGCTGTTGGGTGTTCGATTTGAGCAGTCTCTAGGACCGTAACCCCATCATTTGTCACAAGGCTCGAACCATCTGAATCCACGAGCATCTTGTCCAGCCCTCTCGGGCCCAGGGTAGAACGAACTGCACCCGCCAATGCTACGGCCGCCTTGACATTATTCACCAACGCCGCTCGACCCTGCAATCGATCCGTGTCCTGCAGCGCGATGTCATGCTCTGGCTGAACCATCGTAGCCTCGGACCCTAGTCCTCGCTTTGAACTGCTCCATGGTACATTCCTCAATTATTTGCCAGCAAACTTCGTTATGCCAAGCGTAGATTCATATATGACTCACTACTCCCACTATACAACCCCGAGTTGAGTAGTGGTATTATGAGCGAAATTAGCCGTGACGAGTGGGAAGACCAGATGCTCGAAGAAATGGCCAAGATGTTCAGCCAGATGGGGATGCCAATAGAGAAGTCAGACCTAGAGGAAATGATGTCCAAGATCAGGGAGCAATTCGAGAGCATGGGGATTGATGCCGAGAAAATGGTAAGGAGTGATGTCAAGATGAATTTCCAGGGAGATCCAGATATGCTACGAAAGCAAATGGAGACCATGCTGAACGGCTCAGAGGGCATAGCCGAGCTATTCAGAAATATGGGAATCAACGTCCAAGTAAACTCAAATCAGGAGGAGGCAAGTGTGGAGATTGAAGAGGCCGAGGAGACCGAGGAGTTGGAGATTCCAGTAGAGGATACATATGTGGATGGGGACTCCATGTTTGTAACCCTGGATGTCTCTAGCCTCACTGATCTAGAGGAGGGGAAGATCGAACTCAGTCTAACTGACGAGGGGTCCGTCCTTCAACTAATGAGGACAACTCAGCCAAGACCGTTCAAGAGAATGAATTTGCCAAAGCCTGCAAGCTCAGTCTCCGATTGGAGCCTCAATAATGGCATATTAGATGTAACATTCGATTTGGCTTAGGCCAATTCAAGAAGGATTAGTGATAGAATGAGCGGACCAGTAATTGGAATTGACCTTGGAACTACAAACAGTTGTGTGGCAACACTCGAGGGGGGAAAACCTGTGGTAATCCCAAACTCGGAGGGCTCTAGGACCACTCCAAGCGTAGTCGCTTTCTCAAAGAGCGGTGAGAGGCTTGTCGGCATCACAGCGAAGAGACAGGCGGTAACAAACTCCCAACGGACAATAATGTCCGTGAAGAGGGAGATGGGAACCAAGTGGAAGAAGGAGATCGACGACGAGAGTTATACGCCACAGGAGATTTCTGCCTTCATTCTCCAGAAGCTAAAGTCCGATGCAGAGGACTACCTGGGAATGGAGGTGAAGGGCGCTGTCATAACATGTCCGGCGTATTTCACAGACGCGCAAAGGCAGGCTACGAAGGACGCAGGCAGAATAGCCGGTTTGGAAGTTCTAAGGATAATCAACGAGCCGACGGCCGCCGCGCTAGCTTACGGGGTAGACAAGGACGACGATCAGACGATCCTCGTTTACGACTTAGGCGGCGGAACCTTCGACGTCTCCGTCCTAGAAATTTACCAAGTCGATGGGCAGCCCCAAATTGAGGTCAAGGCCACAAGCGGCGACAACAGATTGGGTGGAGACGACTTCGACGAGGTCGTAATAGACTGGCTGGTTTCAGAGTTCAAGAAGTCATCCGGCATAGACCTCTCTGAGGATACTCAGGCAATGAGCAGGCTTCGAGAGGGCGCAGAGAAAGCAAAGATAGAACTCTCTGGTACTAACACCACCCAAGTTAACCTCCCATTCATCACCATGAATGAGGACAAACAACCAGAGCATCTCGACATTTCACTATCTAGGGCTAAGTTCGAGGAGCTGATTTCCGATCTTATTGAGAGGACAATGGGCCCTACCAGAAGTGCCATGAAGGACGCCGGCGTCAAGAAGGGGGATGTCGACAAAGTCATTCTAGTCGGAGGCTCAACAAGAGTCCCTGCTGTGCAGACAGCAATCGAGAAGGAAGTAGGAAAGCCCCCCTTCAAGGGAATCAACCCGGACGAGGCTGTTGCAGTTGGGGCAGTCCTTCAGGCTGGCATAATTACTGGTGACGAAGGGGTGACGGACGTCCTTCTGCTTGACGTGACTCCACTCACATTGGGGATTGAGACACTTGGTGGGATAATGACCACCATGATCGAGAGGAATACGACAATCCCCTCAAGAAGATCAGAGACCTTCTCTACCGCCGCAGATAATCAACCGGCTGTCGAGGTCCACGTACTCCAGGGAGAAAGGGAGTTCTCGAAGGACAACGTCACCCTAGGCAGATTCCACCTGATGGGAATTCCACCTGCACCCCGGGGAATGCCCCAGATAGAGGTAACATTCGATATAGACGCAAATGGGATTGTGAACGTGTCAGCAAAGGACCTTGGAACAGGCACCGAGCAGTCAATAAAGATCGAAAGCCAGACATCCCTGTCAGAGGACGAAATAAGCTCTAAGATTGCAGAAGCAGAAGAGTTCGCATCCGAGGATAAGCGCAGAAAGGCGGCTGTAACGCTAATCAATTCTGCAGACAGCATGGTCTATCAGGCCACTAGGATGCTTAAGGAAGCAGGAGAGAAGATCACCGATCTAGACACAGGTCCAATCGACGCCAAGCTAGATGAGCTACGCTCACTGATTACAAAGGATGACCAGCCAATAGACATTGAAGACCTCGATGAGGCAGCAGTGCAAACGAAGATGACTGAAGTGGAAGAGGCACTTCATGAGGTCTCCAGCAAGCTGTACGAGGCAGCGGCAGCCGAAATGTCCGAGCAGGACTCAGGTGATGACGAAGAGGTAGTAGAAGCGGACTTCGAGGTCGTTGACTCCGATGAAGAAAGCGAATGATTCATTCATCGCAAATTAGACGGTGAAGAGTCCTCACGTGAACTCCCGAGACTCCGTATTGGAAGAGAGGATTGACACCCTCCGATCTGGCTTTGGAACCAGGCCCCCATGCAGATCCGGCGATGTCCAGGTGCACCCACGGAATCTTCTCCCCGTCTTTGTCAAAACCCCTGTTAGGGACGAAGAACTCGAGGAAGGCTGCAGCTGTGTTCGATGACCCAGCCCTCCCTCCAATGGAACCGTTTCTTATGTCGGCGAAAGCGGAATCAGTCATGTATTTGCGGAATTGGTCGTTCAAGGGCATCCTCCAAACGGGCTCCCCGCTCCTATCAGCAGCATTCTCCAGGCTCCTTGCCACACCCTCGTCGTTCGACCACATACCGGAAATCTGATTCCCGAGTGCCACTACAACGGCTCCAGTCAGGGTAGCCAAGTCTACGATGTATTCCGGATCGAATTCCCCTGCCTTCCAAAGGCCGTCAGAAAGCACGTTCCTACCTTCGGCATCCGTGCTGAAAACCTCGATCGTCTTTCCCGAATAGGTCTTGAAAACATCACCCGGCCTGTAAGCACCCGAACCTGGCATATTTTCTGCAAGACATGAGATTCCGTTCACTCTCCGCTCATATCCTGTCGCATGCAGCGCCTCCATCAATCCAAAGACGGTGGCCGCACCACACATATCGTACTTCATGTCCCACATCCCACTAGTCGGCTTTATCGAAATTCCCCCGGTGTCAAAGGTAATTCCCTTGCCAACTATGCAGGGTCTCTGAACCCCCTCATCGGCATCCGGGTTTAGAGTAAATAGGACCATGCAGGGCTTCCTATCACTACCCTTCCCTACATTGATCAGGCCCCCCATGCCAAGCTCCTGCAGCTTGTCCCAGTCGTAAACTTCGACCAAGACGTTCTCCTTTCCTTTCGCCCACTCTAGGGCTCTTCTGGCATACTCCATTGGATAGAGCACGTTGGCTGGTTCGTTCCCGAGGTCACGCGCAAGATGCACCCCCCCTACAACAGAACGAACACTTTCGAGCTTCTCCGAGAGTAAATCCTGGTATCTTGAGCTCGCTTGGAAATCCACAACCCACTCCTCGTCTATGTGGCCATCTGGAATTTCCTGATGCTCGAGGAACTCATAGTCTCGGAGCATCATCCCTTCAGCGAAGTCCAACATTCTCTCACCCGTCCAACCCGAGGTGAATCTCACCGTCACGACAACGCCCTTCTTCTTTGATAGGGACGCAACAAGCTTCGCTCCAGTATTTCTGGCTACCTTGTGATCCAGGCTGCCCTTGTCCCCCATTCCAACAAGAATGATGTTACAGTCAGGAGTCCACAAAGACATCCTCTTCCCCTTCTTACCATCGAAACTCCCTGAACTCAGCGCATCCCTGACCAGTCCTCTCTGCACTCTGGATAGCCCTGCCAAAGAGTTGTTCGGCGCCTTTTCCGTGCCCTTGAAAAAGGGTAAAATCAGTTGTTTTCCTATTCCATTAAATTCACTGTTGCTTATCTTCATAAATAGCCCAAACTGTCCGATTACTGACTAGTTTACAAATAATTCTATCAAAAATTCACATTTCAGAGGAGAAATATGAAAATATTTTCCTAAACTTCATTCTTCCGGGAGCCAAAAGAAGCAAAGAAAATACACATAATGCTGAGGAAGACCGATGGGGATGGTAGGAAATTAGAACCGGAGGCGCCAGACTTGCTCTCTACGACACTCTCATTGACAGCCTCTTCGACCCACATTGAGGCATCTACCACCCTCTTCTGGTAATAGATGCTCCAGGTTCCTCCCTCGACCAGAGAGAGACTCCCTCCATCTAGGGTTACCTTCGTCTCGTTCGTAGCATTGACCCCAAACAGTGAGGAATTCCACAATAGTTCCCCATTTGGATCCATGTAGCGTAGTGAGGCATTGGAAGTACTGGCCCGACCTAGATTAACCACATGAGCATCCACATCATTACCCATGACCTCTATGCTCTCGACAACCAATCGAGCACGCCAATACCAAACGTCTTGGATGAGGTATCGCATTACATCGAGCTCCTCGCCCAATCTGTCAGAGAGAGCCTCTACCGTCCCCAGTAGGAATTGCTCATCGTCTGTCTCGAAGGTGAATGTGGGGTAACCCATCACTCCGTAGCCATAATCGCGGCTGGTTCCGCAGTTCGGGTAGAGGCCTTGATTTGCATTCCGAATCGGGATGTCGGATATGTTAGCATGCACATCATCTCTGATGAAGTGGAACAACTCCCAGTCTGATGGCTGTTCGGGCCATTTGCCCCAAGGATAGAGCATGATCCAGACTCCCGTGTGCATCGTGATGTACAAGTCTGCATGAGGCACGACCTCGTTCATGTAAATCGAATTCGCAAGAGTCTCTGATTCACTGAATGCAGAACTTCCGGGTTGGGTAGTCGGACAAGTGTTCCAGTAGTGGTCGTAGTTCCTATTCAGATCAACTTGATTGACATTCCACCTAGTGTCGAAATCGTTCCCATCCGCATTTAGCATGATTAGTATGTGTAGTTCAGTAGTCCTGAGTACATCGATGACTTCCTGGTCCTCTGCAACCCAACCTTCGATATAATGCTCCGCAACCAGGAAAGCAAGCTCCGTCCCCAGGTGTTCGTTTCCATGGTGCCCTCCATCGATGTAGACTACCTCTTTGGCAGTTCCATCGGGTTTGGTGTCTCGACTCCAATCCGAGATTTGCAACATCCAGAGATTTCTACCGAGTTCGGTCTGTCCAACGACGAGTAGATTGACAATCTGTGGGTAACTATCAGCCCAGGCGTTGACGTCGAGGGTCAGAGTCGCATAGGAATGATACCAGTGCTCTTGAACGATGTCTGGCTGACCAACCTGCGCCGATGCAGCCGGTGAACTCGAAACAGCGAGCATCGAAGCGACTACCAATGCTGCAACCAATCGGCGCATAGCGCCGATGAAAGGGTCATATGCTACAATCATTCTCCCTTTTCGCTCAATAATTGGGCGATGTGACATGAGACCATCTTGCTAGCAATTAGTGCCGCGTTGAATTCAGTCAAAGGCCCCTCCTCCCCTGGAACTATCTCGTTAACATCAGCCCCAATCACCATTGACTTACTTGCGGAGAACACCCTTTCGATGATTTCCACTGCTGCCCAATATGCGATACCTCCCGGAACAGGCGTCCCAGTCGAAGGAACTAGAGAACCGTCCAAACCGTCTACATCAAAAGTGATCCATACCGGACCTTCAATCGAATCTAGGTTCTGTACAAGCCTCGACCAACCCGCTTCCCCCTCGCAGACGCCCATGAAATCGCGAGCGAACCAAGTCTCCACCCGGGGGTCGTTCTCGGAAAACGAAGCCTCCTCCCTAGAAAGCGCTCTTGTTCCTATCTGTATGACCTTGCCAACCCCCAAATCCAGAGCCCTCCTGATGGCAGTGCCGTGCGAGAATCTCTCGCCATTCAGCTCATCCCTCAGATCGGCATGCGCGTCAATCTGGACCAATGTCAAATTCCCTAGCTCGCCTCCTAGAATGGGATGTTTGGATACAGCTTCAATGATGGGGGGGAGGATACCATGCTCACCTCCAAGGATCAATGGGAAGGAGCTCCCAATCCAGGGTTGAACGTATTCTCTAATCGCCTCCAGTTGCCCCTTCAGGGTACCAGCATCAGAGGACCACTCTTCCGCCGTGTGAAAGGACATGCCACAAGGCAAGTCCAAGGGTAGAATAGGATCGTACAGTTCAACTTGCGAACTAGCCTCTATGCACGCCCTTGGGCCCCGATCAGTACCCTCCACCCAACTGGTAGTCATCTCATATGGAATAGGCAGAATAACAATGTCCCAAGGTCCAAACTCATCTTCCTTGAGCCCTAGGAAATTACCCTCCCACGTTTCCTCCATGCTCCTCCGTGCAATCTCCACAGAATAATCGCTTCGCAGCCCACTTTCGTCCAATATTGGCACCTGACGTGAGACCGTTGAAATACAGCGCCCCTCTATGAAGAGGCGTCCGGGGGACTATGCGATGGGTCTGACGCTAGCACAATTGACTTCTGCCATCAGGAGCAAGGTCGATACTGACATGGAAGTGGTAGTGGCTGAATCAATCGCCGAGCATGCACTCGGATTCTTTGGCTTCTCAAACAGGATTATCGACAATGCACTGGAGCCTACAGATAGGAACTTGTTCTACCAGTTGCAAGATTATGATCTCCTAACCACCGAGTCAGAGGAAACTACACTTTGGGACGGAAGGGAATGGAGGATACATTACTGGAAGTTCAAGGCCAATGCTGAGGAATTTGCGAAGGCCGCAGCCGCAGCCGCTCTTCTTCGCAGCAAGGAGGAAGACCCCTACTCGGATGTGTATGAGGATGTTCCAGTGTCTCTCTGGAAGGAACGCTCCGGGGAAGATGACGATTACGAAGAACCGCTGTTCTAGATTGTAAATGGTCGAGACGGGAATTGATTGATACGTCACTCCAGCATGGGTCGCTCATGGGCCGCACGAGCAACGCTATAACTCTAATTTGCGTTTTCTTGCTAAGCACCCAAGCCTCAATGGTTGGAGCGCAGACAGATAATGACGTATCCTGCGATATCCTGGTAGATTGGGACTATGAGCCACAATTCTCTGAAGACACGGGCCAGTATCTCGACTTCGTTCATCGATACAGGGTCACCTTCGACCCCCCGTTCGAGAGTGGTGACTCCCCAAGTGCGCTAACCGTGGACGCGTTACACAGGGATGTCGATGGAAATCTATTGCAGACCAACTTCAGTTTCATCAGCGCGGGAGGGGAAGTTGATATCGCCATCGACACCATCCCAAGCCTAGGGGAAACGGTTTCCATTTCTCTTGAGAGCACTAGGGCCTCGTGTAGTAGAGATATCACCGTTACAAACTGGAACCAGCCTGTAGAGGACCACGAAATCACGCGTGAGACAACTTGGTCCATGGAGGGCCTAGAAGACGATGCCCAAGGCATAGAGTTCGAGGGAAGGGGCTGGCAGAAGAGGAGCGGTGACACCCTGGAATCGAACGAGTTAGGAAACGGCTCAATGCAAATCAACACAATGGACGAAGAGTCGAATGGGCTCATGCTTAATCTCAATCTCGACAGAGTATGGCTGAATGAGACATACGAAGGACAACAACTCACTATTCAGGAATTTGAGATGGAGGGCAACGGGACCATGACACTCAGAGACGGATACTCCAGTGATCAAGGCCCCTCCGAGGGGCTCGGGATCCATGTCAGCATCAGTCACGCTTCAATACTTAGATCATGGTCAGACGGACACCTGACTGAGAGGATAGTGATAGAGGGGAATGGATGGCTATCCGCCGCCGAGGGGGACAACGAAAGCTCAGGAGGAATATTTGGAAGCATAGAGGTGTTCTACTTCGAGACGTGGGATGTCGACGGAAATAGAAGGCTAGAGGACTTTCAGCTAGAGGCAAACGCATCTATCCGCCTGATGGGCGCTGCTGACTACTTCACCTTCGAGCTAGATGAGCTCAAGATCAGGGAGAAATGGGAGGACGACACTAGGGTCGACCAGTTCTTCAAGGCGGCCGGCTCGGGAGAGTTCGCCTTTGAGATTGAGGACGAGGGCTTCCAAGTAGATGTCAACGGCACAGTCCCGATAGTTCACCTTGAATCTAGCGGGGGCGAGACAACTCACGAATCAATCATAGTGGATGGCACCTATGACGGCGACGCAGAGGGAAGCTTCGGATATGTGAGGCAGATCGTAGACAGTGGACCCCAGGAAAACTTCAATGGCACTCTCTTCGAGGTAAACAAAATTCAGGATGAATACTGGTTCAACGTTTCCGCAACTCCATTTGGCCCAATAGATCAGGAGTTTGGTGCCGAGCATAACCTGACTTACGAATTCACAGTCCCCCAGGAAGACTGGTACAACAGAACACTGCGATACCAATACGTCGAGGACAATGGCACTGTGACAAACGAGTACCCAGAAGACTCCCCGATAATGTCCGAACCCGAGAGGCCCCAAGCAAATCCTATGTCATCCCTCCAAATATCAAGAGAGACTGGATTCGCACCCGAGAATGTGATAGTGGGAGACGCCTTCGTGCTCTCAGGTAACCAGGAAGCAATACTAGAAGTCGAGATCATCGGTTTCACTCAGAGAGCGGTCGACGGGCATGATGTCGAGGTCGCCCAATGGGTAGGCGAATACGGGTCAGACAGCTATGCATCAGGGTTTGTTATCAACGAGGGGCCGTTATCCGGTCTACTCAGCGAGGTGTTCCGTTGGATAGAGGTGGACTTCTCCGATAATCAGACTGGAAGCGGAACAATCTCATTTGTTGAGAACCAGGTCGTGGACAGGATCCTGTACCCATCAGTAATCACTGAAGATGAGAATACCCTTCCAACCATAGAATCGGCTTCATTCAGGGAGGGGATCCTACTGACAGAGGGGGGAAACGCCCATCTGGAAGTAATTGTGGTGGACGTCGATACAGATGTTATCTCAGTATCTGTTGACCTGTCCTTTATTGGAATGGGAATAGTCTCACTTTCTGATAGTGGACTAGGCGGAGACATCACCATTCATGACGACATATGGACGGCCGAAGTCACTCATCCAGGTCTCCAATACGGCGAATTCAATGCTACCGTGATCATTAACGACTATTGGGCGCAAGTTACAGAATATCATAATCTGACAATCACAAACGCCCCTCCGAGGGTTGACGCTGTCACCTTCTCTCCCTCGACGGCAAAGAGGGGGGACGTAGTTTCAGTCAGTGTAGTTGCAAGCGACGGCCACGGAGTCTCTGAGGTATCAGTAGATCTCCTTAGTGCAGGAGGAGTTCTGACAAAGCTAACGCCACCGTCATCTCAATCAGGAACTCCATGGGAAGGGCAATTCACCGTCCCAACATCGCTATCTCCAGGTGCCAGAGTAATTCCCCTAAGGCTAACCGATGGAGAAGGTGAAACCATTCTCGTATCAAATCCAGAGTTCCTCCCGCTCTTGGAGATAGAAAACGAGAACCCCTCGTTAGAATACATTGAAGTCCTGTCTTCGGGACAATCTCAGACTACTATTTCCGATGATGGAACAGTTCAGCATTTCGTGCATTCACCAACAACAGACGTCGCTATTTCACACACTCTGGAGGTTACCGTCAATGACCCTGATGGGGTATCATCAGTCCAGGCTAAAATAGGCAGATTGGCTGATATTGGCAAGTCAGATGATTGGCTTTTGCTTGTAGATGATGGGACTTCAGGCGACAGAGTATTGGGAGATGGAGTTTACACCCTCGAGTTCAACGTAAGGCCATCAGTTCCTGAAGGCGACATTGCCGTTCTAATCAGGGCTTCAGATATTTTCTTCTCAACCACAGATTTGGAAGATCAGACGCACACTTTCTCGATCCTAAAATCAGATTGCTGTTCGGACAATAGGGGATGGTTCTCAAAGAACGCTGAAACAATCGCCGTAGTTTCTATCAGCGTGCTTTTCGTGTGCGGGCTAGCTGCTATTTTGCTCTCAATAAGAAAGTCGGATTTCGACTAGAATCACCCGTATTTAGTGGTACGAGTGCCGGGATTTGAACCCGGGTTCCGGCGTTGGCAACGCCGGGTGATAACCACTACACTACACTCGTGTATGCCCGGGGAAACCCGAATCACTTTTCTAAGCGTCGGTACCTAATTTGACAAGTCCGACAGCCTACTCCTGATAATGTCCCTAGTTTTTCTGTAGGCCTCGATGGACCCTCCAACCGGATCATCTAAGCCCCAATCTTCGTCTATAGGCAAATTGGGGCACTCAACCCCGCATCCCATGCTAATTATCAGGTCGAATCGGCTTTCATCAATATCCCCTATCGATTTGGGAAACTGCCCTTCCATGCTTATTCCCAGCTCCTCGATAACAGAAATAGCGTTCTCAGCCACCCTTTCCCCTGGATGGGTTCCCGCCGATTCCGAATAATGCCCCAAATCTTTTGCTAGAGCCTCTGCCATCTGGCTGCGACAAGTGTTACCGACACAGACGAAAAGAATCTTCACAACATCTACACTTCATCGGCCTTAATGAAGTCAACCGATATAGCCAATTCCGATAGTAGATTCCACCTAACAGAGTTGAAGTATCCAATCATCCGCCCCCAATCATGGCGGACTCACCTGTTAGCCACCATCCATCAGGAGACGATGAGCAATCTCAGCCATCTACCGACCAAAGGGCGCAGATGGAGCAGGCATATCAGCAGATGCAGAGGAAGATGAGGATGTCCCAGATGGGAGACAACATCAAGCACAAAATAATGGTACTTTCCGGAAAGGGCGGAGTCGGCAAGACCACAGTAGCCACTGGCTTGGCGATATCCCTTGCAAAAAGAGGGATGAAGGTCGGCCTAATGGATATAGACATAACCGGACCAAACGTTCCAAAGATGCTGGGCCTTGAAGACGTCGAACTCCACATAGAGGATGGACAGATTTTCCCAGCTATCGGCCCAAATGGACTCAAGGTAATATCAATGGCATTCCTCATCGAGGATCCGGATAA